>JANQMT010000124.1:0-24312 GCA_028279945.1 Clostridia bacterium
GCTATCGAAAAATGAATACAGGCGTATAAATATTCGTTAATGTATTCATTTGGAGAAAATTTGATGGCATATGAACTATAAAAGTCTAACCGCAGGCAAACCGTCGTCCGTGACTTATACCTGCTAACAAACGTCCTGTTTGTTCACGACTTTTATAGCCCATCTGCCACCTAAATTTTCTGACCAAATGAACACAAAAAAACGAATATTCACACACCTGCATTCATTTTTCTAGTACTTTTTAGATAATCTGAGGGTAGGAATTTCGTACCCTTTCTTAACTTCTAATCTGAGTTAATGATTGTTTATAAATTTATTGCTGACCTGTCTTTATATTAAATGATAGATATAATATAATGATGTAGTCATGATATGAAGTTTGGAGCTGACCAAAAGATAAAGTACAAAATGCAAACAATGGGATAGAATGAGGAATGAAGCGTATTTTGTATGTGGGTCATTATTAAGAGGTGATAAATTTGAATACAAAAGAAAAGATTATTGCAGTATCGGCTGATTTATTTCATCAATATGGATACCATCACGTGGGCATCGCAAGTATATTAAAGGCTGCAGAAGTACCCAAGGGGAGTTTTTACTATTATTTTTCAAGCAAAGAAGATTTGCTGATTGAAGTGATTAAGTTTTTTGATAATGAAACATTTAAAATATTCGATAGCTTTGAGGCATCAATAAAAGGACTGACTGATTTTTTTGGGGCCTATTTTGAACGGTTTGAGTCTTTAGAATTTAAGCGTGGATGTCCTTTTGGCAACTTTGCTTTAGAACTTTCAGATGTCAATGAAGAAGCCAGGCAGTACCTAAAAAAATGGACAGACAGGCTAAGTTCTGAAATCGCAAAAATACTGATAACCAGCAATCAATTGGAAGAAAAGGAAGCCCAAAAACTAGCCTCCTTTATCGTCAGCGCTTTCGAAGGTGTAATCGCAAAGGCAAAGATTGAAAAAACCAGAGATGCTTTAGACGAATTTAATTATTTTATTTTTCAAAAGCTCATTCATTATAAGAAAGACTAAAGATATAATTAATTGTTAAAAACCGTTACGCGTTTAAGTTTAAAGGCTTAAACGCGTTTATTTTTTGATTCTCATTACCATTAATTGACAAACTTTCGACAAAAGTATACAATGAATAATCTTTATCCGGTTTAAAACCACCCTTAATGATGACGGCATCTTTAAGGGTGGCTTTTTATTGAGAATATATAAAAAAAATGAGAATACATTTATATAGGACATGCTGACTAAGCCTTTAAATATTACAGAATATAGTCTGAATTTGCAGTGTGTCCTATGACATTAATTGAACGTTTATACCCAGATACAGCGACATAAAATTTAAAGAAAAGGGATGGACAAAATGGTTATAGATAAAAAATGCAGTACCATTTTATTGAAAATAATTGAAAAAGAAGAACCCATAACGGTTAAGGCTCTATCGGAGTCTTTAAATGTTTCAGAAAGGGCTGTTCGGTATAACTTCAATAAGTTAGATGACTGGTTAAAAAGCAAAGCGCTGGATACTTTAGTGCGAATACCCGGTAAAGGGATTACCATACATGAAGCGCAAAAAAAGACAGTCCAATCACTGCTTAATAATATAGATGAGTACGCCTATGTGAATTCTTCAGAAGAAAGGAAAAAAATTATTTCCCTTAAGTTTTTAGATTCTAAAGAACCCATAACCATTAAGGAAATGGAACAAGATTTACTGATCAGTAAAAATACTTTGATTAAGGAACTCAAATCATTAAAAATTTGGTTTCATGACAGAGGTGTAGAGCTGGTAAGTAAACCGAGAGTCGGTTACTTTTTGAAAGGAGAAGAAAACAGAAAAAGAACGGCTGTAAAGGAATTGATGACACAAATCTATGAAAAAGATAAGGCCATCGACATGATTAAAATCATTAATGGCAAAGGGTCAGTGGACAATGGACTATCCAAAGAATTAAAAAGTTTATTTCAAGATATAGATATAAATTATATCGAAGCATGTGTCAAACATGTTGAAAACTTACTGGAAAAAGAATTTATATACAATTCTTATATCAATCTGATTACACATATTGCGATTGCCATTAAAAGATTAAAAGATAATCAAGAAATTAAGATGGACGGCAGCAATTTAAATAGGATAAAAACATTTGTAGAGTACCATGTTGCTGATAAATTGGCAAAGAAATTGGAGATGAAGTTTAAAATTCGCATTCCGGAAGATGAAGTCGGTTATATTGCTATGCATCTGGTAGGTACTAAGATTTATAAAGATTTAAACCATCAGTATGAAAGTGAGCCGATTTCAGAATTAACCTGGGGACTCATCGAAAACTTTGAAAAAGAATATGGCATTGTTTTAAGGAATAAAGCCAACCTGGCTAAAAACCTTATTTTACATCTAAGGCCTGCTATTTATAGATTAAAGTTTGGTGTTCAGATACACAACCCTATATTAATGGAGATTAAAATTAAGTACAAAGATATATTTCTCACCTTAAAAAATGCCGTAAGACGTATAGAAGAACAATTTGATATCAAGGCAAATGATGATGAAATAGGATATTTAGCCATGCATTTTGGTTCGGCCTTACAGCTCCAAGAAAACCATGAGGGTAGAAAGATCAATGTATTAGTGATATGTGGCAGCGGAGTAGGTACTGCAAAATTGTTAGAAGCGCAGCTAAGGATCAAATTTCCCCAAATTAATGTAGTAGATACCATTTCATCTTTAAATCGTTCTAAATATTTGCATCAAGATATTAACTTTATTATTTCTACAATTTATATAGAGGATGAGAGAATCCCAACCATAGTCGTAAGCCCGTTATTGAATATTGAAGACTGCAGGTTAATCCAAAAGACACTTCATATCACTCAAAGAGAGAAAAGAAATGATGTAGATGACACGGTTATAGAAATAATGAATGCCATTACAAATCACAGCAAAGTTGAAAACTATGAACAACTTCAAAATGAGATCACCTATATTCTTAAAAATAGAGATAGAACTACGAACAAACATAAAGGAGGAAAACCCATGTTAAGAGATTTGCTGACAAAAGATACCGTTATATTAAATGCTGAGGCAACGGATTGGGAAAATGCTGTGTATATAGGTGGTGAAATACTGCTCAACAAAGGACATATAGAAAAAAGATACATCCATAACATGATCAGTAAGATCAAAGAAATCGGTCCATTTGTAGTGATCGCACCAGGTGTTGCATTGCCGCATGCCAGACCGGAAGAAGGTGTTAAAGAATTATCCATGAGTTTGATGACTTTAAAAGAACCGGTGAACTTTGGCAATAAAGATAATGACCCGGTTAAGTTAGTCATTACCCTTGCAGCAATTGATAATGAAACCCATTTAAAAGCTTTATCACAACTCATGGGTGTCTTATGCCATTCTGAAAACATAACCAACATTATTAATGCCGTAAAAGAAGAAGAAGTTCTCAAAATTATTGAAGCATATTCAAAATAAAAAGGAGGTGAATCTGTGAAAATTTTAGTAGTGTGCGGGTCTGGCTTGGGGAGCAGCTTGATGATGGAAATGAGTATCAAATCCATTATAAAAGAATTAGGGATCGAAGGAGAAGTGAATCATACTGACCTTGGTTCTGCAAAAGGGTTAGGTGCTGATATCTTTATTGGAACAAGAGATATAACAAGCCAATTAGAAAATGTTGACGGAGAAGTCATATCACTTAAGAATATGATCGATAAGGCGTATATGAAGAGCGAGCTGGAGGCAACTTTTAAAAAACTGGGTGTGTTGTAACATAAAGCTAATCATTTATGAGACTGGAATTATTCAATGATTTATTTGAAAGTATGACGTAAAAAAACGGTGACATCAACTATAAGTATTTTGTTTTGAGAGGAGAGTCAATATGACATTTCTAAAATTTTTAATGTACGATGTTTTAAGTGTACCGGCAGTATTAGTAGGTCTGGTAGCATTAATAGGACTGATGGCACAAAAAAAATCCTCAACAGAGTGCATTAAAGGAACCTTAAAGACCATTATGGGATTTATCATTTTAGGAGCTGGAGCCGGGGTTATTGTCGGTTCACTGAACTCTTTTTCAGAAATGTTTCAGCAAGGGTTTAATATAACAGGGATTGTGCCGAATAATGAAGCCATCGTATCCATCGCCCAAAAAACATTTGGAACTGAAATGGCACTCATTATGCTATTTGGTATGATTGTCAATATTATTATTGCAAGAGTAACCAAATGGAAATACATTTTTTTAACAGGCCATCACACTTTATATATGGGCATTATGATCGCTGCAATTCTTGCGGCAGGCGGTATGACAGGAACTGCTTTAGTAGCAGTAGGATCAATAATCTTAGGGATTACCATGATTATTTTTCCCGCCATGGCGCAACCCTTCATGAAAAGTATAACCGGTACGGATGAAGTCGCATTTGCTCATTTTGGAACAACGGGCTATGTACTTGCCGCACTGGTAGGAAAGTGGTTTGGGAATAAAGAAAAATCCACAGAGGATATTCAATTACCAAAAGGGCTGTCATTTTTGAGAGATACACCCATCGCCATTGCTTTTACAATGGGTGTTATTTTCTTGATATCTGCTTTAGCAGCAGGGAAGAGATTTAGTGAAGGATTGAGCGGCGGACAGCATTATTTGATATTTGCTGTGCTGCAGGCCATTACCTTTGCAGCAGGTGTATTCATTATTCTTCAAGGGGTCAGAATGATATTGGCAGAAATTGTTCCGGCATTCAAAGGGATTGCAGAAAAAATAGTACCCGATGCAAAACCCGCACTAGATTGCCCGGTTGTTTTCCCATATGCACCTACAGCTGTTCTCATAGGATTTTTATCCAGTTTTGCAGCAGGCGTTGTAGGTATGTTTGGATTGATGGCATTAAATTTAACCGTTATTATACCTGGGGTTGTCCCTCACTTTTTTTGCGGTGCTACTGCAGGTGTATTCGGTAATGCCACAGGAGGTCGTAGAGGTGCTATACTTGGAGCATTTTGCCACGGTCTTCTGATCACGGTTCTACCCATACTACTATTACCGGTTCTTGGAGATTTAGGCTATGCCAATACCACCTTTAGTGATGCTGATTTTGGTTTGGTTGGAATACTCTTAGGCAATATATTAAGATTGTTCATTTAAATAACAAATTTTTAAGTTTGGTTAGTTGGGGCTGTTAATTAGAACAATAGTGAAACAATAGTTGAACGGTAGTGGAGCGATAGTGGAACAATGGTGGAGCGATAGAGGAGCGATAGTGAAACAATGGTGGAGCAATAGTGGAGCGATAGTGAAACAATAGTAGAAAAATAGTGAAACAATAGTTGAACGATAGTTCAACCACTGTTCGACCATTGTTAAACCATCGTTCAACTACTGTTCAACCATAGTAAGGGGGCGATGCATTGAAAGTTGAAGAGCTGAAGGCTAAGGCGATACAAATAAGAGAAGAAGTAATCGATTACGGGTATCTATTAGGAAAATGCCACATGGGTGGTGCACTTTCTACTATAGAAATATTAACAGCACTATATTATGAAAAAATGAAAATTGACCCTAAAAATCCATTGCTTGAAGATAGAGACCGATTTATACTGAGCAAGGGACATGGTGCATTAGGCTTATATACCATTTTAGGTGACTTAGGTTTTTTCCCAAAGGAATATTTAAAAACTTTTAAAAAAATGGGGTCCATATTGCAAGGTCATCCCAATGCGGCAATGACACCTGGAATAGAAATGACTGCAGGCTCTTTAGGGCAAGGCATATCATATGGAGCAGGTAAAGCCTTAGCATTAAAAGCTAAAGGCATTAATGGTAAAGTATTTGTCATGGTTGGAGATGGCGAACTTCAAGAGGGGCAAAATTGGGAAGCCATTGCTTGTGCACACCACTATAATCTGAGCCAATTATATGTCATTGTAGATCATAATAAGCTCCAGTTAGATGATACATTAATCAATGAACTAACATACTGCAAAATCAAAGAGAAATTCATATCTTTTGGCTGGAACGCCAAGAGTGTAGACGGCCATGACATAGAAGAAATATTAGATAGTTTAAATGACCAAGATACTGAAAAGCCTACTGCTATCATTGCACATACCATAAAAGGCAAGGGTGTTTCTTTTATGGAAAATGATATAAGCTGGCATTGCAGCCAAATGAGTGACCCTCAGTATCAGACGGCTAAAAAAGAGATAAAAGCTTCTAAGGAGGCGATGGGATGAAATCACCCAGAGATGTATTGGGGGAAGCATTGGTTGAGTTAGGTCAAAAGAATAATAAAATAGTAGTACTCAATGCAGATGTGGCGACTCCAACAAAAGCGCATTTGTTTCAAAAAGAATTTCAAATGCGGCATTACAATATGGGCATATGTGAACAGAATATGATGTCCGCAGGGGCAGGGATGGCAAGTGAAGGCTTGATACCCATTGTAAGTACCTTTGCTGTTTTTGCAACAGGCAGAGCCTATGATCAAATAAGGCAATGCATTGCATATAGCAGAAATAATGTGAAGATAGTGGCCACACATCCAGGCTTATCGGTAGGCGGAGACGGTGCCACACATCAGGCACTTGAAGATATTTCGCTGATGCGGTCTATGCCAAATATGTTAGTTTTGGCGCCCTCCGATGCAATAGAAACCAAACAAGTCTTGGAAAAAGCAATTGAGTATGAAGGTCCTGTTTATATTAGAGTAGGGAGAGGGGAGATGCCGGACCTTTTTTATGACAAAGCATTCGAGATAGGTAAAGGAAGTGTCTTGAAAGCAGGCATGGACATAACTGTAATCAGTCATGGTATTATGACCTATCATGCCCTGCTTGCTGCAGAAGAATTAGAAAAAGAAGGCATTCAGGTTGAAGTCATTAATATGGCCAGTATAAAACCCATTGATGAAGCGTTAATCATTAACGCTGCAAAAAAAACCGGAAGGATCATGACAATAGAAGACCATAGCATATATGGCGGCTTAGGAAGTGCCGTAGCAGAAATAGTGGTTACCAACCGTCCGGTGCCCATGGATATTATGGGTGTTAACGATACCTTTGGAGAGTCAGGAACACCCGGTGAACTGTATAAAAAGTATGGTTTAAATGTTCCATCTATAAAAGACAGAATCAGAAATCTCTATAAATCTAAAGAATTATGAGGTAATTTTATGTTAAAACTCATTGCCACAGACTTAGATGGGACACTTTTAGATGATGATGGAAAATTAGATGATCAATTTTATGATGTAATGAATGGTGTCCATGAAAAGAATATATTGTTTATTGCGTGCAGCGGTCGATTTTATAGGACGTTAAATGAAGATTTTAAAAAGATGAAACCCAATATTATTTTAGTAGCGCATAATGGTGCGTACATTCAGTACAGCAAAAACGGAAAAAGAATTTTTGAGAGCAGTATGGAATATGATTTGGTTTTAGATGTGATCCAATTCTGTGATTCTATTGGAATAGAAAAATATCTATGTACTAAAGACTATGCCCATCTTTCTAACCCATCTGACGATATTATTAAAAAATTTAAGGAGCTAAGAGTACCCATAAAAATTGTTAAGGACTTAAAGAAGATCGATGAAAAAATAACTAAAATTGGACTGTTTTGTCAAGATGGTATCCTGCAGGACATAGAAAAATGCATCCATAAAAAATATAAGGATATGCTTGAGTATTATCTGGTAGGAGAAATCTGGCTTGACATTATGAATCAAGGGATCAATAAGGGCAATGCAATCAGAATGATTCAAGAACAGTTCGATATTGGTATCCATGAGACCATGGTATTCGGAGATTACTATAATGATATTTCCATGTTTGAGAGAGCATCTTTTAGCTATGCCATGAAAAATGCACCTGAGGAAGTCAAAAAATATGCTAATTATATTGCAGAAAGCAACAATGATTGTGGTGTTATTAAAATTATCCAAGAAAAAATAATTTCACCATAGCTTTTATCCATATATTTGTTCTGTTTTTTTTGAGTAAAAAGGTATTTAACATTAAATTTAAAAAAACTTAACCTACAAATAACATTACTACAATAAGATAAATAGAAAGTTACGTACCTATAAAAAGTTAAAAAAGAGGGATATGTTAAATTGAAAGATCATAAAGAATCTTTAATTTTAGATCATCTGTTAGACGATATTGTCTCAGGAAAATATAGAGAAAATGATAAGCTGCCATCAGAAAATGAATTGGCGGATTTGTATCATGCAACCAGGATTACCATTAGGAAAGTATACAATAGACTGGAAGAAATGGGATACTTATACTCTAAACAAGGTAAAGGAAGGTATTTGAAGGATAAACAGCAAAAAATTGATTTGCACCTTTCAGGCAGTGTAAGCTTTAGTGAAAAAATGAAAGGAAAAGGATATGATTTCTATTCCAAGAATCTATTTTGTCAGGAGATTGAGTATAATGAAAAGATATACAGCGAGTTAGGTATTGAGAAAAGTGATAAAGTTTATAAGATTGGGCGGCTGAGATTCATAAATAATAAGCCCATAGCACTGCATGTTTCTTATGTAGCCCAATCTGTTTTTAAAGATATTCATAGAGAAGGTCAAGCTATTAAGTCAATGTTTGAATATTATAGAAGCAAGGGGTATAAGGCATTTGATTCATCAAAAAATATATTAAGTGTTTCTTTTCCTACTCATTTCGAACGTGAAATATTTGAATGCACGAACCTAATCCCTATGCTCATTTTGGAAGGCAATTGTTTGGACATGATATCCGGAAAAATATTAGAATTTAGTAAAATAATTTATCGAGGCGATGTATTTAAATACCAAATAAAGTAAAGAAAAAACTACCCATTAGGTTGTAAACAAATTGAATGCAGGTGTATAGATATTCGTTTGTGCATTCATTTGGAGAAAATTTGATGGTAGCTTAACTATAAAAGCCTAACCGCAGGTAATCGCCGTCCATGGCTTAGACCTGCTCACAAACGTCCTGTTTGTGCACGACTTTTATAGCTAATCTACCACCTAAATTTTCTAACCAAATGGATACAAGAAACGAATATCTATACACCTGCATTCAATTGCAAAGTATTTTGCTTTCAGTCTGAAACTACCCAATCGGGTAGTTTTTTTATGTAGAGGAAGGCCCAATCATTCTTAATATAGAGTTAACACGATTAACGCAAAGTTAACAATTGTCAACTTGGCAACAAGATATAATAGCGTTTGTAAGGGAGGTAAAGATGATGAAAAGACGTCAGAGAACAGAAATATTGGTGAATGGCTCCATAAATGTTGCGAAAAAAATGGCAGAAGAAATTATGGAGCATTATCATGTTAAAACCATAGAAGAGCCTAATAATGGGCTTGTGATGATAGAGATGCGGGAGACTGCGAAGAAGAATTTATTTTATTTAGGGGAAATGTTGGTGACAGAAGCAAAGGTGCAAGTACAAGATTCTTTAGGGATAGGAATGGTTTATGGTAACTGTCCGGAATTGGCCTGCTATTTAGCAGTTGTGGATGCTGCGTATAATGCGGATTTAAAAGAAACCGGAGGGTGGTGGGAACTGCTGTTAGAGGAAGAAAAGAATATTAAGATGAAGAAAGATAAAGAGCAGGCTAAGATTTTAAAGACAACGGTTAATTTTGAAACCATGGATGTTGAATAGAGGAGATGGATCATGAAATTGGACTTAGTACATGATATTCAAAAAGCTTACCGTAAGGTAGTGGAGAGCATGTCTCGACCGGGACATATAAACAGTATAAATGAAGAAGCAAGTAAAGTGGATTTAGAAATACAATTCTACCCATCTACTCTGGTACTCATGTTAATGCTGTTAGATGCAGAGGTTAGCTTTAAAATAATTTCAGAGAATGAAGCAAGTATGACACAATTGATCAGTCAATTGACATATGCGAAACCGGAGACGGTTGAAAATGCGAATTTTATTTTTGTTATGAAAGATGTCAACGATGGTGAGCTGGAAAGGGTTTTGGAGAAGGCATATGAAGGTGATTTAATCGATCCACATAAATCGGCCACTATCATTGCTGAAGTCAATCAGATTACCAATGAAAGAGAGTTGATTCTGCAAGGGCCGGGAATAAAAGATAAAAATGAATTAAAAGTAGACCTGAATGGCCATTGGGTTGAAAAGCGCAGATTAAAAAATATTGAATACCCTCTGGGTGTAGATATGATAATGGTTGATAAAAATTCTAACTTGGTTGGTATTCCCAGAACAACGCAAATTTTAAGATAGGCGGTGATATATATGGCATATGTAGCAGTTAAAGGCGGTTCTTTGGCGATTGAAGAATCAATAAAGAGATTAAAGTATGAGCGTTTGAAGAAAAAAGAAGTCTTAAATGTAAAAGAGATCGAAGCAGGTATGCGCGGCTTGATTGACCAGGTCATGTCTGAAAGCAGTCTGTATTCGGAAGAGCTGGCAGCACTTTCGATAAAACAAGCAGAAGGCAACCCGGAAGAATCCGTATTTTTATTAAGGGCGTATCGTTCCACACTCCCCAGAAAGCATTATTCAAGAACCGTGCATTCAGAAGATATGATAGTAGAACGTCGTATCTCTGCAAGTTTTAAAGATATTTTGGGCGGGCAAATTTTAGGGGCATCATATGACTACACCCATCGCTTAATAGATTTTGATTTATTGGACGAAACAAAAGAAGACTGCTTAACATGGTTAGAAGAATTTGAAAAGCCAGCAGATGAGGCAATCAAGAAAACGGATTTAAATCAGCTGCCGAAGGTACTGGATTATTTAAGAAATGAAGGGCTGATTTGTGATTGTGAGTGTAACAACAAAGCACCAAAAGATGTAACGAAGGAGAATTTAGAATTTCCTACAGAACGAAGCGAAAGATTACAAATCTTGTCTCGTGGCGAAACCGGAGCCGTTACATCTCTGGGCTATGCAGCTCTCAGAGGTTATGGTTCAACACATCCCGCCGTTGGAGAGCTTCGTATCGGGAATTTACCCATTTATGTTAATGATCCATTAACTCAATCCGATGATGAGGAAGATGCATTCTATATTGGTGAAATAAAAGTAACAGAAGTAGAGTCGTTAATTCCAATCCCGATTGAGAAAGAGCACGGTAAAACTGAGATTGAATTTGAAATTGGATATGGGATTTGTTATGGACAAAATGAAACCAAGGCCATCGCTATGAGTATTTTAGATCAATGTTTGGAAACCGGTGATCCAAGATATCCTACGCATGACGAAGAATTTGTTTTGCTGCATATTGATTCAGTTGAATCTACAGGATTTATTTCTCACTTAAAATTACCACATTATGTAACCTTTCAATCTAAACTGGATAGTGTTCGCAAAACTAAAAAAGGAGAATAGTAGGATGAGGATAGAATATAATTTTGCTTTCTTCGACGAAGGCTCAAAAAGAGAAATAAGAAGGGCAACCCTTAAAGCCATTGCCATACCGGGCTATCAAGTTCCTTTTGCATCTCGAGAAATGCCCATTGCCCGAGGATGGGGAACAGGTGGATTGCAGTTGTCGTTATCCCTGGTCGGAAAAGACGATATATTAAAGGTCATTGACCAAGGGTCGGATGAATCAGTGAATGCGGTCAGTATAAAAAAGCTCGTACAGAAAACCACAGGTATTGAGTATACCCATCGCACAGCCCATGCTACTATCATTCAATCAAGACATAGAATACCGGAAGCGCCTTTAAAAGAGGGGCAAATATTAGTGCTTCAAGTTCCCATTCCTGAGCCTCTACGCTACGTCGAACCAAGTGAATATGTTACAAAACGACTGCATGCGGACAATGAATATAATGGTGCATGGTTGATGTTATTTGAGCAGATCATGAAATACGGCAGTATGGCAACAGGCGCCGATCATCCGGTATGTGCTCATGATCGATATGTAATGGCCCCGAGTCCGATACCACGTTTCGATAATCCTAAAATGGACAGCTCAAAAGCGCTGATATTATTAGGTGCAGGTAGAGAAAAGAAAATTTATGCCGTACCTCCATATACAAAGATTGTTTCACTGGCTTTTGACGATTACCCCTTTGAAGTCGAATCCTTTGAAAATAAAAAATGTCAACTATGCGGTTCCGGCTCTGTTTTCTTGGATGAATTAATAGATGAAAAAACCGGAGAAACTTATTATCAATGCAATGATTCAAGTTATTGTCTGGGAAAATTAAATGAGGAAAAAGAAGTTAAAGGTGGTGCATAAAATGGAAAGCTTTGAAAAACCGGTGTTAGTTATTGATAATCTTCGTAAACAATTTGGAGAAGGATGCAAAGAATGCAAAGATCTGGGTTCGGATAAGTTGAATAAAAACTACTGCCGGGTATGCGGGACGGTATACGCTTGTCAAGATGTTTCTTTTGAAGTTTATCCGGGTGAAATACTAGGGGTTGTAGGGGAAAGCGGCAGCGGAAAATCTACCATGATGAAATGCCTGTATTTCGATGAAGATGTAACCAGTGGAAAAGCCTATATTCAAAATTATAAAAATGGAGAGAACAATATATTCAATGAATCCTCCCAGCAAAAACGATACATTAGAAATCATTTATTAGGCAAAGTGTATCAAAATCCTTTATTAGGATTAAAAATGGATTTTTCATCAATCGGTAATATTGCAGAAAAACTCATATCAGCGGGCAATAGAAAAGTTAATGATATGGAGCAAAGAGGTAAAGAATTGCTGGAGCATGTCAATATACCGATTTTTCGTATGAAAGAAGCGCCTAAAAACTTTTCAGGCGGTATGCAGCAAAGGGTTCAAATTGCTAAAGCCCTTTCCAATAATCCACCATTATTATTACTGGATGAGGTCACCACCGGATTGGATTTATCGGTTCAGGCAAATGTATTGGATTTAATTAAAGACATTCAACATAAATTAGGAATCAGCATGATTGTCGTATCACATGATCTAGGTGTTATAAGAATGCTGGCTGACAGAACCATTGTAATGCTCAATGGTCGAGTCATCGAACAAGGGCTGACAGATCAAATATTAGAAGATCCCCAGCATCCATATACGCAACAATTGGTGCACTCATTACTATAAGAATAGGAGGACTATTGCATGTACATCATTACAAACGGTCACATTGTAACAGAAGATTCAATTATTACGGGCTATGATTTGGTCATTGAGAATGACAATATTAAGCAAATTATAAAAAGAAATGAAATGGACGCCTATAAGGATTATGAAATGGTTGATGCCAATGGCGGCTATATAACACCTGGATTTATAGATATTCATGCAGACTATATAGAGCATATGGCAGCACCCAGGCCAACCAGTTTAATGGACTTTGATTTAAGCATAAGAGAATGTGAAAAACAGCTGATCGCACATGGTATTACAACGATGTTTCACTCTCTTTCTCTATATAAATCATCTGAGTTTGGCAATAACCCTGTAAGAACCCCAGAAAATGTTTGTAAATTTATGGACTTGATAGATAAAACCCATACCAGCAAGCATTTAATTCGTCATCGCTTTCATGTTCGTTTTGAGATTGATAACTTAGAGCAGATCGATAATTTGAAGCATTATATTAATGCAGATAAGGTGCATTTGGTCTCTTTAATGGATCACACGCCTGGGCAAGGTCAATATCGTAATCTTGAAATATATCGAGAGACGTTAAAGGGATACAGTGATCTATCGGATACACAGATTGATGAAATCATAGAAAACAGTCAAAACAAAGAAAAGATGACCATTGAAATGATAAAAGAAATAGCAGACCTGGTCAAAGAAAAGAATATTGCCTTTGCATCTCATGATGACGATTCCATCGAGAAATTAGACCTTGTTAAAAGCTTAGGGGCTACCATAAGTGAATTTCCTATTACTTTAGAGGTGGCCAAAGAAGCAAAAAAACGGGGTATGTATGCTTTAGCCGGAGCCCCCAATGTTTTGATGGGCGGATCCCACTCCGGTAATCTATCGGCTGCAGTAGCAGTTGAACATGATAGTGTGGATATTCTGTGCAGTGATTATTATCCTGCTGCACTGCTGCATGCCATCTTCAAATTACACGAAGATTATGGTCACGACTTATCTGATATGTTTAAACTGGTCACCCTTAACCCGGCAAAGGCGGTTAAGATGGATGATTCAATTGGGTCAATAAAAGAAAATAAAAAGGCTGATATTTTAATTATTGAGAAAATAGATGACAGCTATCCCGTTATAACGTCAGTATTTGTAGACGGGATATTAATCTCTAAAACGAATTATAGGATGTAAAACATGAATGAGAAAAAATTAAGTCAAGAACCTTTTGTACATGAAAGTTGTAAAATATTGAATTCGAATCTAGGTCATTTTACTGAGATTGGTATGTATAACTATCTGGAAAACGTTGAATTTGGAGATTATTCATACTCAGGCGAGTTTTGTTTCATACAGAATGCAGAAATAGGGAAATTCACAAGCATTGCGGCATCAGTCAGAATCGGGCCTACCGACCATCCAATGGAAAGACCAACCTTACACCATTTTACATATCGCAGAAAAATGTATGGATTTGATGAGGAAGATGATGAAACCTTTTTCAGCTGGAGGGAAAAACAGAAAACCTATATAGGAAACGATGTATGGATTGGACATGGCGCCATTATCATGCCGGGTGTCAAAATAGGTAATGGGGCTGTTATAGGTGCGGGCGCCGTAGTAACAAAGAATGTAGCACCATACAGGATTGTTGTAGGTGTACCTGCAAAGCCTGTCCGCAATCGATTCAACAGAGAAACCATTAAAAGGCTGGAAGCCATTTCATGGTGGGACTGGTCACACGAAACCATACAAGAAAGATTCCAAGACTTTTTATTAGAAATCAATTGTTTTGTAGATAAATATTATAGGAAATAGGTGATTATATGACATATTTACTTAAAATCGAAAATCTGTCCAAGTCATTTACTCTACACAATTTAAATAAGCACATAAAGGCTTGTGATGACATTAACATTATTTTGAAAGAAGGAGAGTTTATAGGGATTACCGGTAAGAGTGGTAGTGGAAAATCAACCATCCTTAAGTCTATCTATAGAACATACCTTCCTCAAGACGGCAAAATATTTTATGATTCCAAAAGATTTGGACCAATCAATCTGGCAACGGCCAACGAAAGGCAAATGATTTACCTCAGAAAATATGAAATTGGCTATGTATCTCAATTTCTGAATGTCATGCCCCGGACCACTGCACGTCAAATTGTTGAGCAGGCAGTGATAGAAATGGGGCAAGGAAAAGACTATGCCAAAATACAAGCCGGTAAGATGTTAGCCCATTTTGAATTGGATAGAGAGCTATGGGATAGTTATCCCAATACATTTTCAGGTGGAGAAAAATTACGACTGAATATAGCCAGAGCCATGGTGAAACGCCCAAGACTCCTGTTATTAGATGAACCTACAGCAAGTTTAGATTATGCGTCTAAAATGAAAGTCCGGGAGCTAATAGAGCAGTTAAAGGATCAAGGCACAACCATGTTAGGTATTTTTCATGACTTAGAATTTATGGAAGGCTTATGTGATACAGAATTTAATATGCAAAAAGGGATTATAAGCCATTACGATAAGCTGCCGTATGCCACATAAACAAAAGCGAAGATTTAAACAAGTAACATTGAAGCGAGAAAGGTGGTTGTAATGAAGGCAGACTTACATGTTCACACAAATGTATCGGATAGCAGTGATTCAATAATAAGAACAATTCAAATGGCAAAAGAAAACGGCGTAACGCATTTGGGGATTGTCGATCACGATACGACAGACGGGCTAAGAAAAGCCATAGAGATTGGAAAGGAATTTGGAGTTCGAGTGATTCCGGGCATAGAAATATCTGCTTATAATTTTGAAAAAAATAAAAAGGTCCACATATTAGGGTACAACTTTAATTTAGATGCACCCAATATAAAAAAATTATGTGAGCCGATTATTCACAGACGTCATCTCAACTCTTTATGGCAGATTGAAAAGCTTTATGAAAATGGTTATGAGATTACGGTTGAAGAAGTCAATGAAAAAGCGAAAGACAGCACCTGTTTTTATAAGCAGCACATTATGGATGTTTTGTTGCAAAAAGGATATACCGATTATATATACTCAGATTTATATAGAAAACTGTTCAAAGGTGAAGGGATCTGCTCCAGAGACATACAATACGTTAATGCACTGGATGCGGTTAAGGCAATCAAAAGGGATAAAGGAATCGCAGTATTAGCCCATCCGGGTCAACTCAATTCATACGATTTAATTGGCGATTTAGTAAATTGTGGACTGGATGGTATAGAAATCTATCACAAAGATCATAAAGCACAGGATTATGAAACCATTGAAGGTCTCAAAGACAAGTATGATTTGATCTTAACCGGTGGAAGCGACTACCATGGTTTTTATGGCGACGACGTTCAAATAGGAGAGATACAGACACCTTTTGAATACATCCAATATTTTGATGCAGAAATATAGCTTAAAAATCTCCATTGATATCTGCCACCGGATGTTTATCCAAATAAAACGTTATGTATTAAAAGAGTGGGTTGATATCGGTGATGATATAAATTAAATATTTATTACGAATGATCACAAAAAAAGGAGAAAGAAAAATGAGAAAAACATTTTCAATACTGATGATTATCACTGTATTAATGGGTGCTCTAGCAGGGTGCTCAACAGAGGGACAACAAGTTGGCAATGATGATTACGACACCATTACAATGGTATGGTATCCAAATGAATCCGGGGAAGATTTGAAGCCCGCACGTGCAGAATTTGGAAGAATGATTGAAGAAGCAACAGGTAAAAAGGTTGACCATAAGTTGACCACAGACTATGCGGTAGCCATAGAAGCACTTGTAAATGGAAATGCACATATTTCTTGGTTAGGCGCACAAGGATATATTCAAGCACATGATAAAAATGATAAGTTACTGCCATTAGTGGTTAACAGCGGGAAATCAGGTACGTTGGAAGATGCGGTATACTACAGCTGGTTAGCCGTTAAAAAAGGAGACGAAGAAGCGTATAAAAGTGGAAGCGGATATTCTATAGACAACATTCAAGGTAAAAAGTTCTCATTTGTTTCCAATAGCTCTACATCAGGCTTTAAGGTTCCCTCTGCGGCAATTACTGCTTACTTCTCCAAAAAGTCTGAGTGGTCAAATTTGACTCAAGAGGATTTACTGGAAGGTGGAAAAGATAAAATCTTTAAAGAAGTATTATTTGGAGGATCACATCAAGGTTCCGCAGTGAATCTTTTAACCGGTAAAGCGGATGTTGCTGCATTTTGTGATACATGTGTGGATGCCTATGTTGAATTTGTTGATGGAACCAAAAACCGTTCAGGTGCTATTTATAAGGTAAAAGATAACGCCGCTAATCCATTTAATACGATTCCCGGTAAAGCGTTTGTGCTGATAATGGCTACCCCGGTGTTAAATGCGCCATTTGTTGTTAATACAGAAGTCTTAAGTGAAGAAGATTATAATACCCTTTTAGAACTCTTTACATCGGATGAAATGGCTGATAATGAAAAAATATTTGTTCCTAAAGATTCAGAATTTGTAGGACTATTTTCAAAAAAAGGAAATGAAAGATTTATTAATATCGATGATTCATGGTTTAACCCAATTCGTGAATTATCTAACTGAGAATAATGGATTTGTTATTTTAGCAAAAGATTGAAAACATTTATAAAGGGGAATTAATATGGCGTTGTTAGAAGTAAAGAATGTATCAAAGCAGTATAAGCAAACAAAGGCTTTATCCAATGTTAATTTCTCTGTTAAGGAAGGAGAGTTTGTTTCCGTCATAGGACCTTCTGGTGCGGGGAAATCAACGCTTCTTCGCTGCATTAATAGAATGGTTGATGCCAGCAGCGGAGAAATCAATTTTGACGGCAACGATGTGATGGGTTTAAGTAGAAAAGAGCTGCGAAGGACCAGAACAAAGATTGGTATGATATTTCAACATTACAATTTAGTCTATCGTCTCAGCGTTATCGAAAATGTACTTCATGGACGGTTAGGGTATAAATCCACACTAGAAGGGATTTTAGGTATATATACTGAAGAAGAAAAGATACAGGCATTTGATATTGTAGTAGGATTAGGGCTAAAGGAAGAGGTATATAAGCGGTGTGATCAGTTAAGCGGGGGACAGAAACAACGTGTGGGAATTGCCCGTTCATTGGTTCAGAATCCTAAAATGATTTTATGTGATGAACCCATTGCTTCCTTAGACCCAAATGCATCGAAAGTCATAATGGATCATTTAAAAAATATATGTCGAGAAAAAAACATTACATGTCTTGTAAATTTACATCAGGTGGATACAGCTATCAAATATTCTGACCGTATTATCGGTATTAATAGCGGGGAGGTTGTATTTAACGGCTCTCCAAAAGAATTGAGCAGAGACAGAATATACGAAATATATGGTGCTGAAGCAGGCAACTTGATTATTGACTGAGGAGGTAAGCATGAAGTTAAATGTATTTGAAAAAAGAAGAAAGCAGCTATTGATTTTCATTTTATTATTGGCTTTAATTACCTTGGTTTCAGTAGTTATTACAGAGTATGAAATAGACAAAGGATTTACATCGGTACCCAAAGCCATTAAATGGATGTTTTCGAGTTTTTATCCTAATGAGAAATCACTGGAAAAATTACCATCCATTTTATCAAAGCTGAAAGATACCATTACGATATCCATTGCATCTACAACTGTTGCCAGCTGCTGTGCCCTTTTATTAGCCATTTTGGGTTCAAATACAACAAAGGTCAACCAATTTTTTGGAACAATAAGTCGATTAACTGCATCTATTTTTAGAAATATTCCAATTGTTGCGTGGGCAATGGTACTATTATTTTCTTTCGGTCAAAGTGACATAACAGGATATTTGGCTTTATTTTTTGTAACTTTCGGCTTTTTGACGCGTGCGTTTATTGAAACCATTGATGAAGCAAGTTATAGCAGTGTTGAGGCATTACGGGCAACCGGATCCGGGTATTTTTCAATCATTTTTCATGCGGTTATACCATCAAGTATTCCTCAGTTAATCAGTTGGATTTTGTTTATGATTGAAACCAATATTCGTAGTGCTACACTGATTGGCATACTTACAGGGTCTGGGATAGGCTTTACTTTTAATTTGTATTATAAGAGCATGAATTACAATGCTGCAAGCTTGGTTGTAATTTGTGTCGTCATAACTGTTTTGGTTATTGAATTTATTTCAAATTATGTGAGAAGGGTGATTTTATAATGGAAGGCTTGATAACTTCAAGAGGGATCTATCGAAGGACAAAAGCGGGAAAGTTGAAGATAAAAAAATTAAACCTTTCCTCTATCTCTATCAACATAACTTTATGGATGCTGTTTGCATTAACCATATATGGACTGATGAGTCTTAACAGCAAAGATGTTCATGTAATAGAAGCCGCAATGATTTTTTTAATGAATCTCAGAGCAATGTTTTTAGAATCGGATTATACGCATTTTACTTTTGCACAAGGATTATATCAAATACTGGTAACAATGGGTTTAGCATTTTTAACAACTTTAATTGGTAGTTTTTTTGCATTGTTTCTTGGCCTTTTTGCGGCACAAAATCTATCCAATAAAAGAATATCGACTATTATCAAAGCCTTTGTCGCATGTATTCGTGCTGTGCCTACGGTCTTATGGGTGCTTGTTTTTGCTGTGGCAGCAGGGTTAGGAAGCGTGGCTGCGGTAATAGGCATGACCTTTCATACAGTAGGATATTTAATCAAGGCCTATTCCGAATCATTTGAAGAACTGGATAAAGGAAGTATAGAAGCTTTAAAGGCCAGTGGTGCAAGTTGGTGGCAAATCGTTTTTCAGGCAATATTACCTTCGTCGGCAACCTATCTGCTGTCTTGGACATTTATTCGCTTTGAAGTCAATTTTACTAACGCAGTTGCAATGGGGGCAGCAGCAGGTGCGGGAGGAATAGGGTTTGAATTATATATGGCAAGCAGTTTTTATTTTGATATACGGGAAGTTGGATTTATAACGTATCTCATTTTATTTACAGCCATTGTTTTGGAAGTGTTTTCTACAAAAGTTAAGAATAGATTTTTAGTCAGACATTAGTAAGCTAATCTCATATATGTATACCCTAATGTTTTAAAAATAAAGAGAAGCAACGTATGTTGCTTCTCGGAAGTATGTTATTCCCCAATTTCTACTTGTGATTGATCTCTGAGTTTATTTTGGCCTACCGTTACAACAACATCATCACCGGTAAGTCCGTCTATTATTTCACTACTGTCATCGTCAGTAATACCGATACTTATATTCTTTTTATGAGCGATGCCGTCTTTTACGACAAAGACATAATCCATTCCGTCTTCATTTATAATGGCTTTTCGATCAATGGCTAAAGCATTTTCATTGGTGGATATTATGATCTCAATATCTACAAACATTCCGGCCTTTAACTCTTTTTTAGTGTTATCAACCAAAACCTTTATAGGATATGTGCCTGTTTGTGGATCCGGGACCGGACCGATAATCTCTACTTGTCCTTGGAAAACCGCTTCGCCGGAAGTGATAATATTAACTTTCTGCCCCTCTTTTATCTTTTCAATGTCTTTTTCTGTTATACCGGTATCTACATAAAGCTGACTGATGTTGACGACTCTAAAAAGTTCCATTCCGGGAGAGGCGCCTTGACCTACAAGCACATTCTTTTCGCTAATCATACCATTTATAGGTGATTTTATTCTTGAGTATTGAAGATTGAGTTTTGCAAGTTCATAGTCTTCTTTCAAAGAATGGTATTGCGTTTCTATTTCTTCGTAACTGGATTTGGATATAGCATCGTTTTTATACAATTCTACCATTCGGTTATATTGTGTAGAAATGCTGTCATAAGCGAGCTTTGCTTTATTATAAGTATTTTCAAAGACCTCAGGTTCAATGTCACATAAAATATCCTTTGTGGTCACCATATCCCCTAATTCAGAATAAATATTTTCGATAACACCACTGACTTTAGCGGTAATGATACCTTCTTCTTTAGGTGTAAGTGTTCCCGGCAGAAGAATTTTCTCATTAAAAGTTTTATGATAAGGTTTTGCAGTTTTTACATATAGGAGTTGTTCTTTGGTGCCATCTTCATCTGCTTCCGCATCTGTTGGGTTTGAACAGCCGCTTACGATTAGGCTAAGCATCAATAATGCTACGATTAACTTTTTCAATTTTAATACCCTCCGTTATAAGATTTTTTTGTTTTCTTATCTTTTTTTCTTTTCGCTTTGCTTTAAAATTTTCAAGCAACGTATATACAACGGGCACAACGATTAATGTCAAAACAGTTGCCATAATTAAGCCGAATATTAATGAGTAGCCCATTGGCCCAAAGAATTTATTTTTTAACGTGATGGGCAGTATACCACCCATAGTGGTGATACTGGTAGCGAAAACCGGTACAAATCTTGTCATTCCGGTTTCTTTTACTGCCTCTAACAATCCTTTTCCATTTTTCCTTAAATAATTGATGTAGTCAATCAATACAATAGCATCGTTGACAGCGATACCCACTAAAGCTACTACACCAATAAATGAAACAAATCCAAATGTATTTCCCGTTAATACAAGTCCCGGCATGACGCCTATTAACGCCATAGGAACAGAGAGTAATATAATCATTGGCTGACTAAGTGAATTGAATTGTATGGCCAATATGGTATATACGAGGATAGCTGCAATCACCATATTAATTAACATGTCACCAAAGGTTTCATTAATATCTTCGAATTCCCCTCCGTAGACGATTTCTACATCTTCAGGTAAAGAATAAGATGATATTTTGGTTTGAAATTCACTTAATACATCTAACGGTATCACGCCTGTATTGACATCAGAATAGACGACTACCTGCCTTTTTAAGTCTTCATGCCGAATGGTGGCAATACTTTTTGATTCTTCAATTTCAGCTATTGCATTGAAAGGCACTTGATTGCCTTGCATAGAATAAAAATATAAATTTTCGATATCTTGCTTTCTACTAAGCTTTTTATCGGAGGTTTTGATGACGATATCAATATCATCTTGATTATTTCTAAACTTTGAAGTTTCTATACCATTAATGGCATTTCTAATCGCAGAAGCAACCATCATATCATTTAAGCCTAAATAGGCTGCTTTTTGCTTATCAATTTTGATCTGTAACTCAGGAGATGTAGCATTTACAGTGGATTTAACGTCTCTAACACCCTTAATCTCAGACAGTATCTCTTCAAAATTATTTGCCGTATGCTTTAATGATTCCATATTACTTCCTCTGAGTTTAATGGTGATAGGACTACTGGATGGAGGACCATCTTCCAATTCAACGACGTTAATGTCTGCACCGGATATCATTTTGAGATCTTCTCTTATGACAGCGGCAAGCGCCATGCTGCTCCTTTCTCTTTCATCTTCATCTGTTAAATCAATGGTTATTCTGGCATAAGTTGGGTCTGAACTACTGTCACTAAATTCATTATAGCTGTCGGCACCGGAAGTTCCTATATTTGCTGTGAATCCTTTTATTTCCGGATAAGTGAGCAGCTTTTCTTCAATTTTTTCAGATATCTGGGAAGTTATATCAATACTGGTTCCTACGGGTGTACTAATATCAACATATAAGCGGCTGTAGTCATTGGCAGAAAACATTTCAACCTTTAACAAACCAAGGGGAATCAAAGACATACTCAGTACAAATGCTAATATAACGCCGGCAACCACGGATACCATCCTTTTTTTACTTTGAATGATCTTATATAGAATATTTCCATAAATATCAATGATATGAAGTCCTTTATCTTTTTTCTTTCTTTTAAATTGTTTTATAAACATGGCTGCCGAAAATGCTGCTGCAAAGAATATAGATAAGAAACCTATGCCGGTTTCATTATCGCTGAAAGCATAAAGGGCTAATATTGCAACAAATACAATAGAAATAATTTTTCTTATTTTGATTCTTCTCGGTGACGGAAGCTTGTTTATATCTCGACGTTTTAAACCTACCGAACACAATGCCGGCGTAAGGATGACTGCTGCAACCAATGAAGAAGACAAAGCAAACATGACTGTAATAGGAATAGGTTTTATAAATTCACCCATTATACCCCCGGTAAGCATCATAGGATAAAATGCAGCCAGGGTTGTTAGGGTAGATGCTGCTATTGCAGGTGCTATTTGATTGGTACCGACTTTGGCAGCAAGCTTAGCTTTTAAGCCTTTATCTCGCAACCTTACGACGTTTTCCATGATGACTATGGCGTTATCAACTAATAATCCAACTGCCAATACCAGTGAGAATAACGTAATGGTATTAAAGGTCATTCCATTAATATTCATTAAACCAAATGATGCAAATATTGCTACCGGAATAACAAAACTAACAATGGCAGCTTCCTTAAAGCCTATGAATAAAAATAGAACCATTAATACTAAAAGCAATCCGGATTTTGCATTATTAACAACAGCACCCAATTGATCTTCAACATATACAGAGGTGTCACCGCTGATGGTAACTTCTAAGTTCTCCGGATATAATATGCCTCTTTTTTCGTCCAGGAGTTCATGTATCTCTCTGCTGACAGTCAGCACATCCGCATCTTTCTTCTTCTTTATAGACAAAGCAACAGAGCTTTCCATAGAGGGTTCATCTGTTTTTAATCCGAAACTTGTTCTGGAATAAGTTTCTTTTTCCTTATAACCATCGTAAATGGTTGCGATATTACCAAGTAATAACGGCTGATTATCGATATATGTAATGACTACATTATTGAGTTCCTCAGTATCTTTAAACTCGCCGACCGTTCTTATATTGTAATTTTTATTATCAATCTCTATATCTCCACCGGGGAAGTTGATATTGGAATATTCGATGGCTGATTTGATTTGATCGGTAGATAGATTATATTGGGCCAACTTTTGCGGGTCTACTATGACACTGATTTCTCTTTCCAGTCCACCGATGACTTCAACCTCTAGGATACCGTCTATTTTTTCGATTTCATCTCGAATATCTTTTGCAAAGTTTGTAATTTCAATATTTCTATATTCTCCTGAAGCATTGATTATCATAATAGGTGCATTATTGGTTTCCAGCTTTTGGATAAGAGGGTCCTCAATATCATCCGGGAGAGAAGGTTTGACATCTGAAATGACCTCTCTTAATTTTTCAATTTTTTCATCTATATCAACGCCTTGCTCAAATTCA
>JANQMT010000138.1:0-10394 GCA_028279945.1 Clostridia bacterium
ATAGTAATAATTGTAATATTCTAGAAGGTATAAATAGTATGCTTTTATTTCCAAATAAGCTGAAATTTTCAATATTATCTATCAATAGAGTTGTTAGCGGCAATGTAAGCATTTCTACCATCATGATAGTAAATATTGATATACCGCCTCCAATAATACTTTGTCGCCAATTATAACGGTAAATAATTTTATAAGTCAATATGTAAATTACAGTAGAAAAAAACGTTGTGTAAATAATGCTATACAGGTTACTTCTAGCGTAAATAATTACCATAATTATCATTAAATTTGAGATAATTAATTTAATGTAGAAACTCTTGCTTTTGAAGTTAATCCTTCCGTCAAGTAATGATATAATTGTTAGGATGGACAAAATCGTTTCGGGCACATACACAAAAAATACGTCGTTTAATTTTGTTACATCCATACCTAAGCTCCTCCAAAGCATTATATTTATAATGACTCATATTATTCAAAACATTTTCTTAATTTAATGTTAACATTAATTTTTCGACCTGAGAAGTAGAAAGCTTTCGACAAAATCATTTGTAAATCGATAGTAATTTCCAATATTACCATTGAGAGTAAAAAATAAGAACACTCCATAAAGCGAGTGCTCTTATAATTTTTTTAAAAAATATTTTTAAGTTATTTACTTATTGACTAATACAAGACCATTAGGATAGTATAGTTCTTTCTCATTCAACCATTCACCTTCTGTAGTATACTTTACTATACTGTCAGAGGTTAGTATGATAAGCTCTGTTTCGTCTTCATTAAATATCATTACAGGCTTGCAAAAATATCCGTATAAATTAAGGCTATGCTCAAAGCTGTTAACAAAAGTCAGCCGTTTAGATACCGTATCAAAAGCAAACTGAGATATTCTGCTCCCTCCTAATACAAAGATCATATCGCCGGCTTTATTAACTAAAATTGTACCTGATCCCATTACTTCTGCTTTACTTGCAACCCCAAAATAATTAGGACTTGAGGTATCCATTACAGCTATATCACTTTCATAATTTGCAAATAAAAAGTTGCCGCTTGGGTGAAAAGCTAACGGAGATGAACCACCATCAGCCTGCTGTCCGGTATACGTCAATTGTCCTTCATCATCTATATGGTATTTTTCTATTAAGTCGGTGAAAATCTTACTACCATAAACATCTCCGTTGCTAGGATTTATTGCAAAGTCCCATATTGTCGTTTCAATTTTTTTTATTGTTTGGTTTTCTAAGTTATAAGTGTATAATTCACGCAACCAATATTTATAACTATTCATTACAGCATAGTTATTATCCGGAGTTATGGCACTGCAACGCACCGGTGAAGGTGTCCTAGCAGTATGCGTAACCTCCGGAATATTCTTCGTTAGGTCTATCTGGAATATCTTTGTACCATACAAATCTGTAACTACGGCAGTTGTTTCATCACTTGTAACTGCTAGGGTATTCAGTATACTTGAATAATCCCATAACCTAATACGCCCTTTTTCTACTAGTTGTTTAGAATCCATCATGACTAAATCATAACCGCTTGTAACCAATAAATCATATTGAATAGGCATGATTTCCTGACTCCAATAGGTTGCTATACCTCCGTAAGGTGTGATATCTATTTTTTTTATAAATTCACCCTCTGCCGTATAAATATTAACTGAATCGGTAGATGAAAAAATTACTAAGGTTTCATCCGGCGATAATGCAATTTGGTTTATGCCGTAAAAAGGTGTTATACCCATGCCATGCTCTATGGTATTCATCAGTGAAAGTGTTTTAGCTATGGGATTAAAGCTGAATATTTCAATACAATTTTCTTCAAGAACATAAACCTTGTCATTGGCTTTGTTAATCACCATAGACTGTGGTTGATTTTTTGTTGAGATTTCACCGGCAACACCAAAATATTGTTCACTGCTAACATCCAGCACCTGAATTAGATGCCCTACAGAACAAACAGTAAATATAAACTTTTCATCTGTAGTTGCCCCTAGATTAGTTATGGCAACATTCAGTGATTCCTGATTTGTGTTTGTTAAGGCCCCCTCATCAGAAATAGCGTAAAGCCTTATTCTATCTTTTAAATAATCTGCTATAAATATCCGTGAGTTTGTAGAGGCAGTTACTGCTTGAGCATCAACATGCAAATTAAAAACATGACCAAGCTCTAATTGGATGCCCGTTAAACCTATATGACTTGATCCACCATTTACTGTTACGGCACATTGATTATTTGGTGTTAATGCAATACCTTGGGCATCACTGGGTAAAGGTAAAGCATTTTTCAAATAGGGTTCATCGGTATCCAAATCTATTTCCAGCAAATAATGTGGGTCCGAAGCTGTCACATACGCTTTCTTATTATCTTTTGAAACGACAACATCCATGATATCGTAATCTATATTTAACGTATAGTCTACAAAAAATGTCTTCAAATTAATAAAGTGAAGCGTGTTAGAGTTGTCCACTACAACAGCGTACTGTTCCATAATAAATCTTCCTTTCCATACTATGGGTTTGTACCCCGTATATTATATGTTATGGTTTCCGATTGTGTTATAGTAATGACATCTCATTTTATATTAAAACTATGCTCACTTTTCAATCTACCCTTTAGTTTTAATTATTCTGGAAAGTACATAGCATTCATATATTCAGTTTGAAAATCAGGATGTGTTGAGAGCTCTAAATGCTCAACCTGTTGTGATTCTGCATACGCCTTTTTACGTTCGTCTTTTGATAGAAGCGCCATACACGCACCTGCTCCTGCTGCATTTCCAACAGAAATAACCTTATCTTTCTTCATATTTGGAAATAGGCCTATCTTTAAAGCACTTTCTGTTTTGATGTAGTTTCCAAAAGCTCCCGCTAAGATAATGCGCTGTAAATCCTCTGCTTTAGCTCCAATGTGATTCAGCATGAGTTTAATCCCAGCATATATTGCGCCTTTTGCAAGCTGCACTTCCCTAATATCCTTTTGAGTAATGACAACATCATCTCCGGTTTTCCCCCAAGCTAAAACAAATTCGTTGCCATTCTTGCCTTTTCGTAAACGTGAAACCAATGAGTCGGCCAATCCCTTTTCTTTTGCCGCTTCTTGAGTATCAAGCTTTCCTGTATAATCTAAAATGCCTGTATCTAACATTTGAGCCAATGCATCAATAAGTCCGGAGCCACAAATTCCTATGGGTGCTTCATCTTCTATGACTTCAATATTTACCTCACCATCTTCTATTTTTACTCTCTCTATTGCACCTCTTGAAGCTCTCATGCCTTGAAATATTTCCGCACCTTCAAATGCAGGTCCTGCAGCAGTTGAACAGGTGATGATACGTCCATCTTGACTTAATAATATTTCTCCATTTGTTCCCACATCAATGACCAAATTTAATCCTTTTAATTGTGTCATCTCCGTTGCTAAAAGCACACCTACTATATCCGAACCCACATGACCAGCTATATTAGATAGCAAATGCACATTGGCCGCAGGATTCATCTTTAACGCCAACTCTTTCGCAGTCATGTCAATAGGATCACAAAATACAGGTGTAAAAGGTGATCTGGCAAGATTTTCAGGACTTACACCTAAGAATAAATGGCTCATTGTGGTGTTCCCT
Source organism: Clostridia bacterium (assembly GCA_028279945.1). GTDB lineage: Bacteria > Bacillota > Clostridia > Peptostreptococcales > JAAYPU01 > JAKSCF01. The sequence continues at coordinate 3,620 of JANQMT010000138.1, forward strand.
ACTACAGTGGCATCATAAATATGATTTTCATCAATTCCATGGTTTTTTTTAAATGTATCAATCGTATCATTAAAACAATCCCGTATTTTCATTTTTAACATAGATAAATTTTGGGGACTTTCAGTACTGTATAATATTCGGGATATGACATCTGCACCAAAAACATTTTGCGGATTGGTTTTTGCAACAATGTCTATCAATTTACCCTCATTAAGATCCCAAAGCATAGATACCACGGTAGTCGTTCCTATATCAAAGGCAATGCCATAACAACTGTTTGTGGTATCACCTTTTTCCAAGGCAATAATATGTCTACCATTTGTGGTGACAGTCATTTTTGAATTATTTTTGAGTAAATCGTGTATTTTGGGTATTAAAGAAGAACCCATACGATACCCATTATCCGGTAACGCTTCTATAATTCTTTTCACATCATTCTTTTGATTTTCTAAAGACGCTGACTCTATTTCAATAAAATATTTTTTGATATTACCATTAGGTACAAAATGCTTAGGTAAGTAAGTTAATTTCTTTTTACGAGATGAAGAACTATTGAATTCCGGCAATACAACTGTCATATCATCTTCTATGAACACGCAGCAAGCCAATCGGTATCCTTTACCTATCTCTGCACCCTTAAGTAATGTTTTTTCAATATCATTTGGCTCAGAAATTTTTCCGGATGTCACTCTCACCTTACATTTTCCACAACGTCCTTTACCCGCACACGTTCCATCTATTAAGATGTTAGCTTTTTGGGCTGTTTTTAGAAGGTTATCTCCTTCATTTGCAATTTGTTTTTTGTTGGATGGCATAAAAGTAATTATCAATTGATCAAGCCTTCTTTCTCCTCTTGCGTTATGATTTTTTTATCCTGCAGTAGCGGCATCCATTGGGGTTTGAAATACATGCTTTACAATCTACTTTTGGTAATTGATTCTTATTATTGATAGCTATATATATACCTGAACAAGATTTCACAGGGTTCATCATAGTACTGTCTATTAATTTGACGCCTATCTTTTCTGCGTCCACTAATTCAAAAAGTTTGGAAATTTCATCAGTACTCATACCATAGTATCCTGGGCCGAAGGAATCTGAAACAAATACTTGAGAGTCTTTATTGCTTTCTTGACATGCTTCTTTTATTCTTTTTTCTATAAAATCTCTTCCCGCATCTACATATGCCGTACCCCAAGTATAGGCGTAGTACATATTTAAAACGGATTCATCATCTTCTATTTTGGCGTCGCCTGCAGTTAAGACATAAGCATAGATACCTTTCACATTATCATTATCAAACTGCTCAAATACATTACAATGCAATGTTACATTATCTAATGTAAGGGTTTGGCCTGATAAATTCTTTTCATTAAAATGTCTCACAACGGTTCTGATATTAATTTTATCTATGATTTTGTCTCTGACAAGCAAAGCCTCTTCAAACATTTTATTATGCTTTTCTTTTTCAGTATCAAATCCGCATGCTTCACAAAAATATTTGATTGCAGTTTCTTCTAGGCACTCTTTGTCTATGGTCATGACGCCATCAAGCATTAAGGCCCACCTCCTAAAGCTTTATCTTAATTCAACAATACTTTTCTTTACTATTATACTTATACTCAGCATAATCTGCAATTTCTTTACAATCGTTTATATATTATTGTTAAAATAAATAATGGCGAACGCAAAAAATTCGCCATTATTTTTAATATTATTATTTTTGTTTCAAACCATGTATTAACAATGCCTATTCCTTATAAAGACTATTAATCCTACTGGTTAATGCTTCAATTTCTTTATTCAGTTTTTTTATTTGCGATAATATTTCGTCTCTTTGTACCGTTGGGTGATTATCTTCTATATTGACGCTTTTTAAATCAAGCTTACATTCCAACGCATCTGCAATTTTGGCTAATGCGTCACCTCTTGGAGCAATATCGTTGGTTTCAATTTTAACCAGTGACGATTGAGAAATACCACACTTTCTAGATAAAGTTGCTTTGGTTAATCCCGAAGATAATCTTAATTCTGTAATCCGTGCACTGATATAAGCGCTATGGATAAGCTCCTCTTGCTCATGTATTCCAAAATTTCTTTCTAATAAATCATTTAAATCTTTACTCGATTTCATGACTTCCACCTCCATATCTTTGTACGAAGGATTCATACATTTCAGTTCCTTTTTCTATCTCATACATGGGTGTCCTAAAAGATCTAATATTATAACAATTCAGAATCAAAAAATGTTTTTCTTTGGTAGGATGCTCACTTAAAATAATTCTTAAACTGCCTTCCGGATGTTTGGTTCGCATTTGCCATAATCCATCTGATACAGGTTCAAAATCAGGCAGTTCTGACCTAATCCCCAATAATTTTAATTTTTCAAATTTCTTATATACGCTTTTAAATAGTCCTCTTTGGTATCCACTTGAATTTGCTAAATTTTTTAGCAATAAATAAGTTTGGCTTATATGATTATCATCTTCGTAAAACTCAAAGTCATATTTATAAATTATTCTATTATCATTCATCAAATACCCCCTAAGATATATGTTGCTATTATCATTATATGAATATTAATAGTTATTTTTGTTATATATTGAGTATATTTTTTATATAAAATGGCTAGAGATTTTCTCTAGCCATGCTATTAAACCTATATGTAATGAATAGATACTGCTAAATAGCAGTACCTTTGAGAATACTATTTTGCTACAAAACTTCCACAATCCGTCTGTTCGATTGATTTTGCAGACATGCCATGTTTGATAACTTGAATTTTGTCTAAAGAACAATACTGTCCTTCGTTACTGTGGTATCGACATTCCGTTACATTACATCCAATGCTTTCATTTTTAGGCATTTAAAATTTCCCTCCAATCGATTAATTTTAAAATTTTAGTTCATTAATAGTATGTTTTTTTTTGTTTATTTTAATGCTTTACATTTGTTCACATAAAATTCAAAAAAAACTATTTAAAGTTTTCTGTGTTTTTTTGGCTTTATCCTAAAATATCTTTTAAATCTTCATCCGGTGTTGAGATAGGTTTGATATTAAATTTGTCTACCAGCACCTGTAACACATTAGGCGTTATAAAAGCCGGTAGCGTTGGACCCAAACGAATGTCTTGTATGCCCAAAGCTAATAAAGCCAATAGAATACCCACTGCTTTTTGTTCATACCAAGATAAAATTAAGGAAAGCGGCAACTCATTAACACTGCATTTAAATGCATCTGCTAAAGCAGTGGCAACTTTTACAGCTGAATACGAATCACTGCATTGTCCGCAGTCTAATATTCTTGGGAACCCTCCTAAAGTACCAAGGTCTAATTTGTTAAATCGAAATTTACCGCAGGCTAAAGTCAAAATAAATGTATCTTTAGGTGTCTTTTCCGCAAATTCAGTATAATAATTTCTTCCAGGTCTTGCACCATCACAGCCGCCGATTAAGAAGAAATGTTTTATCTCTCCCTTTTTAACCAGTTCAACAATGTCACCGGCATGACTTAAGATGGTATGATGTGCATACCCTATAGGGATTCTTTGTTCCGGTTCGTCCTCTGTAAATCCTCCCAGTTCTAAAGCTTTATTAATCATTGGTGTAAAATCTTTCTTACCATTCACTTCATCTATATGCGGACATTCCGGCATGCCCACAATACTGGTAGTAAATAATCGGTCTTTATAACTGTCTCTTGGCTTTTGTACACAGTTGGTGGTCATAAGAATACATCCGGGTATACCATCAAATTCTTCTTGCTGCTTTTGCCAGGCACCACCAAAATTTCCTATAAGATGCTTATATTTTTTTAGCTCAGGATAGGCATTAGCCGGCAGCATTTCACAATGGGTATAGATATTAATATCTTTTCCTTCTGTTTGCTCCAATAAATTTTTCAAGTCTTTCATATCATGACCCGATACAATGATAAATGGACCCTTTTTTGTTGTCACCAATACATCCGTAGGTTCTGGATTGCCAAAATTACCTGTAACGGCTGAATCTAAGACTTCCATACACTTAAGGTCCATATTTCCTAATTCCATGTTGAGTCCTAAGTAGTCTTCTATAGTTAGGCTGTCATCAATGGTACTTGCCAGTCCTTTATAGAAGAAATCATTGACCCCATCATCAAAACGATCTAAGGCGTAAGCATGATGGGCATATGCTGCCATTCCTTTAAACCCATAAATTAATAGCTCTCGTAAGGAGCGAATATCCATATCCAAATCTTCGTCTGCCATTATACCTAGATTTGGAGCATCTGCCAACATCTCTTCCATAGTGTCCGGCGCTCTGTATTCTGCAGCTTTAGGAACATTCGTTATGTTTCCTGCTGATTTTTTTAATTCATCTTTTATGTGGTTCGCCTTTTTAATATATTCTACAAATCTTGTTTCGTCAAAATTGACATTCGTTAATGTGGCAAACATAGTATCTACTACGAATTTATTAATTTCACTTCTTATTTTCCTACCATTTTCTAAGGTTTTTTGACCATAAAATCCAATACCTTTCAACTGATGAATTAGAACATCTTGTAGATTTGCAACCGTAGCGTTTTTCCCACATACCCCTGCCTTAACACAACCTTTGCTGCCTAAAGTCTGTTCACACTGATAACAAAACATATCATGATCCATAATATTATCTACCATCCTTTATTTTTTCTTGTTTTTCCTTAAATTAGTTTTCCTTAAATAAATGGTCCTATTCTTTTTTAGATAGTATTTCATATAAAAAATAACACGACTTTATTGATGAAGCTTCACGTGATGAAGCCAGACATGCCCATATGCTTAAGGGATTAATTGAAAAACTTGAATAAAAACACCGGTAAATAATCACTTATTTATAAAATGCAAGAATATAATAGAAGGTTTGAGTATCTTCTATTTTTTTTACGCAAATACAAGTTATTTTTATGTTGAAGGGTGTCGAAAAATGTTAGCTATTGATTTAACTGTCTGTAAATGTTATACTTAACACGTAATAAGTATAAGGGGGTCTATACTGTGAACTATTCGTACATGCTTGATGACATGATAAAAAAAAGTGGGTTATCGCTTAGGCAAATAACGAAACGATGTTCTGATATGAATTATGAAGTCACGCCATCTTATATCAGTCAATTAAAAAATGGAAAACTCCCCCCGCCTTCTGAAGAAATATCCAAAACATTAGCTATAGTTTGTGGTGACAGTAACCCAATGAAGCTTGTTTTCCAAGGATATTTAGAAAAAGCGCCTGAGATAATAAGAAATTATATTTTAATGTCTTCTTCTGTTAACAAAACACTCATACATTCTTTATCAGAAGATGCACAGATGAATATTTCCAAAGAGTTAGGTTCTTACATAGATGATTTAGATGTTGTATCCTCTTTAGACATGTCAACAAGGTATATTCAAAGCATGAATGAATGCAACTTAAATGATTTTTTTAAAGAACTCAATACCATGTCAGGTGCTGTTTATCAACGTGAGGATGATCAAACTGAAAGTTCTTATTTCTTTTTAAGGGATTCTTCCATGACACCTTTGATAGCGGTTAATGCCCATATAAAAATTGTTAAAACTAAAAAAACATTACTTAAAAATAGAGATGTCGTTGCTTTTTACCCTAAAAACAGCAGGACACCTTTTGTAAGACGTTATTATGAAAAAAATGGCTCAATTATATTGGTCCCGGAAAATAAAGATCATGAGATATTTTTATACGGTGATCGTAAAGAATTCAATTATATTGGAAAAGTTATCTCATATAAGATGAATTTTTAATTTAAAAAACTAGGTAGTTAAAATAATATTACCTAGTTTCTTTTCTTATATACCAATATGAACCGGCATAAGTTTCTTGAAAACTATTTCTCCATTCATTAATGTCATCTCCACTTCTGTACCCCTTATGTCTTCAACATCCATTTCAAATAAGTTGCGATCCAGAACAATCAAATCAGCTAATTTACCTTCCTCAATGGTTCCTATTTCATTTTCACGGCCTACCCCATATGCAGGTCCATATGTATAAGCATGTAGTGCCTCTTCAATGGTTAGTTTCTCATCTTGATTCCATCCACCTTTTGGCTTTCCATCATTATGCACCCTGGTAACAGCACGATATATTTCAAGAAAAGGATTGTTGTCAACAACAGGACAATCACTGCCGAATGCAACCACTGCACCACTTCTTAACAATGTTTTTATGGGCCAAGTATATTTGCAGCGTTCTGGCCCCAGCCTGGATGTATAAGGATTATCTTTAAAGTTATGCGTAATTGCCAGGTGTTCTGGCTGCATAGAAGCAATGATGCCTAAATCTTTGAATCTGTTTATATCCTCAGGATGGAGAACTTCAATATGTTCAATGCCATGTCTAGCGCTGTTCTTTCCAAATTTTTTAATGGCACATTCATAGCAGTCTAATGCTGCTCGTACGGCCCCGTCACCACAAGCATGTAATCTAACGGATATTGCCTCTTTATGTGCCGATTCAATCCACTTTCTAAGATTATTAATATTATTGAGCGTATTACCGCGAAACCCTAATCTGTCACTATATTCATCAATAAGTAATGCAGTAAAAGTCGTCAGAACACCGTCAACAAATTGTTTCAGTAAAGTAATTTTGAATTTTTCAGAATTATATTTTTCTTGTAATTGCTTGATCTCATTAACATCCTTACTTAAATCGGGAGCAGCATGTACCCTAACGGTTAGCTCACCCTTTTTTTCAATGGATTTATATACATCTGGGCTGCCTAAATTCA
>JANQMT010000180.1:0-23542 GCA_028279945.1 Clostridia bacterium
GATGAATCAATCAAATAAAGTACGGTCAAATAATGTTCATATGAAGGAGGAATTTTAAGATGGAGAGAGTATATAATTTTTCTGCCGGACCTTCAATGCTTCCGGCAGTAATATTAGAAAATGCAGCAAAGGAGTTAACCAATTATCAAGATTGCGGCATGTCTGTTATGGAAATGAGCCATCGTTCCAATGTGTTTAATGAAATCATAACAGAGGCAGAAAGTTTATTAAAAGAAATAATGAATATACCACAAAATTACAAAGTGCTGTTTCTGCAAGGCGGTGCATCAAGCCAGTTTTCAATGATACCGTTAAACCTTTTTAGGCATACTAAGAAAGCAGATTATATTGTAACCGGATCATGGTCCAAAAAAGCTGTTTCGGAAGCTAAAAGATATGGAATTGTTAATGTGGTTGCATCATCAGAAGAAAAGATGTTCTCCTATATACCTAAAGTTGCCCCTAAAGCATTTACAAGAGATGCAGATTATTGCCATATCACTTCCAACAATACGATATATGGAACAAGATATACTGCTTTACCTGAAACCGGAGATGTACCAATAGTGGCGGATATGTCATCCAATATTCTTTCAGAAGTATGTGATGTTTCTAAATATGGTTTGATTTATGCCGGTGCGCAAAAAAATGTTGGACCTTCCGGTGTTACAATCGTTATTATACGCGAAGATTTAATAGGGCATGCAATGGATTTTACACCCACAATGTTTGATTATAAAATTCACGCAGATAACCATTCATTGTATAACACACCACCAACTTTTGGGATATATATGGCCAAATTGATGTTTGAATGGGTTAAAAATCAAGGCGGGGTTAAAAAAGTGCAAGAAAATAATGCGTATAAAGCTTCGTTACTTTACGACTTTATTGACAACAGTCGTTTATTCAGCAACCCGGTTAATCAAGAAGATAGGTCTTTGATGAATGTTACTTTTGTTACCGGCTATGAAGCATTAGATGAAAAATTTATATCAGAAGCTAAAGCATTAGGATTGGTTAATCTAAAAGGGCATAGAAGCGTAGGTGGTATGCGAGCAAGTATCTACAATGCTATGCCGACCAGTGGGGTAGAAAAGCTTGTCACATTTATGAAAAATTTTGAAACAAAACAAACAATAATTTAAAGAGGGAGTCATACAATGAATTTTAAAAATTTAGAAAAGTTTGATCCTAAAATAGCTCAAACTATTAAAGATGAAATGCATAGGCAAGAAAGTAAAATTGAGTTGATAGCATCTGAAAACTTTACCAGTTATTCAGTAATGGAAGCTATGGGGAGTGCAATGACCAACAAATATGCTGAAGGATATCCCGGCAAAAGATATTATGGTGGTTGTGAGTATGTAGATATTGCGGAAGATTTAGCAAGGGAACGATTGAAAAAACTTTTTAATGCTGAATATGTAAATGTTCAGCCTCATTCAGGTTCCAATGCAAATATTGGGGTATATTTTGCAATGCTTAAAGTCGGGGATACTGTAATGGGAATGGATTTATCAAATGGCGGACATCTGACACACGGAAGTCCTGTAAGCATTTCCGGAGTAAATTATAATTTTGTCTCTTATGGGGTAAACCCTGAGACACAAATGATCGATTTTGATCAGGTAAGAAAGCTTGCAAAAGAATGCAAACCTAAAATGATCGTTGCAGGGTACAGTGCATATCCAAGAATCATCGATACCAAAAGGTTCAGAGAAATTGCAGATGAAGTAGGGGCATACTTAATGGTGGATATGGCGCATTATGCAGGATTGGTTGCAGCTGGGCTCCATCCAAATCCTTGTGAAGATGCTCACTTTGTGACGACAACGACCCATAAAACATTAAGAGGACCTCGCGGCGGGGCTATTCTTTGCAAAGAAGAATTCGGAAAGAAAATTGACAAAGCAATTTTCCCCGGGATTCAAGGCGGACCATTAATGCATGTCATTGCTGCTAAAGCAGTATGTTTTGAAGAAGCCCTAACCGAAGAATTCAAAGCATATCAGAAACAAGTATTAATAAATGCTAGGATTTTAGCGGATGAGTTAATGAAACTTGGGATTAAGCTGGTTTCAAATGGGACAGAAAATCATTTAATCTTGATAGATTTAACCAATAAAGGGCTTACAGGAAAAGAAGTAGAAAAGATTCTTGACGAAAGCGGGATTACTACCAATAAAAACACAGTACCAAATGATCCAAACGGACCATTTGTAACGAGTGGTATTCGATTAGGTGCTTCAGCAGCGACAACAAGAGGCTTTAAAGAAGCTGAAATGAAAAAAGTGGCAGAAATCATTGCTTTAGTTATTGATAATCTTCACAATGAAGCGTCACTTAAAAAAGCTGCAGAAATGGTTTCGAAACTTTGTAAGGATTTTCCACTGTATCAATAAAAATAGTTAACCTGCTCATTGTAATTTAATGTCATTCAAAATATAAAGGAGGGTTAAATGTGGAAGCACTAAGAAAAACATCCTTGTATGACGAACACAAACAAAATGGCGGAAAAATCGTCGACTTTTCAGGCTGGGCGCTGCCGGTAGAATATGAAGGTATCATAACTGAACATGAAGCGGTAAGAAACACTGCAGGCGTTTTTGATGTATCACATATGGGAGAAGTAGAGGTCAAAGGCAATCAAGCCTTTGACTTTGTCCAAAATCTTATTACAAATGATATTTCGGTTCTAAATGATAATCAGACCCTATATACCTTTATGTGTTACCCAAACGGTGGTATTGTGGATGACCTTTTGGTATATAAGTTCTCAAGCGATCATTATTTATTTGTCATCAATGCAAGCAATATTGAAAAAGACTTCCAATGGATGAAAGATAATAAAAATTCTTACGAAGTAGAAATTATAAATATTTCTGATGATATATCGGAAATAGCGATACAAGGCCCAAAAGCCGAAGAAATATTACAAGAGTTAGCCAACACCTGTCTTTCTGAGATAAAGTTTTTTGCTTTTAAAGAAAAAGCAAATATTGCGGGAGTCAGTTGTCTCATCTCAAGAACGGGATATACAGGAGAAGACGGTTTTGAAATATATCTGAAAAATCAAGATGCACCAAAAGTTTGGAAGACGTTAATCCAATCAGGTAAGAAAAAGGGTATAAAGCCTGCTGGGTTAGGGGCTCGAGATACATTGAGATTTGAAGCGGGGTTACCGTTATACGGCAATGAACTTTCACAAGACATTACACCTTTAGAAGCAGGGCTGGGATTTTTTGTAAAGCTCGATAAACCTAACTTTATTGGGAAAGAAGCCTTAAAAAGTCAGAAAGAAGAAGGGTTGAAAAGAAAAATTGTAGGGTTTAAAATGGAAGAAAAAGGGATACCCAGACATGGATATGAAGTTTTATGGGATGGAAAAAAGATAGGGGTTGTAACCACCGGATATTTTGCGCCAACATTAAAGAAAAATATTGGTTTTGCAATGGTTGATATTGATTTTACTGCAATAGGGACACCCATTGAAATAAAGGTAAGAAAGAGAATGTTAAAAGCAATAGTAACCAACAAAAAATTTTACGATAAAAAATATAAAAAATAATTGGGAGGAAAAAAATGAAAACAATAACCGGACTTTATTATTCCAATGATCATGAGTGGGTGAATACAGAAGGCGGTAAAGCCTATATTGGAATTACGGACTATGCTCAAAAAGCGCTTGGCGACATTGTGTATGTTGAGTTACCGGAGGTGGATGAAGCATTCAACACAGGAGATACTTTTGGCGTCGTTGAATCTGTAAAAGCAGCGGTGGATATGTATATGCCTATTTCAGGAACAATACTCGAAGTCAATGAAGCATTAGAAGATGCGCCTGAACTGGTGAACAGTGATCCATACAACAGCTGGATTATATCCATAGTAATATCTGATGAATCTGAGCTTCTAAAACTAATGAGCGAAAAGGAATATATAGAGCTTTGCAGTAAGGAGGATTAATATGAATAGGTACATACCTAATACTCAAGAAGATGAAAAGAGAATGCTCAAGAGCATCGGAAAAGAAGCAGTAGAAGACCTATTCAGAGATATTCCTAATGAGCTTAGATTGGATAGGGAACTTCGACTACCTGAAGGACTGTCAGAAATAGAATTGTCAAGACATATGAATGAGCTTGCCAATAAGAATAAAGGGCTTGACCAGATGACGTGTTTTTTAGGAGCAGGAGCTTATGATCATTATATACCTTCAATAGTGAAACACTTAGCATCTCGGTCAGAGTTTTATACATCATATACCCCTTATCAGCCTGAAATCAGTCAAGGAACGCTTCAAATCATATTTGAATATCAAACGATGATTTGTAATTTAACCGGGATGGATGTAACCAATGCTTCAGTCTATGATGGTCCTACAGCCTGCGCAGAAGGTGCAATGATGGCGGTTGTAAGCACAAGAAGAAAATCCATTGTTGTATCTAAAACAGTACATCCCGAAGTTAGGAAGGTATTGAGCACTTATATGAAACTAAAAGATATTGAAGTGATTGAAGTCGATATGTGTGAAGGGGTTACAGATATTGAAAAATTAAAATCATCTGTTGATAAAAATACTGCCGGTGTTATTGTTCAAAATCCAAACTTCTTTGGTATTATTGAAAACCTATCGGAAGTAGAAAAAATAGCCCATGACAATAAAGCACAGTTTATCGCTTATGTAGATCCTATTTCCCTTGGTGTACTTAAAAATCCCGGTGACTTAGGTGCCGATATCGCAGTAGGGGAAGGCCAATCTTTAGGAAACAGCTTGAATTTTGGAGGACCGTATCTTGGATTTATAGCAGCCAACTCAAAATTAGTCAGAAAAATGCCGGGAAGAATTGTAGGTCAATCTGAGGATGCCGATGGTAAACGAGCATTTGTCTTGACCTTGCAAGCCAGAGAGCAGCATATAAGAAGAGATAAAGCAACCTCCAATATATGTTCAAACCAAGGTTTAAACGCTCTTATGGCAGCTATTTATCTCATAACAATGGGAAAAAAAGGCATTAGAGAAACAGCCCTGCAAAGTACTCAAAAAGCACATTATGCTTTTAATGAGATGGTTAAGCATGGTAAATATAAGCCGCTGTTTAATCAACCTTTTTTCAAAGAATTTGCAGTAACAAGTAACACGGATAGTCAATTGGTTAATAAAAAACTACTTGATCATAACATTCTTGGAGGTTATGAAATCCAAAAAGCTTATCCTGCATTTAAGAATGCTTTGCTATGGTGTGTCACAGAGAAAAGAACAAAAGAAGAAATCGATCAATTGGTCTCTGTTATGGAGGTGCTGTCATGAAAGAATATCATTCATTAATATTTGAAATTTCAAAAGAAGGAAGAAAAGCATATACGCTTCCAAAATGTGACGTTGATGAAATAGAACTAAGCAGCATAATCCCTAACGAATTTTTAGCTCAAGAGGAAGTGGACTTACCGGAAGTCAGTGAGGTCGATGTTATCAGGCATTTTACATTATTGTCCAATAAAAATTACGGTGTGGATACTGGATTTTATCCATTGGGTTCTTGTACGATGAAGTACAATCCAAAGATTAATGAAGATATGTCATCTTTGAATGGGTTCACCGGTATTCACCCTTTGCAGCCTATAGAAACGGTACAGGGTTCACTTCAGCTGATGCACGGATTGGACACAATGCTGTCAGAAATATCAGGAATGGCGAGAGTTTCATTACAGCCTGCTGCAGGGGCACATGGTGAACTTACAGGTCTTATGATTATAAAAGCTTATCATGAGAACAGAGGAGATCATAAAAGAACAAAGATGATTGTACCGGATTCAGCACATGGCACAAATCCATCCAGTGCTGCTGTTGCAGGGTTTGAAATCGTTGAAATAAAATCAAATAAAGATGGAGACGTTGATCTTGAAAGCTTAAAATCAGCCTTAAATGATGAGGTGGCCGGCTTGATGTTAACGAATCCCAGTACTTTAGGCATCTTTGAGAAAAATATAAGAGCAATAGCTGATCTGGTTCATGAAGCTGGCGGATTATTATATTATGATGGTGCTAATATGAATGCTATTATGGGCATTACAAGACCGGGAGATATGGGGTTTGATGTGATGCATTTTAATATCCACAAGACTTTATCCACACCTCACGGCGGTGGAGGTCCGGGGAGCGGGCCTGTAGGTGTAAGAGAAGACCTTGTCAAATTTCTTCCTGTACCTGTGATAGAGAAGAAAGAGGATGCCTATATACTGGACTACGACAGGCCATTATCTATAGGTAAAATCAAAAGCTTCTACGGGCAGTTTGGGGTATTGGTCAGAGCATATGCTTATGTGGCAACAATGGGGGCAGACGGGCTTAAAAAAGCAAGTGAATTGGCAGTACTGAATGCTAACTATATGATGGGTCGGCTTAAAGAAGATTATCATTTACCCATTGAAAAAGGATGTATGCACGAATTTGTTTTAGGCGGTATTAAAAACGATGGTGTAGAAATTTTAACCCTTGATATTGCTAAGAGATTATTGGATTATGGATATCATCCACCAACCATATATTTTCCTTTGATTGTAAAAGAAGCTATGATGATAGAGCCAACTGAAACAGAGCGTGTAGAAACTTTAGATGCTTTCATAGAGGCATTAATAAAAATTGCCAAAGAAGCTAAAGAAAATCCGGAGTTATTAAAAAATGCACCCTATCATACGCCTGTAAGAAGAATTGATGAGGTTAAAGCTGCCAGAAATTTAGTATTAAAATGGGAGCGATAAAGCTCTATTGATTTACTGAATGATTTAGGAGGTCTATAAATGAAAAATGATATAGTCGTATTAGGAGGAGGTCCCGGAGGATATCATGCAGCCATTAGAGGTGCACAACTTGGCGCAAAGGTTACTCTGGTAGAAAAGGAAAAAATGGGGGGAACCTGTTTAAACTGGGGATGTATTCCTACAAAAGCTTTGTATAAAAGTGCTGAAATCATCCATACATTAAAGCATATCGATGAATATGGTATTAGTGTTGACGATTATAGTGTAGATGTCTCTAAAATACAGGAAAGAAAGCAAAATATTATCAAACAATTGGAAGCTGGCATCAAGTCGCTTATGAAAGCTAATAAAATTGAAGTTGTATATGGGGCCGGCCAGTTAAAAGATAAGAATACGGTTTTAGTAAAAGGTGATGGTAAAGAACAAGAAATTGAAGGGAAAAATATCATCATAGCTACAGGTTCTAAGGTGCTGATTCCGCCTATTGCCGGGGTTGACACTGAAGGGATACTTAAAAGCAAAGAATTATTGAATTTCAAAGCAATCCCAAAGTGTATGACAGTTATTGGCGGCGGGGTTGTTGGGATTGAATTTGCATCTATTTTTAATGCTTTGGGGTCAAAGGTAACGGTTATTACCTTATTTCCTACCATACTTGAGAGAATGGATACGGACATTACCAAGCGTCTTGCCGCATCATTAAAAAAGAAAGGCATTGCCATCCATACCGGCACATCAGCAGAAAAAATAGAAAAAAAAGATGGTCGTTTTGCTGTTTTTGCCAAGGGTAAAAAAGGTGAAATCGTATTAGAGAGTGAGCAGGTATTATTGGCAGCAGGCAGAAAACCCAGTTTTGATGGTCTATCCCTTGAGAATATTGGTATAGAATATGATGAACAAGGTATTAAGGTAAACCATCAATATGAAACCAATGTTGCAGGTGTTTATGCAATAGGAGATGTAACCGGTAAAACCATGTTAGCACATACTGCATCACATCATGGTATAACAGCTGCAGAAAATATTATGGGGGTTAAAAGTAAAATTGACCATGATATTGTTCCAAACTGTGTTTTTACGTTTCCGGAGCTGGCCGGTGTAGGATTAACTGAGCAAGAAGCAAAGGACAGCAACATCCATTACAATACGAGTAAATTTATGTTTGGTGCAAATGGAAAGGCCCTTACATTAGGTGAAGCTGAAGGGTTGGTTAAAATAATCTCTGATGATAAAGATGAAATAATTGGCGTCCATATAATGGGACCTCATGCATCTGATTTGATACATGAAGGAACTCTGGCCATCAGTGCTAAATTGAAAGTTGAGGATATAGCAAATACAATCCATGCACATCCAACTTTATCAGAAACTTTTGCAGAAACGGTTTTAGGTTTGAAAGGCGAGGCCATACACGCTGTGCCATCTAGGAAAAAAGGATAAAAAAAGATGGATGGATTAAGGAGCTGAATCAAATGAACTTAAATGTAATAACATTAGGAAGATGTGAATATGACAAAGCTTTAAAAATTCAGTATGATATTTTGGGAAAAAGACAAAATGGTGATATTGAAGATACCTTAATCTTAGTGGAACATCCGCCTGTCATAACTATGGGCAGACGTGCTGTACCATCCAATGTCATTGTATCAAAAGAATTTTTAAAGGATAAAGGCATACAGGTCATCAAGACCAATAGGGGTGGAGATGTCACCTATCATGGACCCGGTCAAATTGTTGGATATACAATTGTAAATTTAAAAGAAAACCGGTTAGGCATAAAAGAGTTTGTAGCAAAATTGGAAGGGATTTTTATTGGTCTGCTGAAGGAGCAATTTGACATCAAAGCCAAACATGACCTGACGAATACAGGTGTTTGGGTGGCGGATAAGAAAATCACTGCTATTGGATTAGCAGTAAAAAGAGGTGTTACAATGCATGGATTTGCATTGAATGTCAATACAAATTTAGATCACTTTCAATATATCATACCCTGTGGTATCCAGGATAAGGGCGTTACTTCTATCCAAAAAATAGTTGGTCAATCTGTAAACTTAAATGGTATGTCTAAATTAGTAGAAAATTATTTTTTAAAAACTTTTGATCAGTGAAAATGTACAGGCCTCAATAGCTTATGAAAAATATTTGAAGGTGATAAAATGACAATAAAGCGTAAGCCGGAATGGCTGAGAATTAGTTTAAATAAAGGGCGCAGCCTAGATTATGTAAAGAATATACTTACAAAATTTTCTTTAAATACGGTTTGTGAAGAAGCAAATTGTCCCAATAGAATGGAGTGTTTCAGCAAGAAAACGGCTACATTTATGATTCTGGGCAGTCAATGTACCCGTGACTGTAAATTTTGTAATGTTTCAAATGGTCAACAACAAGACGTTGACCCAATGGAGCCGCAAAATGTTGCAAGAGCTGTTTTGAAACTTGGCTTAAAACATGTGGTCATAACCTCGGTAACCAGAGACGATTTACCGGATGGTGGTGCACTGCATTTTGCTGAGGTTATCAAAGAAATAAAAGCATCTGATGGCAAAATAGTAGTCGAGGTTCTGATACCTGACTTTCAAGGGAATATTAAGGCCCTTGAAACTGTCGTGAAGGCGAAACCGGAAATTATTAACCACAATATTGAAACGGTTCCAAGACTTTATTCAAAAGTACGCTCAAAGGCTTTATATAACCGATCTTTAGATTTACTATGCAATGTAAAGTCGATGGACAAAAATATTTTTACTAAATCTGGAATAATGGTAGGACTTGGAGAGACGCAAGAGGAAGTCATTCAAGTATTGAAGGATTTACATGAGGTTGATTGTGATTTCTTAACAATAGGCCAATACTTAGCGCCCAGTTCAAAACATTATCCTGTGGTTGATTATATAGAACCCGGTGTTTTTGAAATGTATAAACAAGAAGCTTATCAAATGGGATTTGCTTTTGCAGCTTCAGCACCACTTGTCAGAAGTTCCTATAATGCGGCTGAATTGTCTTTGTTAATAACAAAGGCAAAAGGAATAAATGTCATAAGAGATGAGTTAATGAGTATATAGGCTTTGAGTTGATGAATGCAGGTATAAAAATTATAAAATTACTTTAGCTTTAAAAAAGCAAGAACATAAAATTTTTATGATGTCTTGCTTTTTTTTATATGTGTGTTGACTTTATCCAAACCTCACGGCACATTTATGGGCTGCCTTTTAATATATGAGGATTATCCTTGAGAACACCCTGTATAATTTTCGAAACTTGAGATATATGTTTTGTAAGTGATTTTCGAAGACCTGCTTCATCTTTGTTGGATAACAATTGGACAAATTCTAAATGCGCATCGAATTGTTTTTTAAGATCACTTAGAGGCATGTTTGCAAGACGAAGTACATAGTAAGGTGTTCCAATACTCCAATTTGCTTGATACATTTTTAATAGCTGTTCATTGTCGGCTAAGGAAACGAAAAGTGTGTGAAACTCATAATCAACATCGCTTACAGAACTATAGTCAAAGTCTTTGTCTTCAATTTTATCAAAATATTTTGAAAGAGAATTCATTTTTTCTAATACCTCTGGTCGGTCAGAAATATTTTTTACTGCAAAGGATGCGGCATATACCTCCATCATAAGACGTACGTCACACATATCTTTAATTCTTTTTGGCGTTAACTGGGTAACAATAGTGCCTTTTCTTGGTATAGATTCAGCAAGGCCCTCAGCAACTAAGCGGTTGATTGCAGCTACTACGGGAGTACGACTAATACCTAATTCATCTGAAATATCTTGAGTAACCAGTTTGTATCCTGGAGGATATGTTCCATCTTGTATATTTGTTCTTATTCTATTCAAGGCATATTCAAGTAAAGAAAGTGGGTGGGTCATGATTATATTTGTATGATACATTCATCAAGAAATATATCATTACTCTCCTTCTATTTTTCGTTGTAATAATTATATTAAAAAGACCTTCTAGCTTCTTATTAAATTACGCAAATTAATTTATGAATCATAAGATATTCATTATGATTTAAATTATATTTCAAATTATAACGTATTAAATAAAAGATGTAAATATAAAAAATATAGGGTATCATTAATGAAATTTAGGCGAAGAAATTATATATTGACGACTATTTAATATAATGATAATATATTATTGAATTCAAAATTCAAAATTCAAAATTCACTATTTAGTATTTTTAGATGAGAGGAGAAATTATGAATTATTCTAAAAAAGTCGTAGTAGTGACAGGTGGATCACAAGGCATTGGTAAAGAAATTGCTTTGGCATATGGTAGAGAAAATGCCATTGTCAACGTATTCGACATTAACTTTGATGAAGCGGAAAAAGTATGTCAAGAGATAAAAAGTCTTGGAGTTGAAAGCAGTGCTTTTTATGTAAACGTTATCCTCAGAGAGGATATTTCTGATGCTGTAAAAAGCGTTATCACTAAATATAATCGTATAGATGTGTTGGTGAACTGTGCAGGAGTAGTGAATACCAAGCCTTTTACAGATGTGACAGATGATGATTGGGAATTAATAATGAATGTAAATCTTAGAGGTGTTTATTATACCTGCCATGAAGTTATTCCATTTATGATGGAACAAAAATATGGAAAAATCCTTAATATTGCATCTATAGCCGGGAAAACAGGTGGCGGTTTTTTTGGCAACACTATCTATGGCACTTCCAAAGCCGGTGTAATCGGTTTAACAAAGGGGCTGGCAAGAGAAGGAGGACCATATGGGATAAATGTCAATGCTATATGCCCTGGAGCCACACATACAACAATGCTTGATGATCTTACTGATGAAGCACGCCAGAATGTAATCAATGGTATTCCCTTAAGAAAATTTGCACGAACTAAGGATATTGCAAACGTAGCGCTGTTTTTAACATCAGATTTAGCCGGACATGTTTCTGGTGAAATTACAGATGTTGATGGTGGTGTTATGCGTGATTAAACTATGCATTTATTAATTTTTATAGTATAGCTGTCTTATGAAAAGGAGGGTCGTTTAAGTTTTTGTTCAGTATGAAACATGATATTTTTTAATATGGAGGAGAACGATGAAAAAAGGAATTTCTATCTTAATGATGATGATGTTAGTTATTGGATTACTAGCCGGATGTGGCTCAGAGAGCAGTACACAACCGAAGGAGGGTGAGACAATAACGCTGAAATTGGCTAACAATTCACCGGTAGGAGAATCAAGAGATTTAGCAGCACTGAAATTTGCTGAACTTGTTGAGGAAAAAACGAATGGCAAAGTTGTAGTGGAAGTATTTTCAGGCGGAACGCTGGGGTCTTGGAGAGATACGGTTGAGGGATTGAAACCAGGAATTGTCAATGTGGTTCTTGAGAGTTTAGGGACAATATCAGCTTATACGGAACTGGCCAATATTGACGCAGTCCCTTTTTTATACAGAGATGACGACCATTTTAAACAAGTATGGTATAGAGATTTAGGAAATGAAATATTAGAGAAAGCAGGTCAGGAAGGTGGATTTGAAATGCTTGGGCCCATGTATAGAGGTGCAAGATATGTAACGAGTAAAAAGAATATTGCTACAGCTAGTGATTTAAATGGATTTAAAATAAGAGTACCTAACATTAGAATATACATGAGAACTTGGGAGAAGCTTGGAGCCATAGCTACACCAATGAATTTTACAGAAGTATATACCGGGATACAACAAGGTACTGTTGATGGCCAAGAAAACCCATTACAAGTTTCATATGCAGCTGCATTATACGAAGTGTGCCCATATCTCATCAATACAAAGCACGTTTATAGCGTTGATACGTTTATATTTGATAGAGATTACTTTGCAAGCCTGCCGGAAGAGGCACAAGGAGCTATCAAAGAAGCAGCTAGTGAAGCAGGCTTATGGAGAACTGACTTTGTTATAGAAATGGACGATCAAATAATAAAAGATTTTGAGTCAAAAGGCGTAACATTTGTAGAGCCTGAAATAGATACATTTAAAGTGCTCGTACAGGATATAGTAGAAGAAGAATTCCCTGATTTAGTAGATTTTGTAAAAAAAATAGAAGCCGTTCAATAAATACGACACACATTTTATTAACTTTAAGTGGCAAGGATTGTTTGCAATAAGGGTGTATGTTATGCACTCTTATTGTTTCTCTAAGGAGGTACCCCCGATGAAAAAAGTATTAGATGTAATAGAAAAGACAGTTACCGGTTTGTCGGTAGTGCTTTTTGTAGTAATGGTGTTTTCAATATTTATGCAAGTCTTTTTAAGATATGCATTAAATACAGGAAACTCTTGGGCTGAAGAAATAGCAAGATATTGCTTCGTGTGGCTTGTTTTATTAGGATCTTCTGTAGCAATGAGAAAAGGGAGACATATGAGGATTGATTATTTTATAAATCTTATACCATTAAAGATAAGAATAGTTGTAGAGACAGTTCTTAATTTAGGCTTAATAATTTTTTTATTGGTTATAGTGAGATACGGTAGTGAATTAGCCGGCATGACGCATAGACAATTATCTACAGGGTTGGAAATGCCAATGTCCATACCGTATTCAGCAATATCTGTTGGCGGTTTTCTAATTCTATTATTTTTGATTGAGAGTATGCTTATTGGGTATAAATTTAATTTTCAAAAGTTAAAGGAGGGGAAATAAATTATGTCAACAGTATTGATAGCAGTTCTTTTAGTTTTAGCAATTTTAGGAGTTCCCATTGGATTTGCTATTGGAATAGGTTGCCTGGCTGCTTTAATGTATAATGGATCATTACCGTTGGTAGTCATTCCACAAAAAATATTTAATGGAATAGATTCTTTCCCCATATTAGCAATACCTTTTTTTATTCTTGCAGGTAACATAATGACTCATGGTGGATTAAATAAAAAAATAATTGATTTTGCAAACTCAATAGTTGGTTGGGTAACAGGGAGTTTGGCAATGGTTACGGTTGTAGCCTCAATGTTTTTTGCAGCTATTTCAGGATCAGCTGTTGCAACTGTTTCAGCTGTAGGAGGTGTAACGATTCCTGCGATGAAAAAGGAAGGATATAAACCTTCTTTAGCGGCAGCTATAGCTTCCTCTGCCGCAGTTTGCGGACCAATTATACCGCCGAGCATTCCTCTTATCGTGTATGGAGCCGCATTGGGGATGTCTATAAGTGATTTGTTTCTCGGAGCGGTACTTCCTGGGATTATACTTGGTATAGTGCTGTGTATGGTTGCTTATATTATGGCAAAAAAAACAGGAGCACCGAGACAAGGAACTTTTAATGGAAAAAACGTTTTAAGGACTGGAAAAGATGGATTTTGGGCACTCATAATGCCAATTATCATTTTAGGAGGAATTTTCGGTGGTATATTTACACCAACGGAGGCTTCGGTTATCGCTGTTGTCTATTCACTGATAGTTGGTTTTTTTATATATAAAAACATGAAATTGTCTAGTTTGTATAGCGTTATTTCCGATTCAGTAGTTGCAACATCTTCTATCATGATTATTCTTGCAACTTCAAAAGTATCCAGTTGGATAGTGGTATCAGATCACTTACCTGAGGTTCTGACAAAAGGAATATTAAGCTTGACAACAGGAAGCGTTGGAATCTTTATTATGATTAATATTATTTTACTGATTATTGGTTGTTTGATGGAAGCAAATGCTGCAATAGTAATATTGACGCCTGTATTGATACCACTAGTGACTGAAATAGGTATGTCGCCCTTACAATTTGGGATTATTATGACTTTTAACCTTAGCTTAGGATTGCTAACGCCGCCTGTTGGGGCAAGTGTGCTTATAGGCAATGACTTGGCAGGGGAAAAGATGGAGCGTACCATTGCTTCGACGGTGCCATTCTTTATTATAGGATTGATCATACTAATGGGCATTACTTTTGTTCCAGGATTAACCACATGGTTACCTTCTGTATTGGGAGGTAAATAAAATATGCACCTATGAAACACTTGAGGAAGGAAGGGTAAAATGAACAAAACAGAGGAGAAAAAAATGGACAAAAATATTGAAAATGTAGAAGAAAGAGCTTATAGAATTCGGAAGAATGCTATCCGAATGGGTGAAGTTCAACAGCAAGGTTTTATTGCTCAAGCACTTGGTGTGGCAGATGTTATGGCAGTTGCCTATTTTCATGCGATGAATTATCTGCCACAAGAGCCAAATTGGGAAGGTCGTGATCGCTTTCTCTTGTCGGTGGGGCATATTGCCATTGGTCACTATGCAGCACTTGCCGAAGCAGGTTTTATTCCGGAAGATGAACTTGACACATATGCATGTGATGACAGCCGTCTGCCCATGTCAGGAATGACATCCTATACCCCGGGGATGGAAATGTCCGGTGGTTCAATTGGACTTGGTTTGCCCATGGCAGTCGGGATGGGTTTTGGCTTGAAACAAAAAAAGTCTTCTTCTTTAGTCTATACGCTTATGGGAGATGGAGAACTTGCTGAGGGGCCTACCTGGGAAGCTGCTATATCGGCTGCAAATTACAATTTAGATAATGTAATAGCTATTATTGATGTCAATGGCATTCAGGCTGACGGTCTAACCGTTAATATAATGAATACGGAGCCACTACATGAAAAGTTTGAAGCTTTTGGGTGGTATGTTCAGCGGGTGGATGGTAATGATCTTTCGGCACTTATAACAGCGTTTGACAACGCCAAATATTCGGAGGAAAAGAAACCCAGGGTCATTCTCTGTGATACAAAACCCGGAGCAGGTGTAGATTTTCTTGTGGGCCATGAAAAGAGCCATTTTATTCGGTTAGAAACGGATGATTGGAAGCGTGCCTATGAAGAACTTGAGAAAGGAAGGATATAATGAATAAAGCAAATAATACGCCCATAGCAAAGTCGGTAATAAGTGCATCTACAGTTTGTGAGAATCATCGTACAAAATCTGCACCTTTAGGGCATGCATTAATAGAACTCGCTAAAACTAATCCAAAGATTATAGGGATGAGTGCTGATTTGGCAAAGTATACCGATATGCACATATTTCGTGATGCTTTCCCAAAACGTTTCTACCAAATGGGAATGTCAGAGCAGCTGATGATAACAGCAGCCGGTGGATTAGCCAAGGAAGGGTTTATTCCTTTTGCCTCAACGTATGCTACTTTTGCAGCACGCAGAGGATATGACTTTGTGTCTCAGGCCATTAGTGAACAAGATGCAAACGTTAAAATTTTAGGTGGACTACCGGGCTTGACGACCGGGTATGGTCCAAGTCATCAGGCTACAGATGATCTGGCTCTTTATAGGGCCATGCCAAATCTGACCATTGTTGATCCTTGTGATGCACTAGATATTGAACAAGCGGTGCCGGCCATCGCCAACCATAACGGCCCGGTTTATATGCGTCTTCTTCGAGGGAATGTGCCGTTGGTGTTGGACGAATACGACTATCGTTTTGAGTTAGGAAAAGCAGCTCTTTTGAGAGGAGGAAAGGATGTATTGTTTATCTCTACAGGTTTGATGACAATGCGAGCACTAGACTCGGCAAAAATATTGGAGAAGGATAATATTGATGCTGCTGTACTTCATGTGCCTACCATAAAACCCTTAGATCAGATGACCATTCTCAAAGAAGCAAATCGCTCTGATAGATTAGTAGTAGTAGCCGAAAATCATTCGAAAATTGGTGGTCTTGGCGAAGCAGTAGCTTCTTTGCTGATGCAAGCCCGTGTTTTTCCTGAATTTCGTCAGATAGCTCTTCCTGATGAGTTTCTTGATGCAGGAACATTACCGGTTTTACAAAATCGTTATGGGATTTCAACAAAATCAATGGTCCGTCAAATTAAATGTTGGGTTTAAAAGACTAACCATTAAGATAAGGAGCAAAAATATGCAGAAGGAAATACGTCGTATAAAACAGCCTGGGCCCATAAACCCAATTCGTATTGCAAGCTTTGAGGGGCAAACTGAGGTAATGGAGATAAATTTAGAGGTTGGTGTTTCGCTGCTGGATGCCATAGCCGGACCGCTTACGGAAGCAAAGGTGAGTGGTGCCGGCATACAGTTCAAGAATTTGCAGTTATGGCCAATGAACTATGTAATGCCTACTTTTTCCAAGAGTTCGGAACATGTGGCATACTATAGTGATACCTATAGCGCTACAGAAGAAATCGAGATCGCTTATGCAAATGCGACTTTCGGTATCAAGAATGGACATCCTTTCATGCATTGCCACGCATTGTGGGAAGAAGGTGACCGGATTTGCGGAGGACATATTTTGCCATCGGACAGCATAGTTTCGAAACCGGCCAAGGCCATAGTTTATGGCACAACCACCATTACAATGGAATCATTATTCGATCCGGAAACTAACTTTACCTTGTTCAATCCCATTCAAAATAAAGAAGTTAAATCCCTGGAGTCGGATAGAAAGTGTGTCGTGGCAACAATTCGACCCAATGAGGATTTATTGGAAGCAATTGAAACCATCTGCAAAGATCATCAGATCAGCCATGCAGAAATACGAAGCGGCGTCGGCAGTGTTGTTGGGGCCCGATTTGAAGATGGCCGGTGTGTAAATGATATCCCAACAGAGCTGTTGGTGCTTGAGGGACGAGTTTTTACAGAATGTCAAGGAAACTGCCGCGCCAATGTCGAGGTTGCCCTCATTGATGCACATGGGGTAGTCTACAAAGGCAAACTTGCGAGAGGCCTTAATCCTGTGCTGATTTGTTTTGAACTGGTTTTAACTACTTTGTAGACACATAGAATGCAGGCATATCCATATTCGTTTTTATATCAAACTTTGCCGATTAATGCCCAAACGAATATGGATGTGCCTGCATTCGTTATTGAATATTTTGTTTTTAATATAGTATAATCTCTGGTTTCATAATGTTTAATATATTATTCTTTTTTTGCAATGGATAGAAGACAGGCTGCAACGATAAATGAGGCTATAACTGATATTAGTGCATATATATTTCCTAAAATAAGCATTTCTTTGATCAAATCAACTGCTTCTGGCTGTCTTGCAATACCTTCAGCAGCGGCGGCAGCGGCAGTACCCATGCCTATAGCGGAACCAATACCGCCCAGTACGGCTAAACCTGCGCCCAGAGCAGCAGAAATACGATTTATATTGCAAATAATAATTATATCTTCACAAATATCTTTACAGCAATGAGATCTTTTAGCAATGCATATTAAATAAATGGAAACGATAAAGGCTGCTAATAATGGTATTAACGCGTAATTATTTCCCATAACCAATGCTTCTTGAATTGAATCAAAAGCTTCAGGTTGTCTTGCAGCGCCTTCGACAGCGGCAGCAGTTGCAATACCAATTCCTTTGCCGACACCCAAACCTATTAGCATAGATATGCCTGCTCCAAGACCCGCCAGAGCTTTAGAATACTTTAAAATCATTTATTATCCTCCTTACTCGTTACAAAATATGTAAAAAAATGACCTTAGGTTACATTTTTTGAGTATTTATTTATCATAATTTTTGTTTTTGAATTTTGATTTTATTACAATTTAAATCTACGGAAAATTTCAATCGTTTTTTTGTAATAACGAAGAATTAAAAGCATAAATTTTAAAGAACGGAATTTCTTTAAGGAGAGATAAAAATGATAATAACCATTAAAAAAACTACAATATGTCTAAGCTTATTAAGTATTGTTGTCCTTTTTTCTGCTATTGCTTATATCTCAAACTATGTGCTAACGGCATCTACGATAAACAAAGAATTACCTATTTATTCCGTTGAAACAAGTGATAAAAAGGTTGCAATTAGTTTTGATGCTGCTTGGGGCGATGGATATACTCTAAAAATACTGGACATTCTAGATGAGTATAATGTAAAAACAACTTTTTTCCTAGTCGGTTTTTGGGTAGACAACTATCCGGATAAAGTAAAAGAAATACACAAAAGAGGCCATGAAGTAGGCAATCATTCCACGACGCATCCTCATATGTCAAAGCTTTCAAAAAGTCAAGTTGTGGCAGAATTAAATGATACCGGAGAGAGTATAGAATCTCTAATCGGAAAGGAACCTGACTTGTTTAGACCGCCTTTTGGAGACTACAATAACAACTTGATTTTGACAGCAAAAGAAAATGGGTATTATACCATTCAGTGGGACGTTGATTCTTTGGATTGGAAACAAATCGGAAGCATTCAAATTGTTGACAGAGTTGTAAGGAATGTTAAAAATGGATCTATCGTTTTATTCCATAATAATTCAGAATATGTTTTAGAATATTTACCGCTGGTTCTTAAAAAACTTCAAGCAGAAGGCTATGAAATAGTGCCGATAGGAGAACTGATTTTAAGAGATAATTATTATATGGATCATACTGGTAAGCAATGTAAGAAAGAAGATTAATATTAAATATTCAATAGCAGGTTTTATTCATATTTTACATACAAAATGAATAAGATGTTTTTAGATTACATGGGGATACGGGAGTGAGAGTGATGAGTGATAATATAGCAACTAATAATTGTGTTATAACAGGGGAAGTATGTTCAGAGTTAGCATTAAGTCATAAATCATATGGAGAAGGCTTTTATACTTTATATATTAAAGTAAAGCGATTAAGCGGATATTGTGACATTATACCGGTAACTTTATCTGAAAGGCTAATGGTAGATATAGAATTTAAAGCGAGTACTAAGCTGCAAGTTACCGGACAATTAAGAACTTATAATAAAGTTGAAGATAATAAAAATCGCTTAATCATTTCTGTATTTGCTAGAGAAATACAGGAAATAGAAGATGATAAATTGATTAAAAATCCTAATAAGATATATTTGGAAGGGTATGTATGTAAGAAACCCATATATCGATTAACACCATTAGGAAGAGAGATTTGTGATATTATGCTTGCGGTGAACAGAGCTTATAATAAATCCGATTATATCCCATGTATCGCTTGGGGAAGAAATGCAAAATATTCTCAAGCACTGGATATCGGGGCACACATTAAAATATGGGGTAGAATACAGAGCAGAGAATATAAGAAAAAATTTGAATATGACATAGTTGAAACTAAAACAGCTTTTGAGGTATCTGTACTCAAAATGGAATGTATAGATGATGTGGAAATCATGGAATAAAGTATTTAATTAAAAAAAACATGTATCAATAGATGCATGTTTTTTAATATATAGAATTTTTCTTTTTATATTCAGAGGGTGAAATGCCTGTAACTTGCTTAAATATTTTTGAGAAGTAGTGAGAATCCGAATACCCTATTGAATGTGCAATATCCTTCAACTTTACATTGGAATCGTACTCTATCATTTTCATAGCTTGTATGATTCTAAGTTTGTTGATGTATTTATTAAAAGGCATGTTGACTTCCTTTTTCAATAACTGACCTAAATAGGTGCTGTTGATGTGAAAAGTATTAGCAATAGTATTCAAATTAATTGGTTTGGTATAGTTTGAATGAATATACTCAACAATCGTTTTCCCCAAATGATGACTTGAATTTATAGAAATTGAATCACAGATATGCCGACACATTTCGGTCATGTAGGACGAAACATCTGATAAATTATCAAAATCAAATAGAAAATATGTATCTGAAAATTTTTCTGGAATTAAGGATCGATCTAAATCATTATGGAGCGTAATATATTGAAAAATATTAATCAGCTGTTTTACTATGAATTGAATTTGTGAGCCTTTAATGTTTTTTTTATATTGATCAAAGATTGATAAAATTTTGGATTCGGCTTCATTTGTTAATCCTAATTTAAGGGAATACTCTAACTGTTCCCAGCTGCTATCGTCAATTGTACGTAAAGAAGCTGTATAAGTATAAGGAAAAATATTCTCATTAGATATGAAACGGTGGTAAAGAGCGTCCAATGATTCCAAATAGGCTTTTTTTATCATTTTTATTTCATTATAAATTTTCGAATAACCTAAAAAGACTTTTATACGATCATCGATGGTGCCAATGTATTTGGTAATGGTCTGATAAACTTTGTTCCATAGAATAGGATTTAGATCCCCATTGGTATTGACCAATACGCAAAGCAAATTTTTTCTCAGGGTTATAACTTGAAAATGGGCATCAACCATAATGGTGCTTAAGAAATTTTGTAAATCAGAAGTAACCTTCTCAGATAAAAACAAATTTTGAAATATTGTTTGACTTGCAAAATTGATTGTAAAAATACAAAAATGATCATAAGCAAACTGAAATTTGGTTTCATTTAATAAATGTATGAAATCATCCTCATGTATGCTGCCATTGAACAGTGAGATGAAATATTTGTTGATCTCTTGATCAAGTTTTTTTTTGTTATGTTCATCGTAGGCCATAAGGTTAACGTTATACATTGTTATCTCTCCAATATGATTTATTTTTACTTGATTTTTCAATAGCTATAACAACATCTTTCTTACCTATAAAATGGTATATTTAATATTCTAACACTAATAAAATATCAAAACAAGATGAGGTGAATCTTGACATTCCATGTCATTTTATGGAATATTTTTTTTGTTGCAATCACATATAATGTTATATATACTATTAGTACCAGGTACTAAAAATTGTATGGAGGTATACTTGGTGAAGAAAAAAAATAAAAAAACTGAAAGACATTATGAATTAAAGAAAATAATTACGGAAACACCGTTTGTATCAGATGATGAATTAAGTGAAATGTTTCATGTAAGCATTCAAACCATACGATTAGATAGACTAGAATTAGGTATTCCCGAGCTGCGGGAAAGAATGAAAGCCGCTGCTCAAAAAAATTATTCTAAAATAGTCGGTTTAGGAATATCTGAGCTTATTGGAGAGATTATTGACCTTGATGTCAATCGTTATGGCATTTCTTTTTTAGAGGCCAATCGTGAAATGGCTTTTGAGAAAACGGACATAGTAAAAGGCCACTACATCTTTTCCATGGCAGAGTCTCTTGCGTTAGCCGTCATCAATATTAAAGCTGCACTGACAGGCGTAGCGAATATGAAATACAGAAAACCTGTCAGCGTAGGGGATAAATTAGTTGCTAAAGCAGAAGTTACAAGACAAAGGGATGAGAGCTTTTTTGTCCATGTAAAGATTTATGTTAAGCAGGAACAAGTGTTTAGAGGAAAATTTATTTTAGTACCTATTGAGGATGCAAACAATGAAAAATAAGGAGGAACACTATGAAGATAGTTGTAGATGGTATGGGAGGCGATCATTCTCCTACTGAGATAGTGAAAGGCTGTGTCGATGCCATTAAAGAAATGACAGCCCATATAACTATAGTAGGAGATGAAACACAAATTCAATTAGAATTAGAAAAATATGACTACGACAAATCAAGACTAAGTGTTATACCTACAAGTGAAGTGATTACCAATGATGATAAGCCTGTTAAAGCGGTTAGGAAAAAGAAAGACTCTTCCATTGTAGTTGGAATGAATATGGTAAAAGATAAAGAAGCAGATGTTTTCATATCTGCAGGGAATACAGGTGCAATTATGACAGGTGCGCTGTTCATAATAGGAAGAATATCCGGGATTGATCGTCCGGTTATTGCTTCAATTTTTCCGGGTATAAAACCGTTCTTGCTGGTTGATTCCGGTGCTAATGCAGAGTGTAAACCCCATAACCTGGTAGAATTTGGAATCATGGGAAGCATATACAGTGAAAAAGTATTGGGCATGGAAAATCCGTCGGTAGCCCTAGTGAATATAGGTGAAGAAGCGTCAAAAGGAACTCAGACGATACAAACAGCATTTGAATTGATGAAAGAGACTCATCTAAATTTCCAGGGAAATATTGAAGCTCGTGAAGTTCCTGAAGGTAAGGCAAATGTTGTGGTTTGTGATGGGTTTGTCGGTAATGTCATATTAAAACTATCTGAGGGTATCGCTGATTTATTTATCAACCTTTTAAAGAAAAAATTGAAGGAGAGCTTCCTGGTTAAAATTGGGGCACTCATTATGTCCGGTAAATTAAAAGAAATGAGTAAAGAGCTGGATTATTCCGAATATGGCGGAGCACCGATTTTAGGTGTAAAAGGGGCAGTGATAAAAATGCATGGCTCTTCTAAAGCGAAAGCGGTAAAAAATGCTATTTTAAGAGCACAGCCGTATGTTGAAAACAATGTTGTAGAAATGATACATGATGAAGTTAGTCAGATAGAATCAATAAAATCAAAGGAGATGAAAGATGGATAAGTCAGTAGGAATTATTGGAACAGGCAGTTGTTTGCCTGAAAAAATTGTGACCAATTACGATTTGGAAAAAATAATGGAGACAAAGCACGAATGGATTGTAGATAGAACAGGCATAGAAAGAAGAAGGATTGCAGATAAATCTACTGCATCATCAGACCTGGGGGTTAAAGCGGCGGAGATCGCTTTAGAGGATGCAGGCGTAACCGCTGAAGAAATAGATTTAATCATTACGGCCACGCTTTCTCCGGATATGCTCTTCCCTTCAACAGCTTGTGTTATTCAAGATAAGCTTGGTGCATTTAATGCATTTGCATTTGATCTAAACGCTGCATGCACAGGCTTTCTTTATTCCTTATCGACTGCAGCTGCGTTTATCAAGTCAGGGCAGGCAAAGAAAGTATTGGTTGTCGGCGTAGAAGTGCTTTCCAAGATAGTGAATTGGAACGACAGAAAAACAGCAGTGCTCTTTGCAGACGGCGCTGGAGCAGCTGTCGTAACAGAGACAGAAGAAGAAAACGCCGGTATTTTATCGACTGCTTTAGGAGCAGATGGAACCGGTTGGAAGTTTCTTTATATGCCTGCAGGAGGAACTCGAATGCCT
>JANQMT010000043.1:0-24683 GCA_028279945.1 Clostridia bacterium
TCTGTAGAAGAAATAAAAAATTTGCCAATAAGTCTGCCTAATGGAGGCATTATACATCTAAAAGATTTTGCCACAGTAGCATTAAACTATAAAGATCAAGATTCTATCATAAAATCAGATGGCAAAGAGTGTATCTATCTGTCCGTAAAGAAGGAATCGGGTTCCAATACGGTAAAAGTAGCTGAAAAAGTAATAAATACCGTTAGTCATTTGAATGATGAATTAGAGGGTTTAGAGATTAAAATATTAATGGATACATCTAAATATATTAAAGATTCTATCTCAAGTGTTAATAAAAATATAGCCATTGGAGGTATCCTTGCTGTATTGGTGCTAATGGTTTTTTTGAGGAATATTAGAACCACAGTTATTATCGGTATAGCAATACCCATCTCAGTAATCGCAACATTTATTTTGATATATTTCAATCACATGACTTTGAACATGATGTCATTAGGAGGGCTGGCATTAGGAGTCGGCATGTTAGTCGACAATTCAATTGTTGTACTGGAGAATATATTTCGATATAGAAAGGAAGGACATTCCAAGATTGATGCCTCTATCAATGGTGCTGAGGAGGTAGGAACTGCCATTATGGCATCCACATTAACCACTATAGTGGTCTTTCTTCCAATGGCATTTGTAAAAGGCATAGTAGGAGAGATATTTAAAGATTTTTCATTAGTCGTGGTAATGTCGTTACTGGCCTCTTTGGTCGTATCCATTACATTAATACCAATGCTTTGTTCCAAGTATCTGAAGATGGATGAAAGCAAAGATGTTTTACATAAATTCAAACTATCCAGAAAAGTATTTAACAGTTTTGATACATTCTTTTCAAAACTTGAGAACCATTACAAAAGAGCATTAAATTGGGCATTGGCCAATAGAAAGAAAACCATCATAATTGGTATAACAACATTTGTTGTAAGCATTACCTCTATAATAAGTGTTGGAATGGTATTTTTTCCTGAGAGTGATACCGGTTGGATATCCATCAATATTTCTAAGCCCAAGGGTACTGAAATAGAAGATACAAGTAAGGAGGCTGAGAATGTAGTTTCCATTATCCAAGACTCAGATATAAAGGAAATTGAACAAATATTTTTTGTGGTTGGCGTCAGTGAATTTGAAGGTGAAAGTGCTGCTACTGATAAAGCGTTGATGTATGCTAAACTTTTCCCCAAAAAAGAGAGAAAAAGAGATAGTTTTGAAATTGCCGACCAAATAAGAACGTTAACAAAAGATATAGCAGGAGCAGAAATTAGGGTCAGCACCATTGAATCAATGGAAGCCGGGGGGCAGCCCATAGAAATAGAAATCGCAGGAAAAGATTTAAATTTGCTTAAAGAAATTGGAGAAGACGTAAAAAAAATAGTCCGGTCCGTAGAAGGCACCAGAGAAATAAAAAGCAGCATGGAAGATGGGGTACCGGAAGTCATCGTCAATCTTAATCGAAACAAGGCTTCACAATATGGCTTAACAGGAAACGATGTAGCCACAACCGTCAGCGGCATGATCAAAGGGGCAAAGGCGACAACGTATAAATATGACGGCGATGATATCGATGTCATCATTAAAGGGGATCCAATGCTTAAAAAAAGCACCTCAAATTTGAAACAAACATTAATAGAGGCACCAACCGGTGTTAATGTGCCCTTGTATCAAATTGCAGATGTATCC
The DNA here is from genome assembly GCA_028279945.1 of Clostridia bacterium. Taxonomy (GTDB): domain Bacteria; phylum Bacillota; class Clostridia; order Peptostreptococcales; family JAAYPU01; genus JAKSCF01. The sequence goes on from JANQMT010000043.1 coordinate 1,684, forward strand.
ATTAAAGAGGGACCTGTAGCTATTGAAAGAGCAAATCAAAAAAGGGTTATCAAAATAACCGGTAAAAATTTTCAAAGAGATATAGGAAGCATCAATAAAGAAATTGATAACAAGCTGTCCAACTATCCTTTCCCGGATGACTTTAGTTACAAATTCGGTGGTCAAGGTGAAGAGATGAATAAAGCTTTTCGAAATTTATTAATGGCGTTGGTTTTATCCATTGTATTTGTATATATGGTGATTGCATCCCAATTTGAATCGTTGATTCACCCATTTACAATTATGTTATCTGTACCACTGGCTGTTTCAGGTGGACTCCTTGGGTTATTTATAACACGAAGACCTCTTTGTGTCCCTGCACTTATAGGAATCATTATGCTTTCGGGTATTGTGGTCAATAATGCAATCGTGTTAATTGATTATATCAATATCAGAAGAAACAGAGGCGAAGATAGAAAAGAAGCCATATTAAATGCCGGACCTATAAGGCTTAGGCCTATACTCATGACAACATTAACAACTGCTTTAGGCTTAGTGCCGCTTTCTCTTGGAATAGGTGATGGGGCTGAAACGCAAGCACCAATGGCTACAGTTGTTATTGGCGGTTTACTGTTATCTACGCTCCTTACTTTAGTATTCATTCCGGTAATCTATACCATATTGGATGACTGGATTATTAGATTTAAAAGCAGAAAGTTAAATAAGAAGAATAGTGACTGCATGGAATGTTAGGTTAAAAAAAGAGGCTGTCTCAGTAAAATGAGTTTTGAGACAGTCTCATATTTTAAATAGTTAAAATCTTATAATCTAATGGATGCTCAATCTTTGCGCTGCTATAATCAAGAATTAGGTTTCCACTCTATGCCTCTGTTTTCAGTCAAGTCATCCGATATGACAGCGATGCCGGAAATATTTGCATCCTTTGGAAGGGGTGGGGCTGAAGAGGGATTGGACGGATAAGTCACACCATCATATTTTAGATGAGCATAAAAAGGCTCAATGCCTCCGCCGCTAACGTACATGATAATGTCTTTATATCCATTTGTTCTTTTGTTACTAATGATAATAGGTGTATTAGCTAAGGTGAATTGTGAAAGCTTTTCATATTTATCATTTTCCTGTTTGAATATAACCGCACTACATCCGCCACTTCCGCAGAGTGTTGATCCTGTTAAGTATACGATGGTTTCTAACCTGCCATCCCCATTTAAATCCAGCCGATTATAATAATATCTGACTTCATCCTCTTCATTGAGTTCATAGACTTGAGCAATAGCTCTTTCAAGCTGAGGATCTTTTTGAGTTTCTGAGTATAAGTAAAGAATATCATCAAAATAGTCGGTTTCGGAATATATATCTTCGCCGCCGCCGCGTTCTAAAGGAAATCCTGGAATAGAAACACTTTGAACATACGGTGCAAATGCTTCACCATTCCATCTCATAATGGTTTCAACATATCCCAAGGTATCTGCATTATATAAACCAACGATTCTTTGCAAGGTATTGATTTCAAATATTTTATTTCTGTCAATATCAATCGGGTATAAAGCGCCCAAAGGTAATACATCACCTTTTAAAGCTCTTTTAAGCTTTCCGTTTTCATCATATATGCCGGATATATAATCCCGATCTTTATTGGAAATATCCAGAACATATTTCTTATTTAATGAAGGATTTGTAACCTCTACCCGATAATAGTCTAAATAATCTACAGTATAATCGCTTTTTTCATTAAATGCATTAAAATCAAATAGTGGTTTGGGCTGGTTATCTGAAAAAGAGTAGATATAGCTGAAGACATACCCGCCACTGCCGCCGGAATCAATATTCACCAGTATATCATCTATGTTGTCTCCGGTAAAATCTCCTAAGAATAATGTGGGCTGATACCCGGAATTTTCTTCAAGAGATATTTCAGCCAGTCTGTTATCATCCGGGCCGTATATAACGATACCTATATCTTCTATATAGGGGCTGCCTTGTGTGGGTTTGTTTCCCACTAAGTAAACGGTTTCTAATCTGCCATCTCCATTGACGTCTCCTTGCTTAGACTCCAACATATTTTCTGGTGGTGGATTACGATGGCGATTTTTTTTAGAAGGATGCCGTAAAGACATTGCTTTGGATGGCTCTTTTTTTTCTACATTTGCCTTTGCTGCATGAGCCGAACCACCACGGTCTTTCTTTACTCGGTTTAAAACTTGCCATCTGCCGCCATATTTTTTTAGAACTAAAGTATATGTTTCTCCATTATAGCTGTAATGACCCACTATCTCGGCTGAACGATCCCCATCAACATCAGCTGTATATATCGCAGGGCCTTCGTGGGGTTTTTTTAAAGAAAGTATTTTCCCACCGGGAGGTAGAAAAGCTTTCATTATTTGTAACAAAAATAATTTGTTTTCCATAAGAATACGCCTACCTTTTTTCATTCATAATATGCGGAATAAGTAAAAAATGCCTTTACTATATGAGGATTTGCTGAAAATAAAAAATCCATATATATTTGTTTTCTATGGTTGAGTAAATTCTATTTGTTGATTTTGGATAAGATATTGACAACAATTATAGCGATGTATATAATGTTGTTATAATGTATACAATTTATATTTTAATTTAATTCAACAAAAAATTGTATAACGAAATTCAAAGTAAACGAAGATAAAAGATTGAAATTTTTAAATGGATTAGTGCTTTTAGATGAATTATTTTTATAATGTTACCACAACATTAAATTAAGAGTAGAGAGGAAGAAATTATGGAGATTACATCAAGATTGAATCAATTAAAAGATAGACTTTTTGAAGTAGAATACAATGATCCCGGCATATGGCATTTTAAAGATGTGAATATTCTTGATGGCAATGAGCACTTAGTTAGTGAGCCAATGGTGATCAGAAAAGCCATGGCCCAAGCATATATGTGTAGACACCTTCCTGCAATCATTAAGCCTGACGAACTTATAGTAGGTAATCCCAATCAAAATAGTGTTGGCTGGGGAACGGTTATTCCAAAATATTATACGGAAGAAGAAGGCCAGCAGGCTGCAAGATATAACCTAAATGAAGCTTCGGTATGGGGACATCATCCACCGCAATGGGATAAGGTCATTAATATCGGTGTTAAAGGTATAAAAAAGGAAATTAATGAAGCCATTGATAAACAACTTAGAATGATGCAGCCAGATGAAAATGCCTTAAATGAATATAGAGCAATGCTTGTAGCGTTAGACGGACTTGTAGAATTTGGTCAAAGACATGCGCAAGCTGCATTAAAAGAAGCATTAGAATGTACAGACCCCATAAGAAAAAGAGAACTATTTGAAATATATGAAGCATGCAGCCATGTGCCCCTTAATCCGGCTAGAAATCTTCTTGAAGCGACCCAAGCGTATTGGTTCATTTATTGTATCGTCAATAGCGGCGGAGAATATGTGCCCCTTGGACGTTCAGATCAGATACTATACCCTTACTACCAAAAAGATATCCATATGAATTGCATCACCAAAGAAAGGGCTTATGACATTATTGGTAACTTTCTTGTGAAGTGCAATGAAAGAATTATAATTGACACAAAAAAAGCAGAAAACCATTATAACTTTGGATTGTTCTCACAAGGCGTTACACCAAATGAGTTTGAAGCCGTTAATTCCACCGGAGGTTACGACCAGCGTGCCTTAACATGGCAGGAGGATGAGGCGGCAGATAGTGATGCCAATTTCAATTATGGTCAATCAGGCAACGATTGGTTGATGAACTGCATAGTAGCCGGTGTAGATAGGGATGGAAATGATGCCACAAATGACGTATCCTACATGTTTGTAGAAATCATGTATGAATTAAAGCTCCTAATGCCGACTTTGGCAGCAAGAGTCCATAAGAATTCTCCTAAAGATTTTATTGATCTGCTGGCAAAAGTATTACGTTATGGTCAGGGAGAACCTATGATCTATAATGATGACACCATTATACCTGGTTTTGTGGATATAGGCATACCTGTTGAGGATGCTCGCGATTATTCCAATGACGGATGCTGGGAAACATTGGTTCCCGGAAAGAGCCACTTTAGCTATGCCCATGTTATGAATTTAAAATGTTTGGAATGGGTATTGTTTAGAGGCGTATCCTTAAATAACAGCCGGCAGGAAGGGTTAGATACCGGAGACCCGCAGGAATTTAAAGATTATGAAGCATTTTATGAAGCATACAAACAACAAATGTTTAATCGAATCGATTTTCAGTGCAGAAGACGCTTAGAAAACTTTGGTCTGTCCTATATGATAGCACCGGATCCTTTGATGTCTTCCATTATGGATAATTGTATTGAAAAAGGAAAAGATTTAAGCCAAGATGGGGCTAAATATATATTTCATTTAATCCTGGCTACAGGACTTTCAAATACTGTGGATTCATTAGCCGTTATTAAGAAGCTGGTATATGAAGAAAAGTCGGTATCCATGTCTGAAATCATACAAGGGATAAAAGACAATTGGAAAGGGCATGAGGTGCTGAGAGCAAAAGCGTTAAATAGTGTTCCTAAGTTTGGAAATGATGACGACTATGCAGATGATATAGCCATAAGAGTTTTAAAAGACTTTGAAGAACATGTTGAAGTATGGCGACGTCAACAAAATACGATGATGTTTCCTGTGGGTGTCGGGACATTTGAAAATTATGCTGTTTTAGGCCGTGATACCGGGGCGTCTGCTGATGGACGGGAATGCGGCGGTGCACTGGCTCCAAACTACTCTCCAAGTCCGGGAGTAGACATAAATGGACCAACGGCAGTTATAAAAAGTATAACGAAACCTGATTTGCTCAGATACTATTGCGGATGTCCTTTGGACATATCTGTTAATTCTAATGAATTTACCGGTGAATCCGGTATGGTTAGAATGAAAGGCCTCATTCAATCTTTCTGTGATCTTGGAGGTCAGATTATGACCATAACCAGTACAAACGTTGAAGATTTAAAGGATGCCAAAATACACCCTGAAAAGCACAGAGGGCTTCGAGTCAGAATGGGCGGGCTGTCGGCATATTTTATAGCAATGTCACCGGTTCAGCAAGACAATATCATTAAAAGATTTTCAAGATAACCATTACACTTGGTGAATCTCACCCACTGTAATGCAAATATATGGATATCAGCGAGGTTATGATAATGGAACATGAAAAGATAAATGTATCAAATATTCAACGTTTCTGTGTACACGATGGTCCTGGTATACGTACAGTAGTATTTGTTGTTGGATGCCCGTTGAGATGTAAATGGTGTCAGAATCCGGAAACATTAAGTGGTAAATGTGAGCTCATGTTTAATAAAGAGCTTTGTGCAGCATGTGATTTGTGTATCAATACCTGTCCTGAAAAATGTATCCAATGGTCTGAGGATACGCTTGTAACAGATTTAAATCAATGTGACCGTTGTTTTAATTGTGTGGAGGCATGTCCCTTCCAAGCCCGCCAAAAGTCATGTCAACCCTATTCTGTTGATGCTTTGTTTAAGGAATTAATGAAAGATGAAGTCTTTTACAAGAATACTGAGGGGGGTATCACAATGAGTGGTGGAGAACCCATGTTAAGCCCTGACTTCTGTTTTGAGCTTTTAAATAAGGTCAAACAGAAAGGGATTCATACTGCTATTGAAACATGCGGGTTCACAAAATGGGAGAATTTTGTGAAAGTAGCCCCGGTTGTAGATTTATTTCTATATGATATAAAGTTGTTGGATAAAGATAAACATATTGAATGGACAGGTCAAGATAATGAAATCATATTATCAAATCTTAAAAGGCTATTAAAACTTAAAAAAGAAGTCATCGTTAGAATACCTTTAATACCAGATGTAAATGATGGCGAGGCATTTAAAAATATTGTGAATGATATTGCTCAGTACAATAGCATTGATGAAATTCATATCCTTCCTTTTCATCAGCTGGGATCTTCAAAGTATGAAATGTTAGGGATGAGCTATGCCTTAGAAAACTTGGAAGAAGATAACAGTGACAGCGTAGAGCAATGTAAGAAGTATGCAGAGCGTAAAGGGTTAAAAGTCAGTATTGGGGGATCAGGATTATAAAAATAAATACAATACAAATATAAATTGACGGATAACATACAAAGCATTATAATTGTATACAATAAAATATATGCTTTATATGCGTGGAGGTTAATATGGAAAGCAGTAATAAACTTGTGTTATCTGAAAAGGTATATGAACATGTTCTTCAGATGATTTTAAAACAAGAGATTAAATGCGGAGAAAAAATTCCTGAAGAAAAGATAACTCAGATGTTGGGAATAAGTAGAACGCCTATAAGGGAAGCATTGCGTAGGTTAGCGAATGACGGCATTGTCAATATATTTCCAAAAAGGTATGCTGAAGTCATTACATTTGATGAGGAATCCATTAAAAATCTGGGGATTATGCGCGTTTCTTTAGATACATTGGCCGGACGGCTTGCCATCAATTATGGTAGCAATGCAGATTTTAATATGTTGAAAGATATTGTGGATCAATGTTATGAGGCAACCAAAAAAGGTGACGTATACAGCAGGATAAAGTTTGATTGTGACTTTCACCTGAAGTTAACTGAAATTGCTTCAAATCCTTTACTTTTAAAATTTCAAAAACAGCTCTATTTACAAGTGCATTTATTTCAAGCAACAAGATATATCAACATTGAAGACAGCTTGAAAAAAATTGAAGGTCATTTTGAAATCATTGATGCCCTTTATAAACGAGATGAAGAAGCAGTGGTAAAGAGTATTCAGAATCATTTAATTACTTTCTATAATCTTGGTGAAATACCCAATTTATTTAAATTATAATCTGATGTTTATGGAGAGGACAAATTATGCAGAAATCTATCAAAGTGAAAATTGAATATCATGGTAGATACAAGAACTCAACAGGAGTGGAATCTGAAATCATTGAATTGCCGCATTTGTTACCCCAGGCATATGAAAACTTACGTAACAATTTGCTGGACAAATATGCTATAAGTCCTCCTTATATTATGATGATTAACAATAAGAATATTATTGGAGCACTTAAAAAGGACAGCAACTATATTTTAAAAGAAGAGGATTTTTTTAAAATCATACCCTTTATTTCCGGCGGCTGAGCTATGTGATTTTAACTGAATAAGAATACACAAACCATTGTGTATTTTTGTACGAATATACTTACAATTTATTGAATTGTTTCAAATAATATACAGCTAAATTGATTTAAATGAGTTATTTTATTATAGATATTTTTAAAAAATTGAGGTGAGAGGTATGTTAAAAGGTTATTCCGGAAAAATATTGCATGTTGATTTAAGTCAAGAACGTTTTTTTGTCGAGGAACCTGACGAAAAATTTTACCGAAAGTATTTGGGAGGAAGTACTTTGGGGGCCTATTATCTGATGAAAGGTATGGACCCGAAAACTGACCCGCTAAGTGAAGAAAATATGATTGTATTCTCTGTGGGGCCTTTTACAGGAGCTGCAATGAGTGGTGCTTCAAGACATGCAGTAACCACTAAATCTCCTCTTACAAATACCATTGCAGCCAGTGAAGCCGGAGGATATTGGGCACCTGAGCTTAAATTCGCAGGATTTGATGCCGTCGTTATTAAAGGAAAAGCGAAAAAACCGGTATATCTATGGGTACATGATGGAGAATTTGAATTAAGAGATGCTTCAAAAATTTGGGGAAAAATTACAGGAGAAGCCCAGGACATCATCAGAGAGGAATTGGGTGATAAAAAAATAAGAGTGGCTCAAATAGGACCGGCCGGTGAAAATTTAGTAAAATACGCCAACATTGTCAACGAACTGGCACATTTTAATGGTCGTAATGGAATGGGTGCGGTAATGGGTTCAAAAAATTTAAGAGCCATTGCAGTAAGAGGCACTCATAAACCGGATTTTCATGATAGTACTGCCATTCAAGCAATGGCTAAGCGCGGTGCCAATAGAGTGAGAACAGAAGATGGTTATATGGGATTTAAAAGAGACGGCACAAACGGCGTTACGGATGGACACATGCTAACCGGAGGTATGCCTACCCGTAACTGGACGTCAGGTACATTTGAAGGAGTAGAGGCATTTACAGCTGAGAATTGGAATAGAGTAGCCATAAAACCCGGCACATGCTATGCATGTGCACAGAGTTGTAAAAGACATGTGGATGGCGATAAAGTAAAAGCTGTAGAGCCTAAGTATGGTGGCCCAGAATATGAAACAGTGGGTATCTGCGGTTCTAATCTGGGTATTGCAGATAATATAGAAGTCTGTAAGATTAACGAGATATGCTCAAAATACGCCATGGACACCATTTCTTTTGGCGGTACGGTAAGTTTTATCATGGAATGCTTTGAGAATGGTGTTATTACTACAAAAGAAACAGACGGATTAGAATTGAACTTTGGAAATGCGGAAGCAGTTATTAAACTGGCTGAAATGACCGGGAAAAGAGAAGGTTTTGGGAACCTAGTTGCAGAAGGATCCATGAGATTAGCGGAACTATGGGGAGAAGAGGCTAAGCAATATGTTTTACATGTTAAGGGAAAAGAATTCCCTGCTCATATGCCTCAAGTAAAAGCCTCTTTGGGATTGGCTTATGCAACCGTTCCCTTTGGTGCCGACCACGTTTCTTCTGAAATGGACCCTGCATTATCAAGTGAACCCCTTCCATATCAATTATCAGGTTTAGGCTTTGAAAATGCAGAAGATCCTACAGAGATGAGTTTAGAAAAATCTAAATTGTATTGGAAGACACAGATCATTTACAGCGTACAAGATACGGTATGCACTTGCGTTTTGGCATTTGGGCTGTGGACCATATTTGACATAGATGATTTAACCCATGCGGTTAACCATGCAACCGGTTGGAAAATGACTTTTCATGAGGTCATGATGGTAGGAGAAAGAAGACTTCATATGATGAAAGCTTTTAATGCAAAAGTCGGATTTGGAGTTGAAGATGATGTGCTGCCAGAGAAGATGTTTAAACCCCTTAGAGGTGGTATAACAGATGGTGTTTCTATGGATAAGGAGGCTTTCTTCCAGGCAAGAGACCAATATTATGACTTAATGGGATGGGATAAAAAAACCGGTATTCCCAACGAAACAAAACTGAGATCCCTTAATCTTGAGTGGGTCGCAGATTATATCAATAACTAAAGATTTTTTATCGTTCATTAATATTTTTAATACTGCTTAAAATAAGATAACACTTATCTTACTTTAATGTCTTCCTCAATATATTTTTTTCAAAGAAGTACCGCTTTAAGGTACTTCTTTGGTTTTCAACATAAAAATATAATGGTAAAAACCAGAAAAGAAGAATACATAACTTAAGGCTTGCCTTTTATAAAGGTCAATATGAACTAAAACTCTTGCATTTCTCCATTACAAATTATATACCAAATATCTCCTTTAGCTAATAATATGTTGAGCAAGCCCTAGCTTTAGTAAGAAAAAATATTATTTAACCTTATTATTGACAAAGAAAAAGGATTCGTATACAATGAAATATAATTGTATACGAATCCTTTTGTTGTAGAATGTATATACTTATAATTAAAGAAAAGAGGGTGATTCAATGGATTTAAAGCTTAATAACCAATTAGCTTTAGTGACGGGGTCTACTAAAGGTATTGGTAAAGGAATTGCAAAGGCACTTTTAGGAGAAGGTGTAAAAGTTATCATCAATGGGCGTACAGAAGATTCGGTAAATCCGGTAGTAAAAGAACTTTCAGAGTTTGGAGAAGTATTTGGAGCACCTGGAGATCTTTCTACTCCGGAAGGTGCGGAAAAAGTCATTAAAGCTGCAGATGCTATAGGTGACCTGGATATATTGATTAACAACATGGGCATATATACTGCAACAGAATTTGAAAAAATCAGTGATGAAGAATGGAATATGATGCTCAATGCTAATTTGCTCAGTACCGTAAGAATGTGTCGTCATTATCTGCCGAAAATGCTTAAGAAGAACAGTGGACGGATTCAAATAGTGGCAAGCGAGTGTGGTATTAAACCGCTTAGTGCCTTTGTTCATTATTCTGTATCCAAAACAGCTTTAATTGGTTTAGGAAGAAGTTTAGCAGAATTGACCAAAGGAAGCAAAGTAACTGTAAATTCAATACTTCCTGGGCCTACATGGACAGAAGGAACTGCTGTTTATCAAACTGAAAGAGGCAGATTAGAAGGTAAAACCGTTGATCAAATCGTTAAAGAGTATTTTACCGATTATGACCCTTCTTCTCTTATTCAACGATTTGCAACAGTTGAAGAGGTTGCCAACACATGTGTTTATTATAGTTCTGAACTGGCTGCGGCTACAAATGGTGCTTCTATTAGAGTAGAAGGCGGTATTATTCGCAGCATCTAGGATTTTTAATAATATATGGTGCGGAGTTTTAGCCGCACCATTGCAATAATGTTTTATTTGATCTATTCATTAGCCTACTCCCCATTTTAATACATTGCTAAGGAAGCCCCCATAGCTGGCATCCCTGTGTTCCTATACAAGATGCCGGCTGTACACATAGGGCTTCTTTCTTATTAAAATATTTAAAATTCAAAACGAAAAGGAGATTGATGTAAATGAATGAAGTTATAAAAATAATCAATGAACGGGTATCATTGAGACGATACGCCGAAAAAGAAATATCCAATGACCATTTAGATCTATTATTAGAATCTGCAATTAAAGGGCCTACGGCGGGGAATCAGATGCTTTATTCTATTCTGCTCATAAGAGATGCGGCAACAAAAGACAAATTGAGTGAAACCTGCAACCATCAACCCTTTATTAAAAAAGCTCCTTTAATCATGATATTTTTAGCAGATCACCAAAAATGGATGGACTATTATGCTTATGAAGGTACAGCTGAATATGCAAAATCAAATAATATGAAATTTGAAGGTCCAAAAGAGTCGGAATTATTATTAGCGGTTGAAGATGCAATGATTGCAGCTCAAAATGTTGTGATCGCTGCAGAATCACTTAATATTGGCTCGTGCTATATTGGGAATATACTAGAACGATATGAAATACACAAAGAGCTGTTCAACTTACCGGATTGGGCATTCCCCATAGGCATGTTAACATTAGGATATTATCCTGATAATTTTAAAAGAAACTATAGGGATAGATTCCATAAGAAATTTGTAGTATTTGAAGAACAATACAAACAACTATCAAAGCATGAATTGAAAGAAATGTTTCGTGAGAAAGAAAAGACATTTAAAGAAAGCAGCTTAAATATTGCTCAGAATTTTGCTCAATCATTTTATGCAAAAAAGCCCGGTGCGGCGTATAGCTTGGAAATGGCTAGAAGTGTTAAAGAAGCATTGAAAAATTGGACGGGCAGAAAGATTAAGGCAATACAAGATTAAGTATCTCGATTTTACTATAGGATACGGATTTGAGGTCAAGTACAGGAAAATGTACTTGACCTCAGTTTGTTTATCAAAACATTACGGAATTACAAAAATCATATTGACAAAGTACAGTAAAAGGAATTATAATTGTATACAATAAAATAATATTGAATACATAAAGTGTTCAAACATACAATATTATGAAATTGTAGTTTTTATTATCTTTTTTTATAGGTATATATATTAAAAAAGAAAGAAGGAAAAGAGGATGCTTAAAACAAGCGAGATAAAAGACCTTAAAAATTTTGCTGCGAATATTAGAATGGAAACCATGAAAAGTATTGCAAGTATTGGTACGGGTCACACCGGAGGAGCGCTTAGTATTGCCGATATACTTGCATTGCTATACGGAAAGGTAATGAAAGTTGATCCGGCTAACCCAGAATGGGAAGAACGAGATTGGATGATTTTAAGTAAAGGACATTCCGGTCCCGCCCTCTATGCAACGCTGGGACTAAAAGGATATTTTCCGGTGGAGGAACTATTAACACTTAACAAGCCGGGAACCAACTATCCGAGCCATTGTGATTGGCAAAAAACTAAGGGTATAGATATGAGCACCGGTTCTCTGGGGCAAGGGGCATCCACAGCTGTGGGGATCGCACTTGGTCATAAAATGAACAAGAGAGATAATTATGTTTATTTAATGCTGGGTGATGGCGAGATACAAGAAGGTCAAGTATGGGAAGCAGCACTTTTTGCAAATCAATTCATGCTGGATAATGTGATTGCTTTTGTGGATTGGAATAAGCTGCAATTAGATGGTTATACTGAAAAAATAAACGATTTAGGGAATATATCAAAAAAATTTGAAGCTTTCGGATGGTACACACAAACGGTAAATGGGCATGATTTTGATGAAATGTACAATGCAATCGAAGCAGCAAAGAAAGTTAAAGGTCAACCATCCATGATTATATTGGATACGGTTAAGGGTAAAGGTTACAGTAAACTGGAATGTACACACAAGAATCATAGTACGCCGGTTTCTGAAGATACATTGAAAGAAGTATTAAGGGAACTTAAAAGTCAATTAGTTTAATTAGGAGAAGGTGAGATAATGAATATCATATTATCTAAAACGAATGAAATAGAAAAAGTACCCATGAGAGATGTTTATTGCAAGACGATGATCGAATTAGCAAAAGAAAACCAAGATATTATTGTAATGGATGCAGATTTAATGGCAGCGGTTGGTATGTCAAACTTTCAAAAAGAATTACCGGCCCAAACGGTAAATTGCGGCATTCAAGAAGCCAATATGTATGGCGCGGCAGCGGGTCTATCAAGAGTGGGAAAAATCCCATTTGCCCATACATTTGCTGTATTTGCGTCAAGAAGATCTTGCGATCAGATTTTCTTATCCGGTGCATTTTCAAAGATGAATGTCAAAATTATTGGGTCTGATCCTGGTATCACCGCAACCATTAACGGTGGCAGCCACATGCCATTTGAAGATATAGGCATTATGAGATGTATTCCTGAAATGACGATTATAGAGCCTACAGATGGTGCCATGTTAAAAGACATTGTTAAGCAAGTTGCCAAAGAATATGGTATGCACTATATCAGGCTGGTTAGAAAAATATCTAAAACGGTATATGAAGAAGGCTCTGCATTTGAGATTGGAAAAGCCGTAGAAATAAGAAAAGGTAAAGATGTCACCATTATTGCATCAGGCTACTGCGTAGCTGAAAGTATAAAGGCAGCCAAGATATTAAAAGGAAAAGGTATCAGCGCTGGAATTCTCAATATATTTACCATCAAGCCTATTGACAAAGAAGCAGTCATTAAAGCAGCAAACCAGACAGGCGCAATTGTTACAGCAGAAAACCACAACATTATTAACGGGCTTGGGTCTGCAGTTGCAGAAGTCCTTGGAGAGAATTACCCTGTTCCTATGGAGAGAATTGGTGTCAATGATCAATTCGGAGAAGCCGGATCCCTGGATTATTTAGCTGAAAGATTTGAATTAACAGCGGATGATATCGTAAATAAATGTATCAAGGTCATCAAAAGAAAAACAAATGACGTACTTGAGGGAGCTGTATAGAATTGATTGAAAAAAAACTCGTGAGAGAGGACCAACAAGAAGTGATCCAACTCAATGGCGGGACAGTGAATTGGCTGATAACACAAGAGAAAAATGGTTCTGAATCAAGTGTATGTATTTTCACTATTGATCCGGGCAAACGTGTTTTACCGGCCCATTCACACCCTAATGGTGAAGAAACGATATATGTGATTTCCGGGAATGGAAAAGTAAAAATCGGTGATGAAACAGCTGATATCGGGCCGGGTTCAATCTTTCATTTGCCTCAACAAGTACCACACTTGATTTTCAATACCGGAGAAGAAGAAATGAAAACCATATGTTTTTTTCCTAATACAAAATCTGTTATGAATATCAAGCATGAGGATTTTGATTTTACAGAGTCAACTTAGGGGGGTTATAGTCATTGAAAGAAAAAATGAATGCAGCTGTTATAACTGAGCCGGGCAAAATAGATCTGAGAAGTGTTAAAATTCCTGAGATACAAGAAGATGAAGTTTTGATAAAAGTAAAATACTGCGGTATATGTGAAACCGATCTTAAAATACTAAAAGGAGAATTCTCAAAAGAATATTTGCCATTTATCCCAGGCCATGAATTTACAGGGTATGTGGAAAAGACAGGTGAGAATGTTAAAAACATTCAAGAAGGACAGTATGTAACGGTAGATGTGAATCTAGGATGTGGTCAATGTTACTTCTGTAAAAAAGGCCAGGTTCTAATGTGTAAAATCTGTCAACAGATAGGTATCCATAAAGATGGCGGCTTTGCAGAATATGTTAAGGCCCCGGCAAACAAAGTGTATGGTTTGCCAAAAGAAATTGACGAGACCGAAGCTGTATTGATAGAGCCCTATTCTAATGTTGTTAGAACAGCAAAAAAAGCTGTTTATTCTCCCGGTAAGAGTATTGTGATTATTGGCACGTCTGCTATAGCATTAATGCATCTTCAGATGGCAAAGGTAAGTGCTTTAGCACCTATCATTGTTATTGGTACTGATGAGCAAGGGCTTGAAAAGGCAAAAGAATGCGGTGCGGACTATATTTTGAAAAGTGATTCTAATCCCAGTGATGCTGTTTTTGATATAACCAACGGAATTGGAGCAGATTATGTGCTTGAATCAGAGGGAAATACAGACTATTATCAACTGTCTTTTTCTTTGGTTAGACCAGGGGGCAAAGTCGTAGGATTTGGATTGACCGGAATAGATGATACATGCAGTTTAAAATGGTTCCATATTGTTCTAAAAGAAATCAATTTTGTTTCATCGGTATCGGCAGATGACTTTGATATTAAAGATGCCATTAACCTTATTAAGAGCAAAAGATTTGAATTGGAACACTTCATAGATGCCATTTATTCTTTCAATAATACCATAGAAGCATTTGAAAAAGCGAAAGATATTAATGGTGGTAAAAAAATGATTGTTTCTATGTTTTAAGGGGATTTGTTTTACTTCATTACATTTAGATAATATTTTTAAATATTATAAATAAAGGAGGAGAGAATTCATGAAAAAGAACTTAATTTTAATCCTGGTAATGTTACTTTTAATAGCGGCTGTATTTACAGGATGCGGGTCCGATGAAGTTGCCGATGGGGAAGAGGTACAAGAAAAAGTCTATATAGGACTAGCTGTTAGATCATTGACTAACCCATATTATGTTCAGTTAATTGAAGGTGCTGAAATGTTTATCAATTCCTTACCGGAAGGCGCAGCTGAATTACAAGTTTTAACCAGTGAAGGCAGTGATGAAAAGCAAATCAATGATATTAAAGCATTGATTGCTAAAGGTGGACAAAACACTATTATTTATTTAGATCCAAATAACGCACCTAATGCAGCAGTCGTTGCTGAAATCTGTGAGGAAGCCGGCGTATATTGGAGTACGACTTGGAGTATGGCGGAAGGCATAACGCCAAAGGATTACCAGTATTATGTATTCCATCAAACCGTGGACGATGTGAATTCAGGTTATCAAATTGCAAATGCAATTATTGAAAACTTTGAAACACCCGGTCAAGGTAAAATCCTTGGGGTACAAGGTATGTTAGCGAATAGTGCATCTATCAATAGAACAATAGGTCTGGAAAATGCACTTGAAGAATATCCGGATGTTGAATTATTAGACATCCAACCGGCAGATTGGAACCCACAGGTAGCATTGACACTAACCGAAACATGGCTGTCTACTTATGACGATATTGATGGTATTTGGGTTGCAAATGACTCTATGGCTTTGGCAGTTGTAGAAGCATTAAAAGCAGCAGGAAGAGAAGATATTTTAGTCGCCGGCATCGATGGTATTCCAGATGCCATAACAGCCGTTCAAAATGGTGATATGATCGCAACCGTATCCAATAACCCTTGGGCTCAAGGTGGTTATGCTCTTGCCATCGATTATGCAGCATACAAAGGTGAACTGGATACGACGACTATGACAAATGAGCAAATGATGTTTAAGACAGCCGGTATGTTGGTTTCTGCTGATACAGTTGAAGACTACATTGCAGAGTATGTTGATTCAAAGCCTGATTTTGATTTCTCTGATATATTTGCTACAATAGTAGGTCCATTAGAATAGTAAAAGTAATATAAAAATAATTTCTAATATATAATCAACCGGAGAAATTCGGTTGATTATATATTAAGAATCTATGGGAGAAAGAATAATGGTAAAAAAACAAACAGATTCATTGACGATTGCTGAAGAATTTCAGTTGAACATAAAAGCTGAAAGAAAAACAGCGAGAATAATTCAGTTTGCACCTGTTTTTATACTACTGATTCTTATTATAGTATTTAGTTTAATCAATAAGGACTTTTTAACGATTTATAATTTTAAAACAATTTTAACGCAGTTAGCAACGCCTCTTGTATTAGCACTGGGATTAACATTTGTAATCCTAATGGGGAGTATTGACCTTTCCGTTGATGGTGTAATGGGATTGGCTGGTTCACTCATCAGTTTGATTGTTTTAAATAATAAAACCCATATTGCTCTTGGTCCATTTGGTATCATAATTGTTCTTATGATTGGTGCAAGTATAGGATTTATAACCGGAATGATACATGTGAAAGGAAAAGTACCATCTTTTATGGTCAGCTTTGGTATGTCCAGTGTAGCAGCAGGTGTTGGTATCTTAACTTATGGCGGCATACCGGCAACCATTGAAGATACGCTTGTAAGAGGTATTGCTACTAACGAGTTTTTAGGCATTCCCGTGTTGACATGGATGTCGCTGGTATTATTTCTCATAGCATATTTGATTCAAGAATACACTGCTTTTGGCAGATATGTATTCTCCATAGGTGATAATGAAAGTATTCCCAAAGTGTCAGGCGTAAATGTTGAAAAAGTTAAAGTGATGGCGTTTGTTTGGTCAGGTTTTTGTGTAGGACTTGCAGGTATAATGGGAGCTTCCAGATTAGTAAGAGGAACCATTATGATAGGAACAGGCAATCTTTTTCCGGCTATAACAGCGGTTATTGTAGGTGGAACATCACTAAGCGGAGGAAAAGGCGGTGTTGTTAATTCGTTTCTGGGCGCTTTAATTGTAACGGTTTTACAGAATGGACTTATTCTTGCTAAAGTCAGCCCTTTTATTCGAACCGGTCTGCAAGGATTGATTATTATTGCTGCTGTCGCTTTATCTGTGACAAGAGGAAAAAAAATAGTTGTAAAATAACTTATGGAGGTTATTCAATTGAGTAAGGAAGTATTATTTAAAGCAGAACATATCACCATGAAATTTCCTGGGACAATTGCCCTCTCTGACGTTAGTATGGAAATACGAAAAGGTGAAGTGATCGGTTTAATTGGAGAAAATGGTGCCGGGAAGTCAACTTTAATGAAAATCATAATGGGTGTACAGGCTCAAACTTCAGGTGAAATGACCATGAGTGGCAAGGCATATGCACCTAGAAATCCTAAAGATGCAAACTTGAAAGGCGTAGGAATGGTATTTCAAGAGCAGTCTTTGATTGCAAATTTAACAGTGGGACAAAATATATTTTTCGGTAAGGAAAAGGATTTTAAACAATTGGGTTTGGTAAATTGGAAAAAAATGTACAAAGAAGCGGATAAAGCTTTGAAATCAATAGATCTTATGGATATAAAACCTGAAATCAAGGTTCAAGATTTAAATTTTGCGAAAAGACAAATGGTAGAAATTGCTAGAGTATTTAACTCTGCTAATACAGGAGATGCTGAAAATTCCTTAATACTACTTGATGAACCTACCTCAGTTTTAAATGATGAAGAAATCAAACAACTCTTTCATCAGGTTAAGAAACTTAAAGAAGACGGTAATGCTGTTATTTTTGTATCACATAGACTAGATGAAGTACTTGAAATAAGTGACAGAATTTATGTCTTTAAAGATGGAAAGAATGTTGGAAATATAAATAAAGATGAAGCCGACGAATCAAAGCTGTATGAAATGATGGTTGGCAGAATGACCAGCGGAGAATATTATAAGCTGGATAGACAGACAGTACCTTCAAACAATTTAACACTTGAGGCTAAAAATCTTGGCTTAAGCGGACGGTTTAAAGATGTATCTTTTAGCTTACATGAAGGTGAAGTGATGGGTATATGCGGGGTTGTTGGTTCAGGGAAAGAAGCATTATGCTCTGTCATAACAGGCGATGAAAAACCTACATCAGGGTCTTTTAATGTTCACGGACAAGCCGCTGAGTTTAGTTCTCCATATGATGCCTTAAAATCCGGAATTATTTCGATACCAAAAGAAAGAAGAGAAGAAGGTATCATCGGTACATTAAGCGTTGTGGAAAATATTTCTCTCTCTAATCTAAATGCTGTAAGACAAGGCTTTTTTGTTTCAAAGAAAAAACAAATTGTTAAAGCCCTGGAATGGATAAAAAAACTACGAATAAAATGCAGCTGTCATTCTGAGGATGTCTGTCAATTAAGTGGAGGCAATGCTCAGAAGGTAGTTTTCAGCAGGATTTTATGCAGCGGCGCAAAAGTTTTAATTTTAGACCATCCTACAAGGGGCGTAGATATAGGAGCAAAAGAAGATATATATAACATTGTCCGAGACGTAACAGAAAAAGGATATTCTGTCATTGTACTTGGTGATACTTTAGACGAGTGTATTGGATTGTCCAGTAAAGTCCTGGTTATGAAAGATGGACTGGTGACGAAGGCATATGATGCCCCTGCTGACGGAAAGCCAACGCAGGTGGATATCGTCAAGTACATGATGTAAGCTTGGAGGCAAAGTAAATGAAAGAAAAGATAATGAGTAAAATAAAAAACATCAATATTGCAGACTATTTAAGTATTTCTTCTATTATTATACTCGTCATAATATTTTCAGCCATTAATAAGAACTTTGTAAATACCATTAATCTCAAAAACATATTAACCGACATGGCACCATTACTTGTCATGGGATGTGGTGTTACATTTGTTCTGTTAATTGGTTCTATAGATTTATCTATAGGGGCTGTAGCTTCAGCTTCGGCAGTATTATTAGCGGTTCTAATACCTTCCTATGGCTATGCATCGTATTTTGCAGCCATTGCTTTTGGTATCATAGCAGGTTTCTTAAATGGCATTTTATATACAAAGATAAAAATACCATCATTTATTGCTACTCTGGGTACTATGAGTATATGGCAAAGCTTTGCATATATTTTATCGGACGGAGCTCCCCTGCAAATACAGGTTTCAGATTGGGGATTTATTTCTTGGGCAAAGATAAAGATAGGCATTGTATCGATACAACTCATGGTTGCGCTGATATTACTATTAATGGCATATATGATTCAAACCAGAACAAAGTTAGGCAAATATATCTACGCGATTGGTGGCAACGAAAGAGCATCCAGAGTAGCCGGTGTGAACAATGATTGGGTTAAAATATTAGTATTTACACTTTGCGGCGTAGGGAGTGCAATAGCTGGAATATTATTGGCGATTAAGCTAAAAAGCGGTATTCCTACGGTAGGTGTTCCTTTTAACCTCATGGGCATTGCAGCAGTAGCCCTGGGGGGAACTTCTCTTTCAGGCGGTAAGGGTTCTGTTATCGGGACATTATTAGGTGTGGCTTTGGTAATTGTTATTCAAAGCGGCATGAATGTGATAGGCGTTAATGTATTTTGGCAGCAAATTACATTTGGTATATTAGTCATACTGGCTGTACTGTTAACCGTAGACCGTAGTGGAAGAGACGTCATTATAAAATAAAGAAATTAGCTATGGATTAACTTATAGCTTTAGCAGTTAACAGTTATTGTTTTAATAGGATATAAACTGAAAGACAGGTGAGAATACAGTGAAAGCAGCAATGATTAGAAACTGGGGCAATATCGAAATAGAAGATATAAAAAAGCCTCAGATAAAAGAAGGTGAAGCCTTAATAAAAGTCGTTTATGCAGGTGTTTGTGGTTCAGATTTAAATGTTTTTCTCGGGAATCATCCAACAGCAATATTACCTATCGTACTTGGACATGAGTTTTCAGGTATTCTTGAAGAAATTAAAACAGATTTACCGGTGGACATAAAACCAGGGGATAAGGTGGTAGCTCAGCCATTATATAGTTGTGGGACATGTGATGCATGCTTAGAATCCAGAGACAATGTCTGTAACGACCTTAAATTATCGGGCATTCATTATAATGGATGTTACGCCGAGTATCTTGTTGTACCGGCACATAAAGTGTTCAAGCTGCCGGATAATTTTGATATGAAACTAGCCGCTCTGACAGAACCTTTGGCTGTAGCCGTTCATGATGTAAGAAGAAGTCAGCTTAAAATTGGTGATTCGGTTCTTGTATTAGGTGGAGGCCCAATAGGCATATTGATTGCTTTAGTAGCAAGGTTAAGTGGTGCAAGAGAAGTTGTTATAAGTGAAGTGAATGATTACAGAATTAAGTTTATTGAAGCGTTGGGATTAAATGTTATCAATCCTACCTCTGAAGATTTTGATAAAAGCATTGAGGCGTTATCTGATAACAAAGGGTTCGATGTAGTTTATGAAGTAACAGGCAATCAATCTGCTTTGATGTCAATGACAAAACTGTGCAAGGTGGGTGGAACGGTTGTCTTAACAGGTATGCCAAAAGAACCAATACCCATCAATATTTTAGAAGGGGTCATGAAAGAACATAAATTTGTCGGTGTTAGAATTCATTCATTGATCAATTTTAAGGGTGCGGTAGATTTATTGAAAAAAGGAACCATTAATAAAGAATTAAATGCACTTATTACCAACGAATTTTCACTGGATGAAATTAAAGATGTGATGGAGTTTTGTTTTGAAGATGATCAACATTTTAAAGTTATTATAAAAATATAAATTTTTTTCCTCCCCTATTTTAACTTAGACCGGCACTTTTTGAAGTGCTGGTTTTGTTTTTTGAAATTTAATAAGATATAATTAAAAGGAAAATAGGATAAAAGAATTTGAATTATTGCAGGGTAGAAATGTGAGTGAAGAGTATGCAATATTATATTGACTTAATGATAAATACCATAGAATACATAGAAAACAACATAACGAAAAAACTGTTCCTTGAAGATATAGCACGACAATTCAGTGTATCTGAGTATCATTTTAATAGAATGTTTAAAACGGTTGTGGGCACAACACTTAAAACAATATATCTTATCCAGGAAGCTGACACTTGCTTCCCAACAGCTGAAAAATACAAGCAAATCTGTAATCCATATTGCCTATGATTTTGGTTTTGAATATCCTGAAGTTTTTAGCCGTGCATTTAAAAAGCAATTTGGGATATCACCATCTGTTTTTCGAAGAACAAACATTAATATTAAGTTCGTTGAAAAAGCTAAGATAGTGAAAAGAGATATTGCGAATTATAAAGGTAAGGTATCTTTAAAAGGCACAGGGATATATCTTGATGATTTATATTTGGTAGGTAGAAGCATAGAGGTGGATATAAACCATAATGAGTTTGGAAGCAAACTGAAATCTGCCGGTGAGAATTTTTTGAGGGAATCTAATGATTTGAATGGCTTAGATCATGATCAATTCTATACATTAGTAAATTGTCATGGAGATGATAACGGTGAATATACAGTTTTTTATGGAAAGGCAATGAAAGGCAGCCAAAAGATAAACTTGGATAAACGCATAGTTCCGAAAGGGTATTATGCAAAATTTATGTATAAAGGAGACATGCTGGATATAAGAGAAACGTTTATTGATGATTTGTATAGATGGATTATGGTTCATGAAATAATGCTTAATCCAAATGGCGTAGGTATGTTAAATATATATGAAAAAGATTATTTTAATACAGGAAATGTGGAGATTCTTGTACCGATAAAAAACACCAAATAGAAGCAAGAAATGTCATGAAAGCCTAAAGTTGAATGTGTAAGATAGACATAAAGAAAGTGAATCTATGAATGCTTTAAGTAGGTATATTCACATGAAAGGAGTGGTTTTCATGAATAGTCTAAAAGGTAAAGTTGCAGTTGTTACCGGAGGGAGTCGAGGAGTAGGAAAAGGTATTGCATTGGGACTTGCGGAATATGGTGCTACTGTGTATGTAACAGGGCGTGGAGAAAGTGAAATGCTTCCAAGCTTTTTAAGTGAAACAAGTATATTCAAAACTGTAGAAGAAATTGAAAAAATCGGCGGTGTTGGAATATCACATCAATGCGACCATTCTAATGACAATGAGGTAGAAGCGTTGTTTTTACGTATTATCAGAGAACAAGGGAAACTGGACATACTGGTTAATAATGCTTGGGGCGGTAGTATGCATGCAATGAGAGATTACTTTTTTAATACCCCATTTTGGAATCAACCTGTTTCGCTTTGGGATGATCACCATATGGTTGGAGTGCGATCCAACTATGTTGCCGGTAGATATGCAGCACAAATCATGTCCAAACAAAAAAAAGGTATCATTGCGAATATCTCCTATTATGGCGGAAGAAGGTATATGAACAATGTAGCTTACGGTGTGAGTAAAGCAGCCGTAGATAGGCTATCAGCGGATATGGCGTATGAACTAAAGGACTATGGTGTATCCGTTTTTTCTATTTATCCAGGACAGGTTAGCACAGAAGGCATGAAAGAATACGCAAAATACAATCCGTCCTTAAATGTTGATGAGATGGAAACACCACAATTTGTAGGCAGATGTATTGCTGCATTATCAATGGATAATAATGTTATAAAAGAAACAGGGAAAATACTAATAACTGCTGAATTAGCCGAAAAATATAATATAACCGATATCAATGGTAAAAAGCATAAGTCAATGAAGTCAGCGTTATGGTAATAATTTTGAGAAAATTGGATGGCATATGATGCTCCCATTGTTAATTGCCATGGATTGATATAGAATAAATGTAGTAAATGAAATGCATGAATAACAAAGACGATTCATATATATGAAAGACCAGCTAGAAATAGTCAAGTAAAATATAAAAAAATTAAAGACCTAAAAAAGAGCATCAGAAATAAAAGGTTTTCAAAACGCGAACATTGTTAAA
>JANQMT010000056.1:0-3713 GCA_028279945.1 Clostridia bacterium
ATAGTCTTGAGGTATTTCATATTCTTTTCTTGGTTGACCTAACTGCCATTTCAAATCGTATACCGTTTCGGCAAAGATTAAGTAAACATAAAGCATTACAATACCTGCATCTGTTTGCTCATCTCTTTCGCAAATATCAGCATCATCTTTAATGGTTAATACCAACCTGCTGTCATCTAAGATAAATTTCCATGGCTGACTGTTAAGCGTAGAGGGGGCAAGTCTGGCATATGTAAAAGTATCGCCTAATCCACGCATTTCTAAGTCCCCATAGTCTATAGGATTTCCCCATTCCTTATTGTATACCAAATCTTCTACTGCATATCTAAAAGAAGTATTATCGTCTACAACTCTCATATCTGCCTTGGAATAATTGTCTCCTGTGTCCAAAACATGTAAAACCTTTTTTTGTTCCAGACCATACCCTAGAGCAAAAATGGCAGTGATCTCATTATCAGAAGTAATGGAGAGTGCCTCTTTAATCGTTAAACTATCCGGAAAAGTTATCCAACATGTGTCGATCCCTAATTCTTCTGCTTTTAACAACATGTTTTCAACTACAAAACCCGTATTCTCAATATATCCCCCTTGAACTTCCGATGTCATCACCATATAACTGGGCGCCTGAATCATTCTTCCATTATAACCTGCAATCCCGTCTAATTTGTCAAAAACTTCTTGTCCTTCAATGAATAGAATCGGTTCAAGTTCAATATCAGGTACAAGTCGCTTACAGTTGTGAAAATAATGTAGCAGCTCTTCAATCTCTTTTTTGTTGACTTTGTCATCCTTATATGCTCTGGTTGATTTCCTACTTTTCATTAATTTCTTATAATCCATTATCATCACCTCTCTATATTTATACCCCTATTCTTTTAAAGTAAGCACATTTTATTTGTAAAAAATTAAGAATAATAATGAAGCGGATGCTTGTTAATAAAGATACTATACCCTCACATCTATGTTTTTTCCAAGACTCTCACCAGCACTTTGAACCTGTACTATACTTTGCTCCATACCTTGCAGCAATGCGGTTACGCTTTGTGCATCTTTATTCATACTTTTTTGAAGCAGGCTTACATTTAATGCTTGTTTTACACTATTGGTATTGGCTTGAATTTGAGCATTAATATCCATAAGGCACCTCCTCATTTAAAATAATATATATAAATACCCTTTTGAAAATAAAAACAGTAGGCTTAACGCAACCTACTGCCAATTTCAAGCTTTATGTTTATATAACACAACAATATTATGCAACTGGCTGCCACTCCATCTCACAATGAAAGGCCCTATAGCTTTGCGTCACTATCTTTCAATAGTTTTGCCCTTTTATTATTTACTTAATTCAATTGTATATGATGTGTAATAATATGTCAATGTTCGCCAAATATTTTACATTTCTGTTTTTATGCTATTTGCTTTTTTTCTTCGTTCTATTTCAGATAGGTATTTTTTTCGTAACCTAATGTCATCCGGTGTTACTTCCACCAACTCATCATCATTAATAAATTCTAAGGATTCTTCAAGGGTCAATATTTTAGGCGGAGACAGCTTTAATGCTTCGTCTGAGCCTGCTGCACGCATATTGGTCATTTTTTTATTCTTACAGGGATTCACAGTCATATCTTCACCCCTGCTGTTGACGCCTATTATCATACCTTCATATACTTTGGTTCCGGGTTTAATAAAGAAAATAGCACGTTCACCTAAATTAACTAAAGCGTACACCATTGCTTCTCCTTCTGTCTGAGAAATTAAAACACCATTGTTCCTTTGGGGTATTTCACCTTTATGTGCTTCAAAGCACTCAAAACGTCTTACCAATGTCCCTTCACCCCTGGTATCATTAATAAACTCACTGCGATATCCTAAAAGTCCTCTGGTAGGCACTAAATACTGTATGTTAACATAGTCACCTTCAGCTGACATGGATTCCATTATACCCTTACGTAAATTTAGTTTTGAAATAACACCTCCGGAATAAATTTCAGGTACATTAATCACAACCCGTTCTACAGGCTCCTTTATGACGCCATTTCTCTTATACATAATGACTTCAGGCTTAGAAACAGCTATTTCATAACCTTCTCTTCTCATATTTTCCAACAGAATGGATAAATGCAATTCCCCACGTCCGGAAACTTTAAATCCATCAGTGCTTTCAAGGGGCTCTACTTTTAATCCCACGTTAACCTCTAACTCTTTCTCTAGTCGTGCTTTTAGATGTCTTGTCGTCACGTATTTTCCGCTTTTACCTACAAAAGGCGATTTGTTTACTAAAAAGTTCATAGATAATGTAGGCTCCTCTATATTAATGGTGTCCATTGGCAAAGGCTGCTGCTCGTAGCAAATGGTTTCACCTATCGATATGTCTGCTATTCCACAAACCACCACAATATCACCGCTATACGCCTCTTGTACAGGTGTCCGAGCCAGACCTCTATAAACAAATATCTGAGATATTTTTTGTCTGGTGACACTTCCGTCTCTTCTGCATATGGATACCATTTGACCTTCTTTAATACTACCGTTATAGATACGTCCGATACCCAGCCTTCCAATATAGTCATCATAAGCCAAGGTAGATACTTGTAATTGCAAAGGTTTATCATTATAATCAGGATATATTTCGGCATGCTCTAAAATGGTCTCAAATAACGGCTGAAGATCTGTGCTGTTATCATCCATTTCCCTTTTAATAATCCCTTCTTTAGCAATCCCATATAATATGGGAAAATCCAATTGTTCTTCATTTGCATTTAACTCTACAAACAAATCAAAAACCATATCTACAACTTCTTCTGCTCGTTGGTCTTTCTTATCGATTTTATTAATCAGTAAAATAGGTTTTAATCCCATCTCAAGTGATTTTTGCAACACAAAACGTGTTTGAGGCATAGGCCCCTCACTTGAATCTACCAATAATATTACCGTATCCACTGTCTTTATAATACGTTCTACTTCCGATGAAAAGTCAGCATGTCCCGGTGTATCTACAATATTAATTTTTATATCTTTATACATAACAGAACAATTTTTCGAATAAATCGTAATGCCTCTTTCTCTTTCCAAATCATTGCTATCCATGACACAATCCACAACTTCTTGATGTTCTCTGAAGACACCGCTTTGTGATAAAAAAGCATCTACTAACGTTGATTTACCGGCATCGACATGTGCAATGACTGCTATATTAACTATTTTTTCATTATTCATACCATTATTACCTTCCTTTTTTTAAACCCAACTGTTAGTTTAAACTTTTACACGACATATTACAATATATTTTTTCAACCCTTTTACAATAGACCTTCATTATAATAGCAAATAAAAAAGCGTTTTCGTGTCACATACACCAAAAAAGCACAAACTCGATATCAATATCGAGTTTGTATGATCCTATTTTATATATATTATATCATACTTCTAATTTAATTATTTCAATTAAAACATTATTGATGATAATCCTATAAATGTCCAATGTGCACCTGCTCCTAATGTATATAAAAATACATGAATTACAGTGTGATAAATTGCGCTTCTGCTAATACAGCAGTAGCATTATCAATCTTATCTTCATTGACCCGAACAATAGGCCCGGTACAGCCCATACCGCTTTCAGCATATATGCCGGCTTGCCATAAGGCTTCTACCGCATCTTCTAAGTCCATTATGTCGATGCCTGATATTTGGCCGGTTACGGTTTCTTT
>JANQMT010000083.1:0-18414 GCA_028279945.1 Clostridia bacterium
TTTTCACAATATTAAAAAAATCCCTTGTATTATTTTGCTAAAATCTTGTACAAATAGTGATAATTTAAAGGGTAAGTTATACGCCATCAGGCTATCCGAATAGCAGCAAAAATGGTAAAAGGAAATTACATATTCAACATCCAAACACTGAAATTAAGAACGGCTGCAAAAGCTACCCAAATTATATAGGGTACCATTAATGGTAAAGTTCGTTTGTCAATTCTATAGAATTTAATGGTGGTCATTATCACAATAACCAGAAGTACTAATATTTCTATAAAGGCTGCCCCTCTTAGTCCCAATCCAAAAAATAATATAGACCAAAAGAAGTTAAAAAACAGGTTTAATGCATAAGTAAAAAGTGCATCTTGTACGGAGTCATCTTGGTCTCGTTTGTTATACACCAGCCAGCTGGCAATCCCCATCAACAAATATAATATTGCCCAAACAGGTCCAAATATCTCTCCAGGCGGTGCAAAAGAAGGCTGTATCAATTCTGAATATGCCGCCATATTATCGCCTGTAAGGTACCCGCTTAAAAGGCCAATTAGCTGAGGAATCAATATACTTACAATTAATGCAAAGATCTTGTGTCGTCTTGTCATTTTTTTCACTCCTTCAATATCTTTTAATTAATCATATTCATGTCTTGTACATTTCAATACTTTAAATGCTTTTAGTCAGTTAAAAATATATACATAAAAAATTTCTAACCCAGATTATTCGCGATAAACTACAAAGAATCTAAGGTGTCTTTTGTTTTATTATGAAAAAGTAATTATAAGCTTGAAAAACAATGAAAATGAAAGAATAAGTTAAAAAAACCTTCATTTTTTATGATTTTGAGTGAAAATGAATAAAAATAGTTATTTTTTTGACTTTGACTTTCTTTGACCTTAACTTTATAATTAATTTATAAATTACATTTGGAGGTGTTGTAAATGTTTAATAGTTTAGTACCTTTTTCAAGGAATGTTCAAGCTTTAGACAGTATCTTTGATAAATTTTTTAATGAAACCATGAACTTTCCTGCTTCAACAATGAAAGTAGATATCAAAGATGGAGATAAAGCGTATCTTCTTGAAGCTGAAATTCCTGGTGTCAACAAAGAACAGATCAAATTGGATTATCAAAATAATTATTTGACAATTAGTGTTGAACAACAAAATGAATTGAAAGAAGAAAAAAACAATTACATTAGAAGGGAAAGATACAGTAACCAAATGAGCAGATCATTTTATATTGAAGATATCAATCATAATGCTATAAAAGCTTCTTATAAAGATGGCGTTCTCAAAGTATCTCTTCCAAAAGAAAAAAATATACCCGCTAAGAAAAAAATTGAAATTCAATAAAAAAACGTCCATTCAGAAGAGTGAGCTTCCTTATTAAATTAGGAAGCTCACTATTTTTTTTGATCTTCTTTTATAATTCTAACCATATTAGCAATAATTCTTGCGGTTAACCCCCAAATCACTTTATCTTCGTATTGATAAAAATAAACGGGCAGCTTCCCTGTTCTCCAATTATAGTCTTTTCCGTTTTGAATCAGTTCAAAGGGAAAATCATCTTTTACATTAGGTCTGATATCAACTTCATGCAACAACGGATCTGTCTCAAAGAAAAAGTCAAAAGGAACTATAAAAACTTCTTGTACTTCTTCTTTATTCATTTTAATATCTTTTGCATCTTGAATGTCCAGTTCTCCTAAAAATGTGTACAAGGTAAAATTGCTGTAAGTCACCACATAATCAAGCTCGCTGATAATCTTTATTTTATCGGTTGGAATATTTAATTCTTCATGTGTCTCTCTTATTGCACTGGCTTTAGGAGATTCATTTTTTTCAACTCTTCCCCCCGGAAAACAAATTTCATTGGGCTGTCTTTTTAATTGATCCGCTCTCACTTCAAAAAGCATATGAGTAGAGTCATTGTGGTTGACCAAAGGTACAAGCACAGAATAATACTGATACTTATGGAAAGGTCGTGGCTCTCGATTTTCAAATATTTGTTTCAACAAAGATATATCCATTATAATCCCCTAATTCATTAAGCATGTTTTCTTTCTGTGATAACACGCAATTCTTCTGCGATGTTTTTTAGTAATTTTTGATTACTATTATCATCAAAACTTTCAATGGTGTCATTTAATTTTTTCCGGTAAAAAATCGCTGTTTCTTTCTCCCCAATATTTTCTAACATATTAATATAGGAAATAATTCTTGTTACCGTATTGGATTTCAAGCTGAATAATTCTTGAGCATCAATCACTTCGTCCCTTATAGCCAGCATTTCTTGATCCAATTGATAAGCTGCTTCAGCTGATTTTTTTAATTTCTCTACAATGTTAGCCGGAATATTGCCTCTGTATTTATAGTTTAACGAATGCTCAATAGTAGCCCAGAAATTCATTGCCAATGTTCTTATTTGCACCTCAGCCAGAACCTCAGTCAACCCTTTTACAGTTATAACCGGATATTTTATAATCATATGGTAGCTTCTATAACCGCTTTCTTTTTTATTTTCTATATAATTTTTTTCATGCATGATATTAAGGTCTATGCCGTCTCGATTCTTTATTAATTCAATGACCTTATATATATCATCCTCAAACTGACACATGATACGAATTCCTGCTATATCTTCCATTTCACTAATGTGATCTTCTGAATATCCCATCTTTTTTGCTTTGTCAATAATGCTGGGCACAGCTTTTACTCGACCTGTTACAAATTCAATAGGTGAGAACTCGCTGCGTTTTCTATATTCGTCTCTTAAAGATTTAAACTTAATTTTTAATTCTTCTACAGCTTGTTCATAAGGAAGTAAAAAATCTTTCCAATAAATCAATACACACTACCACCTTTATCAGATAATCTTAGCTCTTCTTTATAAGACGTCCCGCCCCCATTGTAATATATGAACCGATTAAAATAAATACAATCCCTATAATCACATTGATTGTTATGGTTTCACATAAAATCAAAATAGCAAATACAGGGGCTATTGCAGGTTTTACGAAAAAAACCAATGAGGCATACAGAGCATTGGATTTCTCCATTGCCATAAAATAAGCAAGATAGCCAACACCAGTAACCAGTATACTAATATATAGTACCAATAATAAGTTGTCTTGAGTTATGCCACTTATGACAGGTCTTCGGGTTACCCATAAAAAAACCAGTAACACAAGTGAACCCATTATAAAACTAATGCTTGTCTGAGCAATACCACCATACTTTATTATACGAAGCTTTCCATATGCACTATATAAGCCGAATACTACTGCAGCTACGAAAGCTAATCCAATACCTATTAATTCGTCTCCGGCATTCATATTGAATGGATTCATAATAAATAGTAATCCGATAATGCTAATACCTAATGCAACCACCTTTTTCTTAGTCAATTTTTCTTCTGTAATAAAATGGGCAAACAGCATGGTAAACATAGGGTTGGTACAAAATACTACTGCAGCAGTTGATGCCTTAGCATAAATGACTCCCAGCTGAAAAAAGGTCATACTAATAACAATATTGAGAATCCCTAGTATCATATAGTAATAAAAATCATTTCTGTCAAAAACAATAGATCTTTTTTTCAGTTCCTTTATAGCAAATGGCAGCAAAAAAATGCCGCCCCAGAAAAACCTGGTGAAAGTCATTTGAAATGGATCTAAACCAACTGAAGCGATTTTTAACGCTACTTCCATCGTACTGAATAATACTGCGGATAATATTACAAATCCAAATACTTTTTTCATGTTAAATTCCCTCGCTGTAAATTATATGCTAAAGCTACTAGGAATTATTAACTAATAATATTTATAAATTGATTATAATGACTTAAATCATTAAATATATAATCCGGTGAATGCTTTTTTAATACGTCATATTCAACCCAACCGGTCGCAACAGCTACGGATTGAATCCCAAGCTTTTTAGCACATTCAATATCATACCATGTATCACCAATAATGTATATATTCTCTTTTTTAAATTCAACCTTATAGTATTCTTGTGTTTTTTGTATGGCTTCCTTTGCAGCATCCCATTTTTCTCGCTCTACATCTCCAAAGCCTCCTACAGGAAAATATGAATTAAGGTCATGAGATTCCAGCTTTATTCGTGCACCTATCTCAAAATTACTGGTTGTAATGGTATTATAAGTACAGCGACTATCTTTAACATAATCTAGTATTTCTTGAATACCCGGCAAAATAATATTATTCTCAAATTCTGCTAATATACCCTCTAATACTTGACCATATTTTTTTAATATCTTTTCTTTATGTTCAAAAGATATTCCACTCATACTGAGTATATCCTTTAATATTACAGCATCCATTGCACCACCGATTTTGGCATAAGAAAAAGCATCATCAATTTCAAATAACTCATTGAAGGTTTGATTCAATGCAACCCTTCCACAACCACCACAATGCATCAACGTCCCGTCAATATCCCAAATCATTAATTTGTTCTCCATTATGAGCAATCTCCTTTAAACTTATTTAGTGCTGTTCCATTTAAATAATCACATTTTTTCCCTTGTCTGGTATTAAGGTGGTTCATTTTCTCTTCTATTTTATCTTTTATTTTCCACCAGCTTGTATTCCAATTGCAAAATACCGTATCTTCCTTAGGCGCTCTACCTATTATTCTTTGTAAAACAATATCTGATTTTAAATATTCTAAAAAAAGAATAACTCGATTGACATAAGCCTCTAATGAAATGATTTCAATCTCTCCCTTTTCATACAAATGGCACAAAGGCGTATTCTTTTCTATATATAATGCATGGAGCTTTACCTGGTCTATTGATAAAGCAGATAAAATTTTAGCATTTTCTATAACATCCTCTTCATCGTCCCAAGGTAAATTAAGAATAACATGAACACAAATTGAAAATCCGGCTTTCTTCATCCTCATGACTGCATCAATAAATTCTGCAAGAGTATGTCCTCTGTTAATCTTTTTTAGAGTATGATAGTTAACGGTTTGCAACCCCAGTTCAATATTAATTTCCTTATTGTATTTACCGGCTATGCCTTGAAGCATGCTTATATACTCATCTGAAATACAATCCGGTCTTGTTGAAAAAGATATCTCTTTGACATCTTCTATACAAGCTTCTTCTGTATAAGATAACAATTGATCCAAAGGCAGGTATGTATTTGTAAAGTTCTGAAAATAGGCAACAAACTTATTGGCCTTGTACTTATTTTGAATATACGATATATTCTGTTCTAACTGCTCTCTAACTGAAAGTTCATTAGATAGATTCTCAAAACCTGTCCCCTTTTCACCACAAAAAATACATCCTCCCTCAGCAATATTCCCATCTCGATTAGGACATGTCACAGGAATATTGATGGGTATCTTATATACTTTCTCACCATATTTATTTTTCATATATTCCGCATATGTATAGTATCTCATTATAAAACCTTCCATATGATTATTTTTGACTGTAAGTTGATCGATTAAAACCTAAATAAAAAAGTGCATAACTAAGATGCACTTCATAAAAATATTATATTTTAATAATTGTTTCTCTAGGTGGCATCTAGTATAGGAATACAGCCTACTTCACCTTAGCAGGAATTACTTCAATCGCTGCTCTATTCTTTATCTTTTTCATCAAGTTCTTAACCACATCATTTTTTTGATTTGTCTCACTTGATTCTCCAAGAACGATATGGGTTATTTTATTTTTTTCAGTTAAATCCATTAGGGTTTTAGGCACATCATTAGATCTTATAACCGTAAGATTTGCACCATATTCTTTAGATTTTTCAAATAAGTACTCCAGCGCTTCTCCTTCTTTGGAGTTCCCAAGAAAGTTAAACCCATATTTTGCAACATGTATTACAAACAGTTCACCTTCCTCGTCGCCTAAGAAATCTGCTCCTTGCTTGATTAATCGATCACAAGTTTTTTGTTGAGTAACACATACCATTACATTTTTCATTAGCAACACCCCTATAGTAGTCTTAAGCAGGCGGTAAAACACACTACACTACTTACTTCTATTATACAATAGTGCCTTTTTAAATACCACATAAATTATTACTTTCATTGTCAGATAAAATGACAAATTGTCTCAAAAAAACAACTAAATAATTTACTACGTACATTTTGATTAAAAAATTTCTTCCATATAAGATAATATAGTTGACAAAAGAAGTCAATAAAAAATATAATGTAATTAAAAGAGAGTTCAGTAATGGCTGCAACTCGTTAGTAAATGGAAAAATTAATTTACAGTCACTAACTCATCCTTAGTGGCTGTATTACTTTTTTGCTAAAGCAAGATATTATGTATAGTGCCAATAAGCAACAATAGAAACGTTCCAAATGCTATTAATAGCTTCAAAACATCATATGTTTTTATTCGCACCACCTCGCTTTCATACGAGGCGCAGCCACTTACCATATTGAACTCTCTAGAATTATTGTAACATTTTGTAAAATTTTATCAATTGTTTTTTTTAAAGCAGTTATTGTCACGCCTTTTGGGGGAGATTGTCACACCTAAATCAGTGCGGATTCCAATAAAACGGCTTCATTATCGGCATAAATCTTATCAAATTGAGAAATGGGTAATGGGTTAACACCTAAACCTCCCTCTACGGTATAACCCGGTCTTCCAAAATCTTGTATAAACCAGTCTTTATAGCCTGCATAAGATGTAAAACCAACCGCTTCGGCCAGCGCGTATCCACTAATTTCAGCTAATCTCTCACCAATGATTCTAGCTTCTTCAGTCGCCATATCTTGAAAATCCCAAAAGATAACTTCACCTTGAGTATGGTATGCCAATACCAATCGTGGGTCAATCTGTTCTGTGAAGTCGCCTACAGCTCTTGATTCTGGCTCAGAGAATGGTGCATCTCCTGAAAATCTGGTAGGGCCAGGTCCGGTAACGCCTACCCCCGCTTCTCCTTCCTTAGATTCTTCCCAACCAGCAGGATAATTATGATTTAGGTCCACACCTTTTATATTAGCCTGCCAGTTCTCAGAAAAATCAGTACTCCCGTCATTCCACTCAATCAAGTCATCGTAATATGGATTATCTTCCGATAGTCCATTGAGCACCAAATCAATGCCATCTGGATTCACCATGGGTACAATATAAATGCTGCTGGTTTCCCAAATGTTATCTAAATCATATCCTTGAATATCTTGCCCCTGAGTATAATTGATGAGAAAATTTTCTATAAATTTCATAAGTATCGGCGCCGTAATCCATTCCAAACTGTGGTGCGCACCATTATAAAAAACAGTGTTTTCGCCTGTTCCAAGCCGGATATAATACAAATCCCGACCCAAAACACTTTGACCGATTGAACCAACTTCTAAGAATGGATATCTAGCCTGTAATCCTTTGATGTCACTTTCCAATACGTCATAAGAATAGTTGATATTAGTGTCTACTACTTCATACCCATAAGGTGCTATGATTTCATCTCCTACTTGCAAGTTATATGGATTAATATCTGGATTTGCTATTACAATTTTTTGTACTGTTGTGCCAAATTGATTTGCTATTTTATATAAACTGTCTCCTGGTTGAATAACGTATGTGACATAGCCTAAGAAAAAAGGCCTTAAAGCTTCACAAGTAGCTTCATCTATTTCTCCAGTTGGATTAAGACCATTAAAAGATTGAAACTGCCGAACAGCATCCGCTGTCATAGGACCATATATGCCATCCACTTCTCCCGGGTTATATCCTATTTTTTGTAGAAGTGCTTGCAAAGCCATGATGAAAGTCGTATTCCACTCACAATTCACGAGTAAATCCTCCTTGTTCATTTAGTAATTATATAACTATGTATACTCTTTTTGCCTCGTAGAATTGACTATTATCGAACATACTTTTAAAGTTAAATCAAAAAAACAAAAAAAGTCTGATAAAAGCGCCTGCCACTTTCATCAGACTTCTATAATCAAACTTTTTCTAGCTAAGTACTGTGTATTCTTTTACACGTTCCGGCAACTCCTTCATAGTCGAACTAATGCTTACTATAAATTCAACCTTGAATTTTTCTCCTATTTTTGCGAGTTTATCTAAAAACTTTGGTACGTCATTCATGTGAATATTAGCATGCTTTAGCAAACTATCAATGTATATCGTATCAATGTCATGATTTGAAGATAATATGCCATAAATAAAACCGTTATAAGTAGCAATATCTTCAATATCATAATCTTCAAGGCTTACAAATCGAATATTATAATGCAGATTACACATTAACCTACTGTCCTTATTTATAAAAACAACACTACCATCACTAGTATTATTGCTGTCATTTGCCATATCAATCATTCTTTTAGTTTTTCCACTACCTTTGATACCAACAAATAATCTGACCATTGGAACCGACCTCCCTATTATTAATTGTTAATTTTATTATACAAAATCACAATTACTTTTTCAAAGTATTTAAGAAAATTCTTAACATTAATTTTTTATATGCCTTCTTCTTAATTGTCCACATGCAGCATCAATGTCTTCTCCCAGCTCTCTTCTAATGGTAGTGTTGATGCCATTCTTTTCTAATACATCCTTAAAATGCATAGCTACTGCTCTTGTAGAGCCTTTATATTGCATCTCTTCTACATTATTAAGGGGTATTAAGTTAACATGACATAACATGTTTTTTAATAAACCGGCCAGCTGTTCAGCATTTCCTTTAGAATCGTTTAAGCCTTCTATCAATGCATACTCAAAAGTAATTCTTTTATTGGTTAAAGAAATGTATTGTCGACACACTTTCATAAGTTCTTCAATGGGATACTTTTTATTAATACTCATAATCTTATTTCGGATATTATTATTAGGTGCATGGAGGGAAATAGCTAATGTCACCTGAGGCATTTGTTTTGCAAACTCTATTATCTTTGGAAGTATGCCGCAGGTAGAAATTGTAATATTTCTAAGACTAATATTTAAGCCCTGACCATCATTAATAATTTTCAAAAACTTGAGTATCTCTTCATAGTTTTCAAAAGGTTCACCGCTACCCATAATAACGACATTAGAAATTCTTTTTGATACATCATTTTGAATTTGAAGCACTTGCTCAAGCATCTCAGAAGCATGAAGGTTTCGTTTAACGCCTCCTATTGCAGAGGCACAAAAAGAACAACCCATTCCGCATCCCACTTGAGAAGAAATACATACTGTACTCCCATGTTTATATTCCATATAAACACTTTCAATTATATGATCATCTTTTAAGCCAAAAAGATACTTTCTCGTGCTATCTTCTTTGGAGATCATCATTTGTTTAACTGAAATATTTTCTATATAACAATACGCTTTTAATTGTTTCCTTAGAGATTTTGAGAGGTTCGTCATTTCCTCAAAATCATACACACCTTTGTACAGCCAAGAAAAAATTTGGCGGGCTCGAAATTTCTTCTCATCAAATTGTTCCATTAAGTTTTCTAATTCTTCAAGTGTATAATTTTTAAGGTTAATTTTCTCCATAATGTATCCTGTTTATATTTCATTTAACAATTCATCGTTAACTTCAATTTTATATTGTTTTCTTAATTCTTCAGTCTTTTGGGAAAAGGCAACATTTCTTTTTTGCCCTAATAGATAGTCACTGATTTTATTTCTAACTTGTTCATATTTTAGATTTTCCGGTTCTTTTTTTTCTATAAGCTTTACTATATGATAACCAAACTGGGTTTTAACTATGCCACTAATTTCACCAGGATTTAAATTTAATGCAGCCTCTTCAAACTCGGGCACCATTTTTCCTCTTGAGAAAAATCCTAAGTCTCCACCATTAGCCTTTGATGGACATTTTGAATATACTTCAGCTGTTTTGGCGAAATCTTTTCCTTCTTTTATTTCCTTTAATAGTTTTTCTGCTTCTTCTTCGCTGTCTACGAGTATATGACTCGCTCTAGCCGTCTCTTCAGTTTTGAAGCTTTCTTTGTGACCATCATAAAATACACGAATTTCCTCTTCAGTCAGCTCTACACCATTCAATATTTTATTGATGCCGTATTCTTTAAGTTTAACTGCCTTTAAATTTTCCATCTCCGTAATAAATGCTTCCTCTTGATCGTATTTCTTTTCTATTGCATTTAAATACACCATCTCTTGTATAACCATTTGATTTAATAAGCCTTTTTTTCCATCAATGGTTTTTAATGCTTCTTGATGTTCTTTAGGCGAATATACCAATGCTTTTTTTACATCCTCTAAAGTGATCTTTCTGTCGTCTACTTGTGCTACTATTTTGTTCTCCATTCTGTCTACCTCCGATATTTTAACTTATTCCCTATTATACATGAAAAGCATACGTGTCTATACCTTTTCTAGAAAATAAAATTAAAATCCAGATTATTTACGGAAACTGCTAAAAAGATACAAGTATTTTGGAATTTATTGATTCTATAATTTTTTTGCTGTACTTGGTTAGTACAGTAGAAAAATTATGGGAGCAAGAAAACCAAAAGACGCAGTAGATTTTTGTAGTTTATCGTGAATAATCTGGGTTAAGTTAATATTTTAGGGTATTATACTTTGTAATGTATGTATACTGCAAAGCACCTGCTGATAAGAAGAAGGTAAAAACATTGGAAAAGGAATTGGTGATTGTACCAATTTTATATGTTATAATTGAAAATAGAAAAATTAGGCATCAAGCTCTATATCTTATAGTAGAATTACCAATCTTTTAACCGACATTTCTTGTGACAACATTCAATCATTATAACCAAAATATAAAACACTTTAGGAGGTAATAAAATGGAATTAAATGCTCTTAGGAGCTTAGGATATGGCATGTATATTGTTTCATCTTGTAAAGACAATAAATGTAATGGACAAATTGCCAATACAGTTTTCCAAATCACATCTGAACCAGCTGTAATAAGTATCAGCATTAACAAAGAGAATCTAACCCATGAGTATATTAAATCTACCGGAGTATTTACCCTATCGGTTCTTAACACAGAAGCAGACTTTAAATTCATAGGCTTATTCGGATTCAGAAGCGGAAGAGATATTGATAAGTTTGAAAAGGTATCCTATCAGCAATGTTCTTCCGGTGCACCTGTAGTCTTAGATAACACATGTGCATGGCTGGAATGTAAGGTTATTAACACCGTTGATTGTGGCACACATACATTGTTTTTAGGTGAATTAACCGATTGTAAAGTACTCAACCATACAGAACCTATGACTTATAGTTATTATCACAAGGTTATAAAAGGAAAATCTCCTAAAACAGCTCCTACGTATATTGGAGACAAGTAAATAGTAATCTACAAGTTTAATAATTTTGACTATTTTATATTTAATTCTATGTTTATAAATTAACAAAATGGGTAAATTTTTTATTAAGCATATGTAAATAATAATAAAAATGTTATCTAATATTAAATTAATATAAGGAGGTTCATTTATGACACATAAAATAATTGCCATTGCAATGGCACACAGAAGTGAAAATGCGGAGGCTTTTCAAAGGACCCTGACAGATTTTGGCTGTAAATTAAAAGCTCGAATCGGACTTCATGAAGCCGGAGATGTATGCTCAGAGGAAGGTTTAATTATCTTACAAATCGTACCTGATGAGAATACAGATGACCTTCTGGAAAGCTTAAATAATATTCAAGGTGTTCGAGCAAAATATCTTGAGGTTTAATCTTATTAAAAATTGTTTGACATTTTAAATTTACCGATTTACAAATATTCTATGATGAGAGGAGTATATGAAATGAAGAAATATGTTTGTACAATATGTCAATATGAATATGACCCGGAACAAGGCGATCCGGATAATGGCGTAGCGCCTGGTACTGCATTTGAGGACATAGACGACAGCTGGGTATGCCCTATTTGCGGAGCAGGTAAAGATGCATTTGAGGAGGCATAAAATGGCTTCACTAAAGATAAGCGACCAAATCTATTGGGTAGGTGCATGTGACTTTGATATTCGTGAATTTCACGGTTACCAGACACCACATGGAACAACCTATAATGCCTACCTGATTATGGATGAAAAAATAACACTAATTGATTCAGTGAAATCCAGTTTTTCCAAAGAGCTTTTGGACAATATCTCAGAAATCGTTGATCCTTCAAAAATTGATTACATAATATCCAATCATGTTGAACCCGATCATTCAGGTAGTATTTCTGACGTAGTAAAGCTTGCTAAAAATGCTAAAGTATATACATGTCCTAATGGCGAGAAGGGCTTAAAAGCTTATTATCATGAAGATTGGAATTTCCAAGTTGTCAAAACAGGCGATACTTTAAATACCGGTCAATTTACCTTTGAGTTTATCCAAACACCTATGGTTCACTGGCCGGATAATATGATGGCTTACCTTCAAGAAAAAGCCATGCTATTTTCAAACGATGCATTTGGACAGCATTATGCTTCAGAGGAGCGCTTTGATTATGAGCTGGGCAAGGATATTACTTTGGAAAGGGCTAAAGATTATTACGCCAATATTGTATTACCTTATGGCTCACAAGTTAAAAAAATCTTTACAGACTTAGAAGGCAAAAAAATATCTATGATATGCCCAAGTCATGGTGTTAATATTAAGGAATTTATCAGCCCGCTTCTTTCAAAGTATGCCGATTGGGCAGACAACAAAACCAATGAAAATGAAGCAGTCATCGTATACGACACCATGTGGGGAGCCACAAAAATAATGGCTGAAGAAATCGCAAAAGATTTTGAATCCAAAGGTATTAAGACTAAAGTGTTTTATCTTAAAGAGCATCACATCTCAGAGGTGATGAATGAATTAATAGAAGCCAAATACATTTGTGTGGGTTCTTCTACATTGAATAAACAAATGCTTCCTAACGTAGCTGCCTTTTTAACTTATATGAAAGGACTGGAGCCTAAAGGAAGAACCGGCTTGGCCTTTGGCTCTTATGGCTGGGGCGGCAACAGCATCAAACAAGTACACGAATTCCTTGAATCCTGTAAGTTTGAAATGCTTCCACCTATTAAAAGAGTTTATATGCAGCCATAGTATGTTAAAAGCTGGATGAATCCATCATCCAGCTTTTTTAAAATAATTTTGGATTATTATCAATCCAAATATTCAAATATATTATTATTTTTATCTATAAATATCTGAGTATCTTTGATGTTAGACATTAATTCCATTCGTTTTACAAATTTATAAAATTCTACATCCACCCTTAATGCTTTTTCGATCATTTCTAAAGCTTCTTGGTCTGCATTTGCCTTGATATCTGCAGCTTCCTGTCTTGCCTCATTAACCGTTATTTTTTTGTTTTTATCCACCAATGCTACTTTTTCATTGTAAAATCTATTTCCTTCAGCGTGTATTTCTTCAGATTCTTTTAGTATCTCTTCTTTCATTTTAGATTCAATGGACTTCATATTTTCTGATGGAGGATTTTTTCTATACATACTTGCATCTTGTATATAAACACCAAATTGAGAAACAAGTTGTTCATTTAATTTTTCTCGCTTCTCATCTAAAGCAGGTTCTATTATCTTAATATTAAAGAACTCATCGAAGGATAAAGAGTTTCCTGTTTTTATGACTACGGGATACACTTTGTCATCTAATAAAGCATTTAGTTTTGATTCATATCTTTTTCCATTCATTTTAATACTCACCAGCCCAGGATTGACAATATCGTACTGAGCATACATTCTTATATCAATTTTTCTTTTGTCTTTTGTATTAATGGTTTCGGTATTTGATGTATATGTAATTAACTTTGAAGTATATTTTTCTACAGAAGTAATGAATGGTATTTTAAAATTCAATCCCTTTTTATCAACAACACTGGTTATAACACCTTCTTTTTTTAAATCTTCTTTTGACGGTTCAACAAAAGCTTTTTCAGATACATGTACTTTTTTAATTTGCCCAAATTGTCTAACAACTGCCAGCTCATCTTCTTTAACAATATATACAGATGATGGCAGAGCTATAGCTACTGCTAGTATTAGTAATACAATCACTTTTTTCATTTTGCCCCTCCTACTCTACCACTGTTTTTTTGACATTCTCTTGTACTTTTTCGTCCATATTAAAAAACTTATATATCCCGTTTCCATCTGTAAAGTCAATAATAAACTCATTGTTATCAAAAAATTCGAGCATAGCTTCCATATACAATCTTTCTTTGATTGCTTTGGGATTCTTTTTGTATTCATCATATAATTTTAAAAATTGTTTTTTATCCTCAGTCGCTTTGGTGATAACATCCGATGCATACCCTTCTGCCTCTTCTAAGACAATCTTAGCTGCTTGAGTTGCTTCTTGATTCAGTTTATTTTCATATTTTGAGGCCTCTTCTATTTTTTGTTTTTTATACTGATTGGCCTTTTCCACTTCCGAATAAGCACTGCTTACAGCCGGTGTCAAAGAAGCATTTTGAATTTGAACATCCGTCACTAAAACCCCTGCTTCATATT
Source organism: Clostridia bacterium (assembly GCA_028279945.1). Classification (GTDB taxonomy): domain Bacteria; phylum Bacillota; class Clostridia; order Peptostreptococcales; family JAAYPU01; genus JAKSCF01. The sequence goes on from JANQMT010000083.1 coordinate 14,459, forward strand.
CATCCAGTGCCTTTTGTAATATGGGTTTAATGGCAGAGTCTATTTTATCTTTTTGAGTTAAAGAACTATCTACCGACTCTGATGAGAACACATCCCTTATGACTCTTTCCGCTAATATTCTAATGGTCTCATCCAATTCATCTACTTTATATAAGAAATTATAGGCATCCTTTACTCTGCACTCTATGACCACTTCAACGTCTACAATGGACATATTATTGTCTTTTGCCCCAACTACCACATATCCTTCATCATTTATATCCGAATCGTATACCGGAGCATTATTGGCAGTTCCCTGCTGAATGGTTCTGTATCCGTATTCTATTTTTCGTCTTGCCATCACATTTACTTTTTCTATTTTTTGAATGAATGGCACCTTAAAATTAAAGCCTGCTTCATCCACTATTTTAACCATTTTTCCAAACTGTGTTACAACAACTTCATAGCCGTCCGGTACCCGATAAGCCGAATTAAAGAGCATAGTGACTATAAAAATGAGTAGTAATACCGTAAGTCCAAATTTCTTAACTTTTTCAAACCCAATCTTATTGTCTTGTTCTTCTGAATCTGACCTTGGCTGTTTTTCTAGAAAATTTTTTATTAGTTTCATTAGCACCTTATTTCCTCCTGTCTACTTAAGTGAATTTCTCTTCTGAGATATATATTACCACTATTATCATTTATTTCCTATACTTCGACAAATTTTTATTTAACTTTTTATACAATGCTAATGAGGATTTAGGGATATGATTTTTAATTGTATAGAATGCATAAGAAATACTAAATGTTGTTATACAAATACAATAATATGTTAAAATAAGTTTAATGATTTAAAACTTTTTAGTTGGAGGAATTCAATGAAATACTTACGTCTTACTTTATTAAGCATTTTATGTATCGGTTTATTTTTATCTGGATGTACCGGCAAAAAATCTGATAACAGTATTTCTATCGCAGAACAATTTGGTCTTGCCTATGCGCCTATCCAAATCATGAAAGAAAAACAGTTTTTAGATGCTAGGGTTCCTGAAGGTACCGATATTCAGTGGATACAGCTTGCTAACACTGCCGCAATTCGAGAATCCATGATTGCCGGCGATTTAGACATTGGATTTATGGCTATTCCTCCATTTCTTATTGGATGGGATAGAGGCATGGAGTGGAAGATTGCAACGGGACTATGCAGCAGTCCTCTTGGACTTGTTACTCATAAAGAATCTGTTCGGTCACTCAGCGATTTAACTTCGGAAGATCGGATTGCCCTTCCTCAACCGGGAAGTATTCAGCATATATTGCTATCCATGGCCTGTGAGAAGGCATTTAATAACCCTCAACAATTCGATCAACAATTAGTCACCATGTCTCACCCTGACGGCATGAATGCTTTGATTGCAAAACAAGACATCACTGCCCATTTTACTTCTCCGCCTTATCTCAACAAAGCATTAAAAGTTGAAGGGCTGCATCAGATTCTCAGTGGTGAAGAAGCTATGGGTAAAGAATTTTCCTTTATCGTAGGGACTGTTACACAAGATTTTTATGATACACACCCATCTCTATATACCTCATTTTTGGAAGCGCTGCAAGAGTCAATCCATTATATTCAAAATAATCCTGCAGAATCAGCTGTTATTTTATCCAAGCAGTATAATTTACCACAAGAAGAAACTTTAGAGTACATACAGAGTATCCAGTATGGCTCAACCGTAAAAGGTTTATCTGATTTTGCTGAGTTTATGGTCAACAACGGCTATTTGGATAAGACCTTTACAGATATTAATGAAGTATTATTTGAAGAGGCACATTATGAAAAATAGTATGATCATTAAAATATTATGGGTTATTCTAATTGGGATTTTATGGGAAGTGATTTATAGAATGGGTATCTTTAAAGAACAATTATTCCCTTCTATTTTGGTCATCTGTTCCGCTTTACTGGACTCTATTATAAATGGGACAATGATTCAATATGTGATTTACTCGCTTCAAATTATTTTTTTAGGTCTTTTGATTGGAATATCACTTTCATTGATTCTATCAACATTAGCGGTTTCTTCAAAAATCGTAGAAAGTTTTATCAAAACATGTGCTGCCATTGCCCATCCCTTACCGGGTATTGCCTTATTACCTTTAATCATTCTTTGGATTGGGACAGGGTCTGAAGCGATTGTTTTTATTATTGTCCATTCTGTACTGTGGCCCCTTCTTTTAAATACATTAGCAGGTTTTCAATCTGTACCGGAAATATATCAACAAATTGGGAAAAATATCGGTCTGTCTAGATTTCAAATCATGGTTCATATCTATCTGCCCTCATCTTTACCTTATTTTTTGACCGGATTAAAGATTGCATGGTCCAGATCATGGCGTGCATTGGTAAGTGCTGAGATGATTTTCGGCGCAGCCGGAGGCATTGGAGGTATTGGATGGCTCATTTATAAAAACAGGTTTTTTATGGATACGGCAGCTTTATATGCATCTATCTTAATGATTGTTATTATAGGTATGCTTATGGAATTTTTATTCTCATGGGTTGAAAAACGGACGGTAAAAAAGTGGGGTATGGTACAATGACATTTCTTAGAATAGAGAATTTAGATAAGACATATACAGTCAATAAAGAAAAGAAAACAATTATTCATGATTTTAATTTATCTTGCAAGCAGCATGATTTTATTTGCATAATTGGAAAATCAGGATGTGGTAAATCTACATTATTAAAGATTATTGGTGGATTCGACTCCCAGTATAGCGGTCAAGTCAAAATCAATGATGAAAAAATTTTATCACCTAATATCGATAAAATCCTTATTTTTCAAGACTTCAATCAACTCTTCCCTTGGAAAACAGTAAAAGAGAATGTGCTTTTTCCTCTTAAAGTCAATCAGAAGAAAAAAAACTTTGACAGCATTGACGCTGTAGCCGACAAATACATAGAGATGGTTGGCTTAAGAGACTATCATCATTATTATCCTCATCAGCTTTCCGGAGGGATGAAACAACGCGTAGCTTTAGCAAGAGCATTGGCACTGGAACCCATTGTCCTTCTAATGGATGAACCTTTTAGCAGCTTGGATGCCTTAACACGTGAGTCTCTTCAAGGACTGCTTCATGAGATATGGAAGAAAATTAAATCCACTATTATTTTTGTCACTCATGATATCAAAGAAGCCATAAAGCTTTCTACGAAAATCGTTATTATGGGTTTGCCTCCGGATTCAACCAAATATGTTATTGATAACACCCTTCCCTTTCCCAGGGGTGAGATGGATTCAACTCATTTATCCTTTTATAATGAAATAAGGGGATTTCTTGAGGAATAGTTTATAAAATATTATTTAGATACATCTCTTTACATCGATTGTATTCATTTTGTATTTTTTCAACAATATGATTATGTATGGATTGGAACAAATACTGGTTGATGCTTGCTACCGGAAGGATATCTATAGAAGTACCCGTAAGAAAAACCGCATCATAGTTATTAAGTTCTTCCGTGTTAACGGGTATTTCCATCAAATCTATATTTTGTTGTTTGCAAATGGCGAAGACTTTTTCTCTGGTAATCCCTTTTAATACCATTCTGCTGGGTGCCGTATATATTTTATTTTCTTTGACAAAGAAAACATTGGAACGACTGCCTTCTGTAATCTCATTATCTTTGTTTACCAGTAATGCCTCCGTTGCTTGAAATTCATTTAAAGAGTGTGCAATTATTTTTCTGAATAAATCGTCTTGTTGCTTTACATTTGGATCCAGTCGGTCTCCTTTATACAAAATTGTATGGATACCCTTTAGCCGAAAAGATTCCTCAATGTAGCTGCTTTTTATAAAACCAATTATCACAATTGCTTTTTGATTCATTTCTACTAATTGAATCTTTATATTTTTATTTTTATAGTCATTTATTGTAATGACTTTTTCAATTTTTTGAATTAAATTGTTATTTTTTTCAT
>JANQMT010000186.1:0-40138 GCA_028279945.1 Clostridia bacterium
GAAACCCAAAAATTCTACTCCATGTTAGATACATTAGGACTATGCCAATTCGCATGGGGACCTGCATGGCAATTGTATGGGCCGGAGGAATTGGTGGAATTTTGTCAATACGGATTAGGCTGGGATGCAAGCATAAAAGAGCTGCAGGAAGTTGGGGAAAGAAGAATCAACCTGATGAGAATGTTCAATGCAAAAGAAGGCTTCACACGTAAAGAAGACGTGATTCCGGAGAGACTATTTGATGCCATTCCGGACGGACCTAATGCAGGAACTCAGCTAAGCAAAGAAGATTTTGAAGTCGCTTTAAACAAATATTATGAATTAGCCGGATGGGATCAAGAGACAGGTAACCCAACGCCTAAGGTATTGAAGAGACTCGGTCTTGAATGGTTGCTTTAAATAGAATGTTAAAGTTAGCAACTTTACGAAAGTACTCTGAATTTACGAGAGGTGATTAAATGAGTATTGTGAAAGGCATTAATAATATGGTTATGCGAAAAATGCATTCAAACAAAAAACATTCAAACAATGATCGATTAAATATAAGAGCAGACTTTAAGTTAAAAAGGATTATAGATATTTTTCTAATGTCTATTCAAGGAAAATATAAAAAGGTTACCTCAATAGAAGAAGACTTCATGACATATACCATTAAATTACAAGAAAAGCACTATTTGAAATACCTTTCCTTCAGATACTCAATACAAAATAGGTTTTTTAGTAGAGTATATGATTTAATCATTGAAACACATATACCTGATATAGTAGAGGATACAGTTGTTTTTGGAATAAAATACAATGGGGTTACAAGTATTAAAAACGCTGTATTTGTTATGAAACAAGGAAGCGAAAAGTATGCAGGTTATTTAAATAATCTTAACATTCGACTTATCACAAAACGATTGGTTAATCTCAATTTTTTAGATTTTGAAATTATATACAATGTACAAAATAAATGCTGGGATATTAAAGCTACCAGTATTATTGGGTCAACTTCATGGATGCTTTTTCCACCAATTTTCAAGACAGTTGAACCAAAAAAAGATGAGTGTCTACGTATATTAGAATTATTTGAACTGATAGCATCTGTTTTGTATATGTATAAGGTATAAAGGGGAGCTGCTGTGGATGAGTTGTATAATCCAATCCAAGTAAATGATAAGAAATTATTATTTTTTGATAACATATTTGAATGATGCTTCATAGTATGAATTATACTGATTCACTATTTATCAAGGAGGTGTCATTCATGCCAGATAACATTGGGGGATTTTTCGATGGAGACAACAGTAATTTACTGTTCTTTTTCTTGCTATTAGTTGTTTTATTCTGTAGTTGTGATTGTTTTAGAGGCTTTGGTAAATGCTAAAATGCAAAATGGTCCTAAAGTATCCTGGACATAAATAAATTGCAAAAGTAATATTACCTATAGCAGTAGGTTACAACGCATGAAAATAGAATATAACTTGAAAATGAGAAAAATTATAATTAAATAAGAGAAATATCAAATAGATGGCTCCCGCTTAGGAAGCGGAGCCATCTATTTTTTTTGTTTAATTGATAACGTGAACAGCTATTCTTATTGAGTATTTATTTCAACTCATTTTCTAATGCTGTAAAAACCTAAATGTTATTGTTTAATAGTGTCTTCCAAAACATCCACAATTACAGAATAATACTACTAGCAATAAAAAGAAAAACAATAAACTGCTGTCAACGCAGCCTTTGTCGAAAATGCCACCTACAGGATTATCCATAACTAATACCTCCTTTACTAGATAAGTAATAGTAATTTAACCCTAATAGCTAGTAACAACAATCATCACGACTAAAGCAATTACAGAATATAATCACCAGCAATAAAAAGAAGAACAACAAACTGCTGTCGAAGCCTCTGTCAAAAATGCCACCTACAGGATTATCCATAACTTATACCTCCTTTTTTAAGATCTATAATTTAAATATTTTTTTTATTACTAGCAGCAATCGTAATCATTATTGAAGCAACTACAGAATAAAACTACAAGTATTAAAAAGAAGAACAACAAACTACTGTCGAAGTCTCTGCCAAAAATTCCACCTACTGGATTATCCATAACACAACCTCCTTGATTTAGTAAGTAATTTAATCTTGTGTCATTTATTACTCAATAATATATTATGAATTTAATGAAATATTGTTAATAATATGGAAAAAATAACCTTATAAATTTACATTTCTATACGAGATGTAAGCTAAATGATATAATGTAAATAATGATATTATTAGTTTTATAGAATTTGATTTGGAGGAAATTATGGAAAACAACAATATTAAATGTCCTAATTGTGGACATGAATTTCCTGTTGAGAATGCTTTGTTTCGTCAAGCAGAAGAGAAATTAAAGCTGGAATATGAAGAAAAATTAAATCAGCAGACAGCAATAATTCAAAAACAGAAAGTAGAAATGGCAAAAGAAAAAGAAGAATTGGATAAAAAGATTGCCGAACAAGAAGTCTTCATAAAAAATGAAGTTAGCAATAAATTAGAAAAAGAAAAAATAAAAATAAGAGAAGAAGCTTCTGAAGAAGTAGAAGAAAGAATAAAGCAATTATTAGAAGAGAACGAAAGACGAAAGAATGAGAATAAAGCGTTAAAACAGCGAGAGATTGACCTATTAAAAAAAGAACAAGATTTAAAGGAAAAACAAGAAGAAATAGAACTGGAAATGCAAAAAAAACTTTTAGAGAAACAAGAAGAAATAGCTGATGAAGTTAGAAAAAAAGAACAAGAAAAAACAGAGCTCAAGTTAAAGGAATATGAGAAAAAGCTGAAAGATCAAAAAAAATTAGTTGAAGAAATGCAAAGAAAAGCTGAGCAAGGGTCTATGCAGATGCAAGGAGAAGTTCAAGAACTTGCTTTAGAAGAAATATTAAAGTCCGAATTCCCGTTTGATTCAATAGAGCCTGTAGAAAAGGGCATAAAAGGCGCAGACGTTATTCAAGTTGTCAAGAATGAATTTCAGCAAATTTGTGGTCGCATTATTTATGAAAGCAAAAGAACCAAGTCCTTTTCAGAAGGCTGGATAGAAAAGCTTAAAAAAGATCAACGCAGTATTGGAGCTGAAATTTCAGTGATTGTATCTGAATCTCTGCCTAAAGATATGGTTAAGTTTGGACGAAAAGATGGTGTTTGGATATGCACATTCCCAGAATCAAAGCATGTTGCCTTTGTGCTGAGAGAAATGTTATTGCGAGAATATATGGTTCGGTCCTCAGTCAGCAATGTTGGCGGCAAAATGGAAAGTTTGTATGATTATTTAACCAGTGAAGATTTTAGGCAAAAAGTAGAGGCCATAGTAGAAGGCTTTTCTTCATTAAAAAACCAAATTGACAATGAAAAACGCGCAATGCAAAGAATTTGGAAGGAAAGAGAGAAACAGTTGGAAAAAGTCATTGAGAATACTATTGGGATGTATGGCTCTATCCGTGGTATTGCAGGCAGTGCAATAGGTTCAGTTCCTAAATTAGAATTAGCATGTGGGGAGATGGATGAAGATCAGATTAGTTAAGGTATTCATTCTGACAATTGACGACATATTTTTTGCTTTTTAGACATATATCATTACGAACGCATTGGTCCATGTTATAATTACTTATGTACTGATTTAGAAACTTGCTCTTACCCCTTCGATAGAGCGTGTAACATGTGGTAAAGACCACTTACCACAAAGAATTTTCAAAAGCTACCAGATGAAAGGCTGGTAGCTTTTGTCCGCATAAAAAAAAATAATCACTCTTCCAGCAAGAGCGATTATCATTATATGTAAAACCATTTTATGCTAGCCATGCCTGGCCAGTATCTTTCAATTGCATTATATCAAAATTTTTTAAACAATACCAATGGTTATTTTTGCATTTTTAAATAAAAATAAAATATTTCAAGGGTTTGAAGAATTATATTTTTTTAAAAAGCTGTTATGTGGAAGCGTTAAGCTTCTTTTTTTTTGAGAAATAAGTTGTCCCTATCAAGCATATAGTGTTACAGGGGGCATGGCAATGGGAAAAAAGGAAACCAGGATAATTGTTGAAGAAGTGTTTAAATCCAAAAATGAAAAAGCGAAGAAAGAAAAGTTGAACCATATTCTTATGGATGTTATCAAAAAATCTTCTGCAGAGTCCATACACAAAAGAAAGAATAAGAAGTGATATGGGTTAACAAGTTATATTAGAATGGTATTGTCTAAGGGGGAAAATGCATGGAGAAAGTAGCCATTTATTGTAGATTGTCCGATGAAGATAAAAATAAAATTAGTGCTTTTGACGCCTCTGAAAGTATTCAGAATCAAAAAAATATGTTGACCGGGTATGCTATAGAGAAGAATTGGGAAATATTCAAGATTTATTCCGATGATGATTATTCCGGATTGGATAAGGATAGACCTGAATGGAATCAGATGCTTATAGATGCAGAGTGCAATAAATTTGATGTCATTCTTTGTAAAAGTCAATCAAGATTTGCCAGAGATATGGAGTCAATTGAAAAATATCTCCATAATTTGCTGGTTGAATGGGGAATACGGTTTGTTGGATTTGCGGATAACTCCGATACTGCTAACAAAGGCAATAAAAAACAAAGACAAATCATGGGATTAACCAACGAATGGTATTGTGAGGATATATCTGAAAATATCCGGTCAGTCTTTGACTACAAACGAAAAGAAGGTCAATTTATTGGAAGCTTTGCGGCATATGGATATAAGAAAAGTGTTGAGGATAAAAATAAAATTCTGATTGATGAAGAAGCTGCTAAGATTGTGCGCCAAATATTTGATTGGTATCTACAAGGCTATGGATCTCAGCATATTGCTTATATGTTAAACGAAAAAGAGATTTATAATCCAACAAAGTATAAACAGGTCTGTCAAAATTTAAAGTTTGTTAACTCTGGTTTTAACGATGGCTGTCATTTATGGAATAAGACTACCATTAAGCGTATTCTAAAAAATGAACTTTATATTGGCAACATGGTTCAAGGCAAAAGAAAAAAAATAAGCTATAAATCAAAGAAAATTGTGCAGTTAGATGAAGCGGAATGGATAGTGGTAAAAGGTACCCATCAACCCATCATTGATCAGCAGGTTTTTGATGAAGTACAATACTTAATTAAAAATAGAAAACGAAGCTCAGGAGAGGGAAAAGCTCATATTTTTGCAACTAAGCTTAGGTGTGCTGATTGTAATCATGTTATGGTCAAAAACAGTACCTTTAGAAAGGGTATCCGATATTCGTATTTTAGGTGCAAGCTATATGCTGTGAATCCCGGCAAATCCATTTGTACCAGACATGGTATACGATTGGATTATATTGAAAAGGCTGTCATATATAAATTAAATCAGCATATGAGCAAATATTTTGATGAAACCGCCTCCATATATTATGAAGAAATCAATAAAGAAGTACAAGACTCTGCTAATAGCTTGTTGAAAGAGAAAAATGACGTTAATAAGCAACTAAAATTGAAGACGGAAGTTGTAAAGAACCTTTATGAAGATAAAATAAGAGGGGTTATTACCGGTCAGCAATTTATAGAAATGAATGAAGCTTTTTTAGAAGAAAGGGCAAAGCTTTTAGAGCGGTTGGATGCAATTGATGAATCAATAAAGAAAGTGAACGCATTAGAAGACGAAAACAAAGGGTTAGATGTGGCAAAAGACTATCAAAATATTAAAGAATTATCTCATATTCTGGTTAATGGATTTATTGATTTTATAGAAGTGAGTGAGAGGGATAAAAAAACGGATGAGCAAAGAATAAAGATATACTGGAGGTTTTAGCAGAGGTAAAATAGTTCCAAAATGAAACAAATGAAAACAGAGTTTCAAAAAAGAACATATTGAGGGTTTAAAAATATTAAAATAATAAAAAAAATAATAAATAAAACGCAATAAAACAGCTGAAATAATGAAAAGGTAATCTTTTATCATAAGCTTGATTAAAATCTTTAAAATGCTGGTATATAACTTGCGTAATAGATTGTTAATAGGTACAGGATGCATTGAAGAAGCAATAATGAACCAAAGGATAAGATTGTTGTCAATAAAGGAATGGTGATAATATGACAACAAAAGAAATCACTATGAATAAAGATTACGACAGAATACCCATTAATATATTTTTTCAAAAAATATTGGATTATCCGTTTCATTGGCATAGTTCTATTGAATTGATTATGGTTATGGAAGGGAGTATTTATATAGCTTGTGTAGATGAAACAAGATTAATGAAAAAGGGCGATGTTGAAATTTTAAATATAAATCAACCCCACCGTATTTTCAAGACACAACAAGATAATATTGTTGTAACCATACATATTGATGCAGATTTTGCAAAACTAAATTTTCCTAATTTAAATACAGTATGGTTTTCAAATAATTTTTCACCTTATCGTCATGTGGATAAAATTAAACTTCAAGTGTTGATCCAAGAGATTCCCAATCTTATATTGCCTTTAATTGATTCAGAAGAAATCAACATTTCAAAGCACAAGGAAATAGCTTATGAATTCGTAAAAAAGTTTATTGACGTTTTTGACATGTTAAATAACAAGCATGGTAATTCTGAATTTAATTTGGCTAGAAGCAGGCGAATTTTTAATTATATATATAATGATTTGAATTTTGTTAATAAGATTACATTAGAAGATATTGCTGCTAAAGAGTACTTAAATTTAGATTATTTATCTTACATCATTAAGACCTTATCAGGAGACACCTTTCAATATGTATTAAATTATTTTAGAATTGGGCATTCGGTTAAGCTTTTATTGGGAACAGATAAAAATATCACAGAAATTGCTTTGGAGTGCGGCTTTTCTGCGCCTAGATATTTCTACAAATATTTTAATCATTTTTTTCCGGAAGGGCCAAAGGAATTTCGAAAAAAAAACAAGCAAAAAATGGGTAATATTCACCATATAAAATGCTATGAAGCTATAAATTTGCAAGATGCAATAAAAAAAATGACAAATTTAGCTGAAGGGGCATCGGAAAAAGTTTATGAGACTCATTTAAAATGGATAGAGATTGATTTATATGATTCTGCTGAGTTTTTCCTAAATCAATGGAAGAAACCTGCTTACCTATTTCATGCCATAGATTTATGTGACGAAGACGGACAAAATCAATTTCAATATATTCTAAAAGTAATTGGGATTGAAAACATACGAATTAATGGCTTATTTTCAGATGATATGGAAATTAGGATCAAAGATAAATGTGAAGGGATGCAGCATAATTGGAATAAAGTAATGATGGTTATGAATTTATTGAAAAAGAATTATATAAATCCTTGTATGATACTCCAATCTAATAAATTATGGGAAAATGAATATTTTGAGCAGTTACAATGCTTCGTTCAAAACTATATAAGCACATATGGAAATGATTCAGTTCGTAAATGGAAATTTGAGATACGATAAATATATGGATTTTATAATTGACAATATAAAAGAAGAGCTGACGAAACTCTATGCCCATCTTTTATATTGTCATAAATCGGCGTATTCTCTAAATTGTAGCAGCAAGCAATTCTTTTTGATTCTTAAGTATGCTTTCGACTGTTTTTGTCTCATAAATCGTAAACCCTTTGTTTGCAAGGTGTTGGAAGAATGCATTGGGGTCTTGACAGCCTTCAGGAGCAAAAAGACCTTTTGCATTAACTTTTCCACTGGCAATAGATTGAGCGCCGTATGAAGCCGACAACCCGGTAGATTGATTCATATCGGTAAAACAAGTGTAAACAAAGTGAGCCGGATGGCCCTTTATCTTACCTTTTACATCGACACGTACTTGGAAACCTATATCCTCTACGTTCTCAAATTCTTTGGCAATGGTTTCACCTAATGAATCTATTATGTCTAAAAGACTGTAAGCAGCAATGTCTCTTTTGCAAAGCTCCACTTCTCCTACTTTCAACGTATCAGTACCGGCTAGGCCAATCTTGTCGTAAACCGTAAGAATATTAAAATCCATAACATCCGGCCATAAATTACCTTTGTTGGTAACCTTTTTCAATCCTTTAATATACTTAGGAAGAGATACCGGTTCTCCATGACCCACGTAATAGACGGGGTACTCTCCAAGGGGTTCACGAAATTTTAGACTCTCAGCTTCTGAAATAGCAGGAACATCTACTAATTTACCATCGAGAAACTGAGGAATCATTCCGCTGCCCATTTCCAATCCGTGCCAAATATTAGCAGGTCCGATAGCAGAGCCGAGACTGCTTTCTACCCATGAGGTATTTATTTCATCTACTTCATCCATCTTTGTTGCCCCTAGCAGTCCAAGCATATTTGTAACACCGGGACTCACGCCATGGGAAATAATAGCCGTTATACCGGCGTTTTCACACGCTTTTTCAAATTTTAGGAGTTCTTTTACAGCAGCAGAATCATCTGCAATATCCACGTAATTTACTTTGGCATCAATACATGCTTTTAAAACAATTGTACCGGTTTTGTAAAATGGACCTACAGTGTTGACCACCACATCATAGCCCTTTATTGAGTTTAAAAGACCATCTTTCTCATAAATATCAATTCGACATGCATCGGCTTTAGAACCAATTTGTTGCGACAGTTTTTGAGCTGCTTCTAGATTTATATCCGCAACGCATACTTGTGTTGTTTCATTAATGCTTCCCAAATCCTTTGCAACAACAGAGCCAACCTCACCTGAACCCAGAACCATGTACCTCATTATTTTTTCTCCTTTCGGTTTTAAATTAGCTTAATTATATTACCTTATAATAATGAGTTCAGTACCTATTCCGTGAAGAATAGGTACGATTCTTAGCAAAGATATGGAATAAATCTTGAGAATAATAGACAAATTTTCTTTACTAGGATGATACACCTAACTCAGTTTCAGTTTTTATTACTTCAGACATGGTAACGCCATGTTCTTTCATATATTTAAAATAATTATTTTGATCCATAGACTCTACACAAGCTTCAGGTCCCATTACGCCTTTGGTTTTCATGCTGCCGTTTACTATGAGACGGGCAATATATGCAGACGTGCCGCCTGTTGCAATTTTGGTATGTTCGCAGGTTGAAAAATATATGATTTGAGCAGGTTGACCATGATTGTATCCTTTCACATCAACTCTTGTTATAAAATGGGGCATATTTTCTACGTCCGTAACTTCAAACTCTTCCGGAAGCTCGCTGCTTAGAACAATAGGGAGATAACTGCATAGGAAATCTCTTGGTGTAATCATGTTGCCTTTAACATTAACTTCAATATCTTTACTTGTAAATCCCAGTTGAGCTAAAAAACCTAAGAAGCTTTCTTTATAATCTTGAGATAATGGATAGCCGTTGCCTCTGTTGGTAACTTTTTTCAAACCTTTTATAAATCTTGGAATTGTAACAGGCTCCGGATGTCCAACAAAATAAACCGGGTATTTTCCGATTGCAGGAAAATCAAATTCTTCTTTTCCTGATAATGCCGGCACATTGACTTGTTTGCCATCTAAAAATTGAGGAATAAGTCCATCTACAAAGTGTGCCGCGTGATAAAATACAGTTTCAGCGCCTACCGCATCTATACTATTTTCGATCCAACTTGTGTCAATTTCTTCAGCTTGCTGCATTTTACTTGCACCGATAGCTGCAAAGATATTCATCATTCCCGGGCTGGCGCCGGCACATATTATGGCTGTAATACCGGCTGTTTTGCATTCTTCGTTATATGACAGCAATAATTCTGCAGCATCATAATCATCACAGATATCCACAAAATTAACTTTTTCGTCTATAGCTGCCTTTATAACTAGGTCAGCATTTTTATAAAATGGGCCAACACAATTGACTACAACATCATAGCCTCTTAATGATTGTCGTAATTGTTGAGGGGTATAGATGTCTACTTGTTTGTAGGTTGCCATACTTCCTAAAGTTTGAGCATATTCTTTTGCATTTTGCTCATTAATATCTGCTATGCAAACCTCTGTCAATTCGTTAAAACCAACTAAGCATTGAGCTGCATACCCACCTATAACGCCTGCTCCTAAGATTATAGCTTTCATAATCGTCCTCCTTTAATTTTATAAATTTAAATTACAGGGTCTTTTTTAAAATTATATAATCTTATTTAAATCAGTTCATTGTACAATTCTTAGTTGTTTTAATATTCCGACAAAGTTTATAGATATAATCCATCACTTTATAGGATATTTCTGTGTTTCGCAGTAAGAACCACATCACATATAGTGGATCCCAAAAATCCCGGTGCGGTAGATATGATTATCAATTTGGGTGATTATTGGGATGAAACGGCTATTAGAGGAAATAGAGAAGACGTACTTAATTGTAATGATGAGATCAAATTTAATTTTAAAATGGCTTACAATTATATTGGGGCGGCAAAAAAAATATACGATAACATGAATGCCATATATGAGTCTGCATTAAATGTAGAAGAAATATTCAAGATAGCCGCAGGTATTGTGAATCAAGAATTGATTCATAAAGAATTAACTCAGCAAAAAGGAAAAATTAAGAAATTCTTTGCAAGTGCTATTACTCCGGAAGGACCCATTAATTATATAGACAGCTTAATCAACGGATATAAAAGAGTGTATGTCTTACATACGCCTATTGGGATGGGTGGAGAAAAGATATTAAGTATAGTAATGAATAGTGCGTTATATAGAGGTTTTAATGTAGAGGCCTACTATTGTCCCATGGATCCGGAAACCAAAATGGAACACTTATTAATTCCTGATTTAGGAACGGCATTTGTGACTTTTAACTATTATCATAAATTGGATATAACGGGATATAAAGAAATAGATTTTAATGATTACATCGATTGGGGAAAAATTAAAGGCTATAAAGATTTGATTGACCACAGCTGTGCCTTAATGGATGAGTTATTACAAAAAGGTGTGCAGTCCATTAAAAAATCTAAAAAAACACATGATTTGTTAGAGAAAAATTATATACCGAATATGAATTTTGAAGCTGTAGAAGCTTATAGAAAAGAATTGGTCGGTAAATATATACTACCCTGATCAAAATAAAAAAAGCGGTGTGTCCGCTTTTTTTATTTTGTCTATTTTCGTAAAGTAATCATCGCTTCTGCAGCACGCTCGTTAACGACTTCCCAATTGATGTTTTGGTAAAAAACTTCAAGATATGCCTTACGGTCGATACCAAAATCAATCATATAAGCATGTTCATAAACGTCCAAAACAAGAAGAGGAGCGGAGCTCCAAATACTGACCATGTCATGACTGTCCTGACCAATAATGTGCGTGCGAGAATCAATGGGATCATAAGTGTATACTACCCATCCTCTAACAGATAAAGCAATCTCCGTAAATCTTTTTTTCCAGTGAGAAAATGATCCATAGTCTTCTGTTATCCATTTGTATATCAATCCAAATGGGCGATCCTGCATACTGCCCAAATTTTCAAAATAGTATTGATGAAGCTTTGTGCCGTTTAAGGAGAAGGTTTCTCCCAGTGCTAAACTTCGGGCTTCGCTATAAGTGGCACCTGTGGTTAAGCTGTTTTTCTCATTGAGTATAGCAGTGATTTTATTATAGCTGGAAACATAGCCTTTGTAGAGGGTATAGTGCTGCTGGAGTTGATTCATTGAAATGCCTTTAATGTTACTAAAATCGTAATTCTTAGGTTGAATGATTTTTTCCTTCATTGTCCATCAACCTCCTTCTAAACTATATTCAAAATAAACATAAAAAATGAGTTTTGAAAATATATTTTAGAATTTAGCTCATCACTCATAATCCATTCGAAAGAGTTGCACCTTTTTATGAGTTTCTATGAATAATCTGGGCTCAGTTAGATAAAATAATCGTAAAAAAAGGAGGAAAATGAGTATGGAAGAAATAGTGAATTTTTTGGAAAAGAATAAGTATGGTAATTTAGCCACTTCAGTTGGAGGACAACCATATGTGCGTCCATTTGAATATGGATTTAAGACCGATGATGGTTTCTTTTTCTATACGTCAAATGATAAAAAGGTATATGGAGAGCTGCAGAATAATCCAAAGGTCAGTTTTTGCAGTACTGCAGATGATTTAACCTATGTTCAAATTACGGGAGATATTCAATTTACTGAAGATGAAGAATTAAAAGAGACAATGCTTCATAGAAGTGAAAATGCACATCAGATTTATAAATCTCCAGATAATCAACGCTTTAAGATTTTTTATATGCCTCATGGAAAGGCTGTGCTGCATAAATATCGAGAGAAATATGAAACTGAAGAAAAATTTTAAGAACTGAAAAATTCTAACCAATCGAAGATTGGAGAATTTCTGTATGAGACCTGCGACGTAATCAAAGATTACTGCTAGGGCTTCACTGAGAAAAAGAGAGGTTGGGTTGGCCTCTCTTTTTATTCTTGTGGGGAATGGACGGGTGTTATGGCTTAACCTGCATTTTTAACCGCCGCATTATATTTTTTAGTTAATCTGGAAACTTTTCTTGAAGCAGCATTCTTATGAAGAATATTCTTCACTGCAGCTTTTTTAAGTTTCTTTTCTGCTAATACTAGTTTTTCTTTAGCCAAATCAAAATTACCTTCTGTTAAAGCTGTCTCAAAGTTCTTAAGAACTGCTTTAAGATTGTTTTTGATACGTCTATTTCTAGCGGTTTTCTTGTTGATGACTAAGATTCTTTTCTTTGCAGATTTAATATTTGCCATTTAATTCACCCCTCTCACGTTGAATATTGCAGTTAGTATTCTATCACTTATGGTTTAATTAATCAAGAAATATTTTCTAAACCATAAAACCTTATATTATTATAACTTTTTTACAAGCTTTTTATCCCAACTTCATTGAATATTAAGGGGTTAAATGGCAAAAATATAAAAAATACAGACAAACATAAAAAACATATAAAATACTTGGAGGTATAAAATGTTTAGAACGGATTTGGCAATTGAAAGCAAGGAAATGTATGATGAAAAAAATGATATAGAAATCAGCGGTGTTGAAGTAGATCAAGATCAAATAGGCGGAGTGGGCATAACCCGTATTAAGATAACGGATGAAAACGGGTCTCAAGCTCTGGGCAAACCAAAAGGAAATTATATTACATTAGAAGTGAAAGGAATAAGAAATGCAGATTCGGAATTAAAAGATGAAGTCAGCGTGGCTTTATCCAAAGAACTCTCTCAAATTATTGATTTTAAAGATGATCTTAAGGTTTTGGTTGTAGGATTAGGTAACGAAAAAGTGACACCGGACGCTTTAGGACCATTGGTGGTGTCCAAAGTTAAAGTAACGCGTCATTTTTTTGTAACATATAAAAAAGATAAAGATGAAACCATGGCGTGTGTTAGTGCGCTGATTCCCGGGGTTATGGGCACAACAGGCATTGAGACGGTAGAAATATTAAAGGGTGCAGTGGAAAAAGTCAAACCGGATGTTATCATAGCGGTAGATGCACTGGCAGCCAGAAGAATGGAACGAATCAATACAACCATTCAAATCACGGATACCGGTGTTAGTCCGGGTGCTGGTGTGGGCAATAATAGGCTTCAGCTAAATGGTGATAGTCTGGGTGCTAGGGTTATAGCAATTGGTGTACCTACAGTTATTGACTCTTTTACCATGGTATTCGATACCATTGAGGAATTAGGAGAATGTGAAAAAGAAAATGATTTGGGCCGGTTCTTTAAAAAGCTTTCAGAAGTCATCAGCCAAAATACTGAACAAATGCAAAGCATGTTAGCATCATGCATCAACAAATCCATTGTAACCGCCAATGATATCGATAAAGTTGTACTGGATTTTTCTCAGATTATTTCTAATTCAATTAATATGACTTTACATCCCGGATTAGAGTTAGATGATGTTAATCGATATTTAAATTAATCATAACAGAACTTACTTTTTCATATAATTTTATAGGTGGTATGGCGTAGGCATCATACCACCTAAGATAACAGTATGAAAAGAGGTGCAAAGTTGAATAAAAGGAAAAGTTGGCTTTCAAACTCAGTTGTGGTAGTCGCTATGTTTACCTGCGCTTTAATCTTTCTGACAGCGTTTTCTTTTGATAATTACATGGGTGTACAAGCTGAAAAGGATGAGAAAACTGTTTTTGAAGGATGTATAGAAAATGTTTTTCCAGTATTTAGCAGAGGATTAGAATTAGATAGGAGCCAACCAACCCCTCAAAGAGAGAAAAGCAGCATATATCAAAGAATTTTTACCAATATGTACCCGACTATGACAGGGAACTATGTTGAAATAGCTTCAGAAAAAACACCAATACCAATAGAATATAGTGATTTTAGAAATAACATCAATGACATCATAGATGAATCCGAAGCAGAGCAATTACCTGATACAAATATATCTACGGACTATAAAGTTGTATCTTCTCAAGAACTTCCTAAGAAACAAGAAATTGACTTTACAAAACCAGTCGTATATCTTTATCATACCCATGCAACGGAATCTTATTTACCAAAGAGGGAAGGCAACTTTCATTCTGTTGAGGAATCAAGCACTGTAAGGGAAGTCGGTGAAAGAATTGCTAAAAACCTAGAAGAAATGGGTATAAAGGTCATTCATAACAAAACTGTGCATGATTATCCATCTTATAGTAAATCTTATGCAAGGTCGTTAAAAACCATTACGGCAGGATTAGAAAAATATAAATCGGTTAAAATAGTTATAGATTTACACAGAGATGCATCGGATTATAAGAAAACCCCTGATGAACTACTGACTATCGATGGAGACAAAGCGGCTTGCTATAGATTGGTTCTAGGTACTGGGAATGATAATGCATCAGAACTTAAAACTTTTGCAGATTATTTTTTATATAAAAGTGACCTGTTATATCCCGGTTTAGGAAAAGGCATCATTGAAAAGCCATATAAATTTAATCAGTATGTGTCGGATTATTATATGCTTGTGGAAATGGGTGACACTCAAAACTATACAAAAGAAGCATTAAAGACAGCTGACTGTTTTTCAGAAATACTTTATGAAGTGATTCAAGACATTAAAAAGTAGGTAGAATTTCTTATAAGAGATGGCATTAATATTGATACGGTGATATGAATGGGCAGATATGAACAAAAGATAAAACACAATAAAGATAAAAAAGAATGGAAGAAGAAAAAAATCTTAATTTTTTTTCTTATCTTTCTTTTATTTGGAGGGGTTTTTGTAGTGGATAATGAATACAGCAATATGATGGGATTCGAGAAAGAAATGGTCCTAGGATGTAAACGAATGGATAGTGAAATGATTAAAATTTTTTTACTTGGGTATGAACTGGATGTAAATAGTAAAGAGGTTATTGAAGATATTGGGGAAAAGATCAATACCTTTGCTACAAAGACAAAAATCTCTATATATAAGATAAGAAGAAAATGGGAAGAACTCATAAAGGATAAAGATTTTTCTCCTAAAGGCATTCAAAAGATATGATTTTAAGAAAAAATTGGATACTTTTTATTATATATTATGTTATAATATGTTGATGTATAAAGGTGGCTGTTGAATAATAGCGACCTTTCTAGATTGAAGAAAAATGTAGTAGGAGGAAATCATGAGCGGTACACAAGAAAATATAAGAAACTTTTGTATCATTGCACATATCGATCATGGTAAATCAACCCTTGCAGATAGGATGATAGAAAAAACCGGATTGGTTTCTGAAAGAGATATGAAAGCCCAATTTCTCGACAATATGGATATAGAGAGAGAAAGAGGTATAACCATTAAGCTTCAAACAACAAGAATGGCATATAAGGCTAAAGACGGCAAAGAATATGAATTTAATTTAATAGATACACCAGGACACGTAGATTTTAACTACGAAGTATCCAGAAGCTTAGCAGCCTGTGAAGGGGCTGTATTAGTTGTAGATGCGACACAAGGTGTTGAAGCACAGACTATGGCCAATGTATATTTGGCATTAGAAGAGGATTTAGAAATTGTTCCGGTTATTAATAAAGTTGATTTACCCAGTGCTCGACCAGAAGAAATAAAAACAGAGATAGAAGATATCCTTGGGATAGATGCGCAGGATGCACCTTTAATTTCAGCTAAAGAAGGTCTGAATATTGAAGATGTGCTGGAAGCCATAGTTCATAAAATCCCCTGCCCTGAAGGGGATGAGAATGGCAAATTAAAAGCAATGATTTTTGATTCGTTTTATGACAACTATAAAGGTGTTACGGTTTATATTCGTGTCATAGATGGCGAGGTCAAAAAAGGAGATCAAATCAAAATGATGGCCTCAGAGAAAAACTATGAGGTTACTGAGGTAGGCGTTTTTTCACCCCATGCTACACCTGTTTCAAAGCTTTCTGCAGGAGATGTGGGATATATCACTGCAAGTATAAAACAGGTTGCCGATGCCAGAGTTGGGGATACCATAACCCTTGCAGATGATCCCACGGAGGAGCCTTTACCGGGTTATAAGAAAGTCGTGCCAATGGTTTATTGTGGTATTTATCCTGCTGAAGGTGAAAAATATGAAAATGTACGTGATGCTTTAGAAAAGCTGCAAGTGAATGATGCTGCTTTTGTATTTGAACCGGAAACTTCCGTTGCATTAGGATTTGGATTTAGATGTGGTTTCTTGGGTCTGCTTCATATGGAGATTATACAGGAAAGGCTAGAAAGAGAATTTGATTTAGCTATTGTCACCACATCTCCAAGTGTTATTTATAAAGTATATAAAACAGATGGTTCTGTAGATATGATACAAAATCCAAGTAATTTACCTGCAGAACAAAAAATTTCATATATGGAGGAACCTATTGTAGAGGCCAATATTATGGTTCCTAATCAATATGTAGGAAGTATTATGGAATTGTGTCAAGATCGACGTGGTACAATGAAGCACATGGAATATTTAGATGAGAAAAGAGTCATGCTGCATTATGATATGCCTCTGAATGAAGTGATTTATGATTTCTTTGATGCATTAAAATCAAAGACAAGAGGATATGGCTCATTGGACTATGAATTAAAGGGATATGCAAGATCAAAATTGGTTAAGCTGGACGTATTATTGAATAAAGAGATGGTTGATGCTTTTTCTATGATTGTTCATGAGAGTAAAGCACAAAGCAGAGGCAAGTTTGTTTGTGAAAAATTAAAAGAAGTTATCCCAAGGCATATGTTTGCTGTACCCATTCAAGCCTCTATTGGGACTAAGGTCATAGCTAGAGAAACGGTAAAGCCGATGAGAAAAGATGTTTTGGCGAAATGCTATGGCGGGGACATTTCAAGAAAGAAGAAGCTTCTTGAAAAACAAAAAGAAGGTAAGAAGCGTATGAGACAGTTTGGTCAAGTAGAAGTGCCGCAGGAGGCATTTACGGCAGTGTTGAAGTATGATGATAAAAAGTAATATAAAATTACAGGAATCTTGACAGCAAGATTCCTGTAATTTTATTGAAACAGAGAATTAATGCACAAATTGTATTGTAGCAAAGTAGTTTTTGTAAACCTCTTATGTCTTGATTATTGTTCGGGAGCTGTGTGGTGTAAAATTTTCATTTCGAGGTAAACAAAGGGTAAGATGATAAAAAAGTATTACAGCTTAACGGTCAGTGCCCTAAACCTTTGCAAAGTATGATGAACCCTTTGGTTTTAATTCCGTTGCTCTCCATTAAAACAGTACCTCTGCATTACAAATTGTACACCACACATCTCCCTGAGTTAGTGATATGTTAATGTGCATAGTTGTAAGAAAGAGAAGGTTAGAAAAGGTAGATTTTGTTGCACAAAATCTCAATCTGTCCCCTGGTTCAAAAGGAGGTTGCTTAAAATGAAAAAATTAGGACTATATTTGCATTTTCCGTTTTGCGTAAAAAAGTGCAATTATTGTGATTTTCTTTCTTTTGAAATTCGTGATGAAGATGTCTATAGGGATTATGCTGAGGCTGTGGCGTTGGAGTTGGGGAGGTGGAAGGATAAGCTGGGGGGATATGAGGTGGATACGATTTTTTTGGGTGGGGGTACGCCTTCTTTGATGTCGAGTCAGGTGTTGGACAGGATAATAGAAGCTTTGTATGGGTTTAAATTGTCAAAAAAATTGGAGTTTACGATTGAGGCCAATCCTAAGACTTTGGACATGGATAAGTTATCCTATTATATTGCTTCGGGTATCAATCGATTGAGTTTAGGTGTACAATCTTTGGACGATAGGGTGCTTGGTTTTTTAGGCCGAATTCATAATAGAAATGATTTTTTGAAGAATTATGGTGAAGCGCGTAAAGCCGGGTTTGAAAACATTAATGTTGATTTGATGTTCGCCATTCCTAACCAAAATATTGACCAATGGATGGATACCGTCAAACAAGCCATTGGTCTTCAACCGGAGCATATTTCATTTTACAGTTTAATAATAGAAGAAAATACACCTCTATTTAATAGGAAGGCTTTAGGTGAAATAAAAGAGTTGGATGAGGATATGGATCGAAAGATGTATTGGGGTGCTGCTGATCTGTTGTGTTCCAGAGGTTATGAGCACTATGAGATTTCTAATATGGCAAAAGATTTATATATGTGTCATCATAATATGAAGTATTGGTCAATGGATGAATATATTGGCATTGGTGCCGGGGCCCATTCATATTTTCAAGGACGGAGATTTAGCAATGAAACAGATTTAAAT
Source organism: Clostridia bacterium (assembly GCA_028279945.1). Taxonomy (GTDB): domain Bacteria; phylum Bacillota; class Clostridia; order Peptostreptococcales; family JAAYPU01; genus JAKSCF01. The sequence continues at coordinate 18,674 of JANQMT010000186.1, forward strand.
AAATACATAAAAAATGCAAATGATAATTTAGATAATAAAGTATGGGAGCATCAAAATACTAGGAATGACGAGATATCTGAATATATTTTTACAGGGCTAAGAAAAATACAAGGCATTGACTTAGATGATTTTACAAAGCGTTTTAATTTAAATATATATGATTGCTATAAAGAGCAGATTCATCAATTTATTTTAGGAAAATGGATGGTAAAAAAGAATAATCAATTAATGTTGAGCAATAAAGGTTTGGATATATCCAATAGAATAATGTCAGAATTTATTCTATAAGAAAAGCAATAAAGTTGTTGATATAATATGAAAAAAAATTTTACTAACTGTAAAATATTGTATTGACAAAAATATATTTTGATGTTAACTTAATCATAGAGTTAGCACTCGACTCGATAGAGTGCTAACAAGAAGGTGAGTAAAATGGATTTAAGTGAAAGAAAGCTTAAAATACTGCAGGCCATTATTCAAGATTTCGTTCAATCTGCAGAGCCGGTGGGTTCACGTACTTTATCTAAAAAGTATGATCTGGGTATTAGCCCGGCTACAATTAGAAATGAAATGGCAGATTTAGAAGATATGGGATACATAAAGCAGCCTCATACTTCAGCTGGCAGAGTACCTTCTGATAAAGCTTATAGGCTGTATGTAGATAGTATTATGGATAAGTATATTCTCACAGGTCAGCAAAAAAAGTTGATAAGAGAGAAGATTCTTGATGATTTAATTGAATTGGATAAAACCATTCAAAAAGCTTCAAATATTTTGTCTGAGTTAACTCAGCTGACATCATTTGCTCTTACACCGAAAAATGATGAGAATAAGCTAAAATACATAAAGCTCGTTCCGGTTGATAATGAGAATGTATTGTTAATGATTGTTACTGAGACAGGCAAGATCAATAACACGGTACTCAAAATAGGTAGCGGGTATACGGAAGAGAATCTTTTTATGCTTTCAAAGGTACTGACTTACAACTATAAAGGCAGAACCCTGTCTAGTATTACAAAGATGGAGATTATAAAGGATTTTGAAGAAGACATTGAAACCATGCATAAAATTATGAAAAATGTTATGCCAAACTTTCTATCTACTTTAGAGAGTATGTTGGATGTTCAATTATATATGGACGGTCTTACAAATATCTTTTCACTTCCAGAATACTGCAATATTCAAAGGGCAAAAGATTTTATGGAAATGCTCAGTCAGAAAGATCATTTAACCGAAGTATTGGTCAATAGAGATAGTGGTGTGGTGATTACGATTGGGCAGGAGAATCAAGATAATGAAATGAAGGATTGCAGTTTGATTACTGCAACATATACTATTAATGGCGAAGTGGTAGGAAAGCTGGGTGTTATAGGACCTACAAGAATGAAGTACGATGAAGTTACTTCTATTATGGAATATATGACTCACAATATTAGTAAGGTCTATAAAATTAATGATGATAAAAAATAATGATAAATAGGTGGTGATGTCCATGGGAAAAGAAACTCTAAATGACAATGCATTGCATGATGAAGATATAAACCCATTTGAAACGCAGATGGAAGATGAATCTTCTGAAGATAATACCCAGAAAGAAAATATCCAACAAGACGACCATGAAAAGCTATTACAAGAAAATTGTGAATTAAACGAGAAGTATATGAGACTGGCAGCTGATTTTCAAAACTTTAAAAGAAGAACTGAAAGTGAAAAGAAAGAAGTATTCAGTTATGCAAATGAAAAAATTATGATGGATTTACTTTGCGTATTGGATAACTTTGAAAGAGCTATAGGTAGCATAGATGACTCAAAAGAACAAAACCTATCAGACGGCATTCGCATGATTTTTAAGCAATTTAATGAAGTGCTTGAAAAGTTTGGGCTTAAAGAAATTGAAACAGAGGATTTACAATTTAATCCAAATTATCATCATGCTGTGATGAAGGAACCCGTTGAGAATAAAGAGAGTAATATAATTACTGAAACCTTGCAAAAAGGGTATTTGCTTAACGGAAAAGTCATTCGTCCAAGTATGGTAAAAGTATCAGAATAAAAATTTATAATTTAAAACTATTGATTGTCATTTCGGCAAATAACAACTAAAATAATTTAATAGTTACAAAATTCAAGGAGGAAAAGAAAATGGGAAAAGTAATAGGTATCGATTTAGGAACAACTAATTCATGTGTTTCGGTACTTGAAGGCGGTGAACCAACCGTAATACCTAATGTGGAAGGTAATCGAACCACACCTTCTATCGTAGCATTCGCAAAAAACGGTGAGAGACTTGTAGGTGAGACAGCTAAAAGGCAGGCTGTGACCAATCCAGATAGAACAATATTATCGATTAAGAGACATATGGGTTCGGACTATCATGCAGAAATAGATGGAAAAAAACATACGCCTCAAGATATTTCAGCAATGATTTTAATGAAATTGAAAGCTGATGCAGAAGCTTATCTAGGTGAAAAAGTGACTGAAGCGGTCATCACTGTACCGGCATATTTTTCAGACAGTCAAAGACAGGCAACAAAAGATGCCGGTAAAATTGCAGGCTTAGATGTAAAGAGAATTATCAATGAGCCTACTGCTGCATCGTTAGCTTATGGTTTAGATAAAGATGAAGAACATCAAAAAATATTGGTATATGACTTAGGTGGTGGAACATTTGACGTTTCAATCCTAGAACTGGGTGATGGTGTATTTGAAGTTCTTGCAACCAATGGCAACAATCACCTTGGTGGTGACGACTTTGACCAAGTACTTATTGACTTTGTTGCAGATGCTTTTGCAAAAGAGCATGGCGTAGATTTAAGAAAAGACAATATGTCGCTGCAAAGATTAAAAGAGGCAGCGGAAAAAGCAAAAAAAGAGCTTTCTTCAACCCAAACAACCAATGTAAATCTACCATTTATCACGGCTACGGCAAATGGACCACTTCACTTAAATATGGATATTACCAGAGCAAAATTTGAACAATTGTCCAATAGTTTAGTTGATAAGACCATAGACCCAATGAAAAAAGCACTAAGTGATGCCGGTATCAGCAGTTCAGATATTGATAAAGTTATTTTAGTTGGCGGTTCAACTAGAATACCTGCCGTACAAGAAGCTGTTAAGAAAATAACCAATAAAGATCCACATAAAGGCATTAACCCAGATGAGTGTGTTGCTGTTGGAGCTGCCATTCAGGCCGGTGTGTTAACAGGTGAAGTAAAAGACGTATTACTACTGGATGTAACACCATTATCACTAGGTATCGAAACACTAGGCGGTGTATCTACAAGACTTATAGATCGTAATACAACGATTCCTACTAAGAAAAGCCAGGTGTTCTCTACCGCAGCGGATAATCAAACTTCTGTCGATATCCATGTATTACAAGGTGAAAGAGAAATGGCTTCAGGCAACATTACTTTAGGCAGATTCCAATTAACCGGTATTCCACCTGCGCCAAGAGGTGTTCCTCAAATTGAAGTAACTTTTGACATTGATGCTAATGGTATTGTAAATGTAAGTGCTAAGGATCAAGGCACCGGAAAAGAACAAAGTATTACCATTACGGCTTCTACTAATTTAAGTGATGATGAGATTAAAGCAAAAGTTAAAGAAGCTGAACAATATGCAGAAGAAGATAAGAAAAAGAAAGAATCTGTAGAAGTAAGAAATAAAGCGGATTCATTGGTATATGAAACAGAAAAAGCCTTAAAAGAAGTTGGCGATAAAGTAGACGCTTCAGAAAAAGAAAAAATTGAAGCGGCTAGAGAAGCTTTGAGTAAAGCACTTGAAGCCGATGACATTGAAGAAATAAAGGCTAAAACTGAAGAATTGACAACTTCATTCCATGCATTATCACAAAAAATGTATGAGCAAGCTGCACAAGAACAAGGTGACCAACAAGCACAGGCAGCAGAAGCTAAAACAGACGATGATGTCGTAGACGCAGACTATGAAGTAGTGGATGACGAAGAAGAAAAAAAATAATTGACTAATAAGTCTTAAAGCACCTTTTAGGAGGTGCTTTGAGGCTGTTAATGCATGAAAATATTTTACGTAAATGTAAAATAAGATTTGCGTAGTTGATATATAGTAGTTGAAATTATTATGTTAATGTAATAAGATATTCAGCATAAAATATAATAGTACTCTAAAGAGGGTGAGATATTGTCAAGAAATGATTTTTATGAGGTTCTGGGTGTCGGTAAAGGGGCTTCATCTGATGAGATAAAAAGAGCATTTAGAAAAAAAGCCATGCAATATCATCCTGATAAAAATCCAGGAGATAAAAAAGCAGAAGAAAAGTTTAAGGAAGTCAATGAAGCATACGAAATACTTTCAGATCCTCAGAAAAAAGATAGATATGATAAATTTGGTCATGCCGGAGTAGATCCCAGTGCCGGAGGTTTCGGCGGTGGAGCTGGCTTTGGCGGCTTTGAAGATATTTTCAGTGATATATTTGATATGTTTGGCGGCGGTTTTTCGTCTTCCAGACGCAGAAGCGGTCCGGCAAAAGGATCCGATATACAACAACGACTTACCATTACTTTTGAAGAGGCAGCTTTTGGTGCAGAAAAAGAATTTACCGTTTTAAGGTATGAAAAATGTGAAAAATGTCATGGTTCAGGTGCAGAAAATGATACCTCAAAAACAACATGTCCAACCTGTAATGGAACCGGAGAAGTTCGAGCACAACAAAGAACGCCTTTTGGACAGTTTGTTAATGTAAGGCCTTGTGACCGTTGCGGCGGGACAGGAAGTATTATAGAAAATCCATGTAAAGCCTGTCACGGTGAGGGCAAATTAAGGAAAAAAGTTAACTTAAAAGTTAAGATACCTGCCGGTGTAGATAATGACTCTGTCATTTCATTAAGAGGTGAAGGTGAGCCGGGAACACATGGCGGACCTAATGGAGATTTATATGTTATTATAGCTGTACAGCCTCATAAAGTATTTAAAAGAGATGGCAGCGATTTAATATTAGAGATGCCGATTACGTTCCCACAAGCTGCTTTAGGTGACGATTTACTAGTGCCTACGTTAGATGGAAAAGTTACTTATAAAATTCATCCCGGAACACAATCAGGAACTGTGTTCCGCCTCAAAGGAAAAGGTATTCAACAGGTTAACAGCCATCGAACAGGAGACTTATACGTCAAAGTTATCGTCGAAGTACCTAAGAAATTAAAAGGAGAGCAAAAGAAACTCCTTCAAAAACTTGCTGCATCCTTTGGAGACGGACACGAACAAAGGAAAAGTTTTTTAGACAATGTGAAAGATTTGTTAGGAATATAGAGAATAAACCTCTGCTGGCGCAGAGGTTTTATTCAATGAATAATTAGTAATTAATAATGAATAATTAAGGATAATTTTGCCGGAGCAAAATTTATATTAACTTAAAAGAAGATTTTCGTAGAACATCTACAAAAATTATTAATTATTAACTATTCATTATTAATTATCACGGAGGGTTTTTATGGATTGGATTGAAGCAGTTATCTATACGACTTCAGAAGGGATTGAACCCATAACAGGTGTTTTGATTCAAAATGGGATTGAAAGCTTTGTTATTGAAGACCCTGAAGAATATGAATACCTATTACATCATCCATCCAATTGGGATTATGTAGATGATGAAACGATAGAAAAAAATAAAGATATTGAGACTAATATAAAAATATATGTTGAAGATAATGAAGAGGGTAAAAAGGCGTTATTTGCATTACAAAATGTTCTGAATCATTTAAAGCTTGACCCATCATTAGACTTAGGAACTCTTAAGATGACGTTAAAGAATGTCAAAGACGAAGATTGGGTGAACAATTGGAAAGCTTATTTTAAACCTATTCACATTACCGATAACATCATTATTAAGCCACAATGGGAAGAATATGAAAGACAAAGCCAAGACGATATTGTTATCGATATTGAGCCAGGAATGGCATTTGGTACAGGTACTCATGAAACCACAGCTATGTGCATTATGTTATTGGAAAAGTACTTAGCTCAAAAGGATGTCGTACTAGATGTGGGATGCGGGTCAGGAATATTATCTATTGTTGCAGCAAAGCTGGGCGCAGAGAAGGTTTTTGGTATTGACATTGATCCGGTAGCAGTGGAAGTGGCCCTTAAAAACGTAAAAGAAAACCATATAGATGATATAATCCATATTTTCCAAGGCGATTTAGCAAAAGATAATGATGTCAAAGCTGACATTGTTGTGGCCAATATAATAGCAGATGCGGTTATGATGCTTTCCAAAGATATTTTAAAAAATTTAAAAGGAAAGAAATTATTGATTGCGTCTGGAATTATACTTGAAAAAGAAAATCAGGTATTATGTGCTCTGAAAGATAATGGATTTGAGATATTAGAAATTATGCATAAAGGGGAATGGACTGCATTGGTAGCGAGAGGCAATTCAGGAGTAAAAAGATGAATCGTTTTTTTGTTAAAAAACTAAACATTTCTCATCATACAATAACCATTGATGATAAAGACGATATCAAACATATTACAAAAGTATTGCGCTTAAAAGAAGATGACAAACTGGAGATTTCGGACACTGAGCAATATGAATATGTTGGAAAGATAAAAGAGATATTAAGTGATAGAGTTGAATTGGATATCATAGAAAAGAATGTTTTTCAAAGAGATCCAAAATGTAAAATATCACTTTATCAAAGCATACCTAAACAGAGCAAAATGGAATATATTATTCAAAAGTGTGTTGAACTTGGCATAAGTGATGTTGTTCCTGTATTTACAAAAAGAACTGTTGTACAAGATAAAGGGAATTTTCATAAAAAGGTTGATCGTTGGCAAAAAATTGCTATGGAAGCCGCAAAACAAAGTAAAAGAGGAATTATCCCTCAAGTTAAAAATCCATTATCCTTTAAAGAGATGTTGAGTGATATCAAAGAGAAAGATTTGATTTTGTTCCTGTATGAAAATGAAAAAGACATTTCTATTAAGCAGGTATTAAGAAACCAAATGGATGCACAACGTATTGCAATTATTGTGGGTCCTGAAGGTGGATTTTCAGATGAAGAAGTTGAGCAAGCATGTGACAGCGGTGCCCATTCTGTATCTTTGGGTAAAACCATTTTGAGAACAGAAACAGCTGGAGCAGCGTGTGTCGCTGTAGTATTATATGAATTGGAAGGTTGATAAAATTGAAAAAAGCTTCAATATATACTTTGGGATGCAAAGTCAATCAATATGAATCACAAGCCATAAAGGAACAATTTGAGAAAAAAAATTATGAGATTGTGGAAGAAAATGAATATGCTGATGTATATGTGATCAATACATGTACCGTTACAAATTTGTCGGACAGAAAGTCCAGGCAAATTATTAGGCGAGCTAAACGCATGAATCCTGAAAGCATTATTGTGGTAACCGGTTGTTATGCTCAAATCAATCCTGATGAAGTGAAAAAGATGGCTGAGGTAGATGCCGTTGTAGGCATCAATCAAAAGAATAACATTGTTCAATACGTTGAGGATTTAAAAGAAAAAGAACAGTATATAGATGTAAAAGAACTTCAAGAAATTAAAGAATTTGAAGATATGAGTATCACTCAGATGAATACTCGCACAAGAGCTTACATAAAAATACAAGAGGGGTGTAATCAGTTTTGTGCTTACTGCATCATCCCATATGCAAGAGGCAGTATTCGAAGCAGAAAAATTAAATCCATAGTAGAAGAAGCTGAGAATATTATTAATAACGGTATTCAGGAGATTGTTATTACGGGTATTAACGCTGCTCTTTATGGTGCTGATGCCAAAGAAGAAGGGACTCTGTTGGATGTTATTGAACAAATTAATAATATTGAGGGTAAATTTAGAATACGATTAAGCTCTATTGAGCCTGCTGTCATTACAGATGAGTATATGAATCAATTGATGAGCTATGATAAATTATGCTCACATGTACATCTTTCTCTACAAAATGGCAGCCAGAAAATATTAGAGCGTATGAACCGTAGGTATTCGGTCAAGGAATATGAAAAGATCGTAACAAAATTAAAAGAAAAAAGAAGCGACATGAATATAACCACCGATATTATTGTTGGATTTCCAGGTGAGACAGAGGATGATTTTTTGAAGACTTGCCGATTAGTAGAAACCATTGGTTTTGGGAAAGTGCACGTTTTTAAATATTCAAAGCGAAAAGGTACCAAAGCTGCTGAGATGAAACAGCAAGTGGATGGTATAACAAAAAGCAAAAGAAGCAGTGAATTAATCCATGTATCTGAGACTGTAGCAAGCAAATTTAACGAACAATTTATTGGTAGAATGCTGGAAGTGCTGTTTGAAATAAAAAACCAAAGTACAGGCTATTATGAAGGTTTAACGGATAATTATATAAAGGTATATTGTAAAAGTGATACAAATATTGAAAACCGGTTTGTGAAAGTTATGATGGCTGAGTTATTTGAAGATGGAATAAAAGGAATCATAAAAAATCAGTAAATATTTTCTTTTCAAAAAATTATTTTATGGTATACTTTTAAATAGATAATAGATATTCAAACTGAACTGGAGGTGAATATTATGTCCGATTGCATTTTTTGTAAAATTGCATCAAAGGAAATTCCTTCAGCAATTGTATATGAAGATGAGCAAATGCTTGCTTTTAAAGATATAGAACCTCAAGCACCTGTCCATGTGTTATTGATTCCTAAAAAACACATCGACTCGGCCAATACGGTGGCAGAGGAAGATATTGATCTCATAGGTAAAATGTTCTTAAAAATAAAAGATATTGCTGAAGATTTAGGTTTGGATAATGGCTATAGAATTGTTAATAACTGCGGTAGTGATGGGCTTCAGACAGTCCAACACCTACATTTTCATTTGTTGGGTGGACGAAAAATGCAGTGGCCACCAGGTTGATGTTGATTATTGAACAAAAATAGGATATAATATTATCTGCTATAATTTACTTGCCTTGTATTCTATAATGATGGCAGAATATTTCATTGTACGGAGGGAGGGATAAAACATGGCACAAGTAATAGTAAGAGATAATGAAAGCTTAGAAAGTGCATTGAAGAGATTTAAACGTTCATGTGCAAGAGATGGCGTTATGTCAGAATTAAGAAAAAGAGAACATTATGAAAAACCTAGTGTAAAGAGAAAGAAAAAATCCGAAGCAGCAAGAAAAAAGGCTAAAAAATATTAATTATAAACGAGGTGTATTAGTATGTCTTTGAAAGACAGGCTTAGTGCTGAATTTAAAGATGCCTTAAAAAATAAAGACAGCATTCGTAAAAATGTAATTAATATGGTTCGGGCTGCCATTAAGCAATATGAAGTAGATCATAGAGAAGAGCTTGATGAACAGGGTGTGCAAAATGTCATTGCAAAGCAAATTAAAATGAGAAAAGACGCTCTAAAGGATTTTGAAAAAGGTGGAAGAGAAGATTTAATAGCTGAATATAAAGCAGAAATAGATGTTCTTTCGCAATATATGCCTAAGCAGCTTACTGAGGAACAAATTACCCAAATTGTTAAAGACGCCATGTTAGAGACAGGCATTCAAGACAAAAAAGGTATGGGGAAGCTCATGGGCGCAGTCATGCCTAAGGTAAAAGGTAAGGCTGATGGTAATATAGTCAGAAAAGTAGTTGAAAATATATTACATTAAAAAATGACCTACATAAGGTCATTTTTTTTGAACTTATCGAAAAAGTAGTAACAAATTCAATGGAAGTAAAATCATTATAGGAGATTAATAATAAATAATATGAATTTTAAAACTTTTATGGATAAGGTAAAGTCCAATGTAGACAAAATGGAAAAGAACGAATTGGTTGATTTTATTTTTGAGCTGGCACGTTTGACTAAAGAAGCAGACCGAATGGACTTTTTACAGAAATTCAAACAGTACAATAGGCAAGACAGGAAAGCTGAATTGGAAAAGATATATCAGTTTTGCAATTCCATAGAGAATATGGATATATGTCTAAGCTGCTCAAATTATGAAGATTATGATAATGACTATTGGGGGGAGCGCGATTGGATATATGAATATAGTGATCCGTTTGCTATAGGTAAGACATTGAAAGAAGCATTCTTGCTTGCAAAAAATTTAGTATATGAAAAATCTTATATAGAGGCTGACAGATTGTATGACCGTTTGTTTTCACTAAATATATTTGCGTGCTACGAAGGTTCAGATGAAATGCTTGATAACCAACTTGATATTGAAGAAGCCGTTAATGAAAAAATTGTATATATTGATTTGACCGAAGTTTGCAATCATTTTTTATATACAGCCTATCAGGCAACTACAGATAAGAAACGCATTGAAGCAATATATCATAAATATCAAATGTCATCATTTCAACAGGTTTCTTTGGAGGGGATGCTTTCAGTTGGACCTGAACCAATAAATGAAATAGAAGAATTTATGACAGAATTTAATAAGTTTTTGAGAAATAAAACTGGAGATCTAGTATCTCGGCTTTTAAGTGAGACAATTCCATATATAAAAATGGATGCTGCTGAACTTGCAAGAGAGTCAGCCGCCATTCATCCTAGTATTTATTACAATTTATGTAAAGAAGCAATAGCTGAAAAATCTTTTGAAAAGACCATTCAACTAGGGAAGGATGCTATAGATAATGTTCCTAAAAAATTGAAAATGCGAAGTAAAATTGCATATTTGATTGCCGATGTATATAAAGCAGTCAATGACGTAGAGGGATATAATCAATATATGGTCGAAGGATTTATTTCTGATTCATCACCCATTAACTTTCTAAAACTTTTTGATAAGTGCAGTAAAGATAAAATTGATGAAGCATATCGCATAACCAGTAACGTACCAATAAACACGACGAGTTTGTATCCCTTTGATGTATCAGAATTAGATGAAAATTTCTCTACGTCCAATGAACGGTCTATTATTCGATTTTTGAATGGGGATTTTGAGTATGCCAAGAAAAATTGTATAATGGATAAAGAATATCTTGGGTGGAGTACATCCTATAAAGGATTATGTATCTCATTATTTCTTATATTGCTTGAAAATGGCAATAAACCATCAAAAGCAAAAAGGGAAATAACAAATTTTATTATAAGAAGAATTGAAAATTCTTATTACGTACAGAACATTGAGTATTATGAAGCATTATTACAAAAGTGGAAAACGAATATACCAATAAATAATGTAAAAGATCTATATATAAATTGGATAAGTATAGAAGTGGATAAAAGAGTTAATGCTGTTGTAGGAGGCGGATTTCGTGATAGCTATTATAAAGGAGCACAATTGATTATATATCTTGGACAAATTCTTGAATCAAACGGTGAAATGGGCGCCACACTGAGACTTGTTGAAAAATATAGAAAACTGTATTCAAGGAAACGAGCGTTTAAAGGTGAGTTGAATAATTTGTTGGACTAATTCAAACAACGAAAAAAGGAAAAGATTAGAGTTGTATTAAATTAAGGTGATAAAATGGGAAACAAAAGATCAAGAGTAAGAGTGCATTTAAATAGAGAGTCTGAAATTCTTGAACTTTCTAAAGAAGAAATAAAACATATACTAAGAGCAGCAGACGAAATTATTGGTATTGCTGGTCGCTCTATGCTTGCAAAAATATTAAAAGGTTCAAAAGATAAAAAACTCTTAGAATATTCCTTGGATAAGTGCCCGAGTTATGGCTATTATAGTAATAAAACAATTGCTCAAATAACAGAAATTATAGACTGGATGATATTGAATAAATATTTAAGAATTACATACAATGAACGTTTACCAATGATTGCTTTTACTGAATTGGGATGGGAATTATACAAACCTATTTATGCTAATGAACTTATAGGCAGAATGATATCAAAGGATATATCTAATTTAAATAAATTAGTAAATGAAATGAAAGATGTTAATAGAGAAGTGGTAATATTACTCTTAGATATTATTGTAGAGAATAACTTAATGGATACAATAGAATTTCTAGTAAAGTGGAAGCAAAGTGCATACAAAAAAGTAGCTAAGAAGATACGTTATGCCTTAAAACAATTAGAAAATAATAACAATTTATTGTAGATGTGTATTAACCATGTACTTATCTTTTGACCCTCGTCTTTTCTTATCTCAGTTCCCTAATCATAAATCCTAAATCATATTCATACTATTAGTAAGAGTAAAAACAAGGAGAAGTAAGTATGGAAATAGATATGGACTTACTATTTGATTTTTCTTTGAATCTGCCTCGTATTGTAGTATCCAGTAACTTAGTGATTATAGATAACGTCAAAAGCATTATGTCGTTTTCAAGTACCGGAATGGTTGCAGATACAGGTGCACGTTTTACTGCTGTTAGCGGAGAAGACATAACTATAAGAAATCTAAAAGATGATAGAGTTGTTCTAATAGGTAAAATCAATTCTGTAGAATTCTTTCCAAATAAAAAGGGTGATTAATGGGTGTTTTCTAAATTTTTTCTAAAAGGGTATAATAAAATAAGAGTTGAAGGCTTTAGACTCAATCAATTTCTTTCAGACTGTTTAAATGACAGCGTAGAATTAAAGCATATCCATAAAATTGACGATTTCACCATGGATTGCACGCTTTCTCAGAAAAAACTCAATAAAATAATGAAAAAAAAGCGGAATAAAAAATATAGGATTACAATTTTAAAAACGGGCGGATTACCCAATTACGGTAAGAAAGCCGGATACAAAAAAGGTTTTATTCTAGGCTTTTTTATTTTTATTTCGTTATTGTACTACCAATCTCTGTTTATCACAGAAATCGAAATAAAGGGCAATGAAACCATCAAAGAATCTGCATTGCGTTCATCTTTGGCAGAAATAGGTATAATAGAAGGCAATAAAAAAAACTATGATTTGGACGAAATAAAAAAGTGTTTGTATAAAGAATATGAAGATATTGCTTGGCTGGGCATGAAATATTCCGGCAACAAAGTTACAGTAGAGGTGGTAGAAAAAAGAAAACCGCCAGAAATTATTGCATATGATATTCCGTGTGATATAGTAGCTAGAAAAAAGGGATATGTGGAAAAAGTCATTACGAAATATGGGACACCATTAGTTAAAAAAGGAGACTTTATCAATAAAGGTGATATTTTAATTTCCAGCATGGTGATAGAAGAAAGTGGAGATATAAGGTATGTTCACTCATTAGGTGAAGTTCACGCAAAAATTATTTATAGATTTATTATTACTGAGGAAAAAACGGAAACAATAAAAAGTGAAACAGGAAAACAGCAGTACGGAATGAATTTGAGAATTGGAGACACAAATATTAATTCCGGAACATTATTTCTATCTTTTGACCATTATAGAAGAAAAGAATCGGAAATATTTAAATCTTTCACACCTTTTCCAATTGAATTATGTCTCATTAAATATGAAGACTTAGATGTCACTGTACGAGAGCGGCAAAAAAAAGAAATCGAAGAGAGCATAATGGTAAAAGTTAAAGAACTTATTGAGAAAAATATTCCTGAGGATGCAGAAATAGCAAATAAAGATTTGATGTTTAGTCAAGAAAAAAATATAATAAAAGTAAGGGTTATGATTGAAGCCATTGAAGAAATAGGTCAAGAAGTCAGAACCATACCGTTATATTAAGAATAACTGAGGGAGGATGTCTTTGGAAATTACTCAACAAAAAGAAGAACGAAGAATTGGGATTAATAACCCACAGCACCTTAATGAACTATTTGGAAATTTGGACAATAATTTAAAGATTATTTTAGACAATTTTGATGTCAATATCATACAAAGAAATGATGAAATCATTATTAAAGGTAATGATGCCAATATAGTGGAAAGCATTATTACTGAATTGTTAACGATTATTGAAAGTGGAAATACTTTAGATACACAGAAAGTCAATTATGTTATCAAATTAAAAAGAGAAGGCATTTCCTATGCTGACAATCGTATGGAGAAGGATATTGTTTGCGTTACCTACAAAGGCAAGACAATAAAACCCAAAACAATCGGTCAAAAACAATATATCAATGCTCTACGAAAGAATGATATTGTATTTGGAATCGGACCTGCAGGTACAGGCAAAACCTATTTGGCTATGGCTATGGCTGTCAATGCGTTTAAAAATAAAGAGGTGAGCAAAATTATATTAACACGCCCTGCAGTTGAAGCCGGTGAAAGACTAGGTTTTCTACCCGGGGATTTACAGGACAAAGTAGACCCTTATTTAAGACCGCTTTATGATGCGCTTTATGATATATGGGGACAAGAAACCGTAGCACGATACAAAGAAAGAGAATTAATAGAGATTGTTCCACTGGCCTATATGAGAGGCAGAACTTTAGACAACTCATTTATTATTTTAGATGAAGCACAAAATACTACAAAAGAGCAAATGAAAATGTTTTTAACTAGGATGGGCTTTGGCTCAAAGGTAGTGGTGACGGGAGATATTACACAAGTGGATTTACCTAAAGGCGGCGACTCTGGATTAAAGGAAGCAAAGAAAATACTGGAAGGCATTAATGGTATTTCTTTTTCGTATCTTAGAGACAGCGACATTGTAAGGCACCCATTGGTACAAAAAATTATAAAAGCTTATGATAAATATTCATCCAAAAGGTAGGTGAACAGATGGAAATTATATATAATGATGACAAGCTTATTGAAAAACAATGGCAAATAAAAATGGAAGAAGCAATCCAATTATGTGTGGAAGGGGAACAATTAGATTCTGACAATATAGAGGTTAGTATATCTTTTGTAAGCAATGAGGAAATACAACAATTGAATGCACAATACAGAGATAAAGATTGTGTTACGGATGTATTATCCTTTCCCCAATATGATTCTATAGATGAAATGAACAAAAGTGAAGTCATTTGTCTTGGTGATGTTGTGATTTCTTTAGATAAAGCAGAAGAACAATCCATAGAATATGGACATGCTTTCCAGCGAGAATTGGTTTATCTTACAGTACATAGCATATTACATTTATTGGGTTATGACCACATGACAGACGAGGAAAAAAAGATTATGCGCAATAAAGAAGAAGTAATTATGAAAGAAATTTATCTTGAAAGGCTTGAGTAACCAATGAAAAAAATTAAAAAAACTTTTATAACCGGCCTATTAGTCCTTATACCGCTTATGGTAACATTCACATTTACCATATGGGGATTTTTAAAGATTGATGAGTTTTTTCAGCAGCCTATTGAAGCGATTACAGGAAGACGTTTTATTGGATTGGGATTGATATTGACAATAGGCATTGTATTGTTTGCCGGTTCTTTAGCTACTAATTATGTGGGCAAAAAAATAATCAGAAATATTGAAGAAACACTCAATAAAATCCCTATTATAAATGTCATATATTCATCTATTAAACAATTGCAGGATACAATTTTTCTCAAAAAAAATCAAGAGGCATTTAAAAGTGTCGTATTGGTTCAATATCCCTCAAGGGATATTTATACATTAGGTTTTACAACGGCTACCGCACCGGCTATTATAGAAGGAGAAGTAGGAAAAAGACTCACCAGTGTTTTTATTCCCACTACACCAAACCCAACTTCAGGAATGTTTGTTATGATTCCGGATAGAAATTTAATTCATCTTAAAATGCCGGTAGATACGGCAATAAAGCTTATTGTCAGTGCAGGAATATTGTCTCCTGATTATAGCACTAAACTCAATGCTTATGAAAATACAATAATGGATACTCAAAACCAAGATGAAGAAAGGTGATAAAAAATGAAAGATCAAGAACTTTATGACATGGCCGTTGAGGCAATGCAGAAATCCTACTCACCGTATTCTAAATATAAGGTAGGTGCAGCTGTTCTCACAAAATGCGGAAAAGTTTTTAAAGGATGCAATGTTGAAAATTCATCTTATGGTGCAACCATTTGCGGTGAAAGAACAGCTATTGTAAAAGCCGTTTCAGAAGGATATAGAGATTTTGAAGCCATTGCAGTTTGCGGCAGTGATGATGTACCGTCTTTTCCATGCGGCATATGCAGACAATTTATATTTGAGTTTGGCAGTGATATTAGAATTATAATGTTAGATGAAAATAAAGAAATGATAACATATAAAATTTCAGAGCTTTTACCAAAAGGATTTAGATTATAATAAAATTAAAAATGTCTGTTAGGTCATAAGGAGGGCACAAATGCAGTATAAATCTGGATTTATAGGAATTGTAGGTCGGCCTAATGTTGGAAAATCAACGTTGATGAATGCAATATTAGGTGAGAAGATTGTCATTATGTCAGACAAACCTCAAACGACCAGAAATGCTATTAGAGGCGTGTATACGGAAGATAATGCCCAGCTTATTTTTATCGATACACCGGGCATACATAAGCCCAAAAACAAACTAGGCGAATATATGACGGATATGGCGCTAAGAACACTTGAAGAAGTGGATATTATATTGTTAATCGTTGATGAAAGGGCAGACTTTGGGCCTGGTGATGAATACGTCTTAGAAGCACTTAAAAATGTTAAGACGCCTAAATTCTTAATTATTAATAAAATAGATTTAATAGAACCCAAAAAATTTGAAGAAATATACCATGCGTATGACAAAATGAATATTTTTCAAGATATTTTTGGAGTCTCTGCACTTTCAGGAAAAAATGTAGCAGAGTTAATAGAACAACTAAAAGAAACGGCACCTGAGGGTCCTATGTTTTTTCCGGAGGATATCCTTACAGACCAACATGAAAAGTTCTTAGTAGGAGAAATTATCAGAGAAAAAACACTCCAATATTTACAAGATGAAGTCCCTCACGGCGTAGCGGTAGACATTACGTCCATGAAAGAAAAAAAAGATATCATCGATATACAGGCAGATATATATTGTGAAAAGAAATCTCATAAAGGGATCATCATTGGAAAAGAAGGAAGAAAACTAAAGGGAATAGGAAAAAGTGCACGAATAGAAATAGAGGCACTTTTAGGAACAAAAGTGTTCCTAGAGATTTGGGTTAAGGTAAGACCTAACTGGAGAGAAAACAGCGGGAATCTGAAAAACTTTGGTTATTACAGATAATAGGAGATTTAAATGGTTATTCAAACCAATGGTATCGTTTTAAAGCAAATAAAGACAGGAAATGATAGAAGAATAATCGTATTATTTTCTCAAAAACTTGGGAAAGTAAGCGTTGCGTCTACAACGACTTACCATACGAAAAGTAAATCATCTGCAATTCTCCAGCCCTTTAATTATGGAAAATATATGCTCTATCAGAGTAAAGATATCTATAATATGAATCAAGGAGAAGTTATCAAGAGCTTTTATAAGATTGGAGAAGATATAGATAAATATGCATGCAGTTCTTACATTTTAGAATTTACGGATAAAATACTGGCTGAACATCAACCGGATAATAAAATATTTAATTTATTACTTGATTTTTTAAACGTAATAGAATCAAGAAAAAAAGATTATTTAATGATTGTCAGGGCGTACGAAATTAAGGCTTTATCATATAATGGTATCATGCCACAATTTTTAGAATGCATAAAGTGCGGCGACAAAAATACAAAAGATTTTAGTATTGTAGAAGGCAGCCTTTTATGCGAATCATGTAGAGACAACAATACGTTGATTTTAAGCTTAGATCATATTATAATAGAAGTAATGAAGTATATAGAACAGCACTCTATAAAAGAGTTAGAAAAACTATCTTTAGATAAAATGGTACTTAAAAAATTAAATACTTTCATGCAGTTATATTTAAAGCATCATATGGAAATAAATAATATGAAAAGCGTCAATTTTTTAAATACCTGTTTATAAATTGTTATCAAAAAATAAAATATGAAGGTGGTGTTGAATTTGGATATTTCCTTAGAAAAAATTGAATTGGTGAAGGACCGAACGGGTGTTAGTTATAAGGAAGCTAAAGAAGCTTTGGAACACGCTAAAGGAAATGTTGTGGATGCAATCATATACATAGAAGAAAACATTGATGGCAAAAATAAATTTAAATTTATGGAAGAAAATGAGATTGTTGAAAAATTAAAAGAGTTTGTTAAAAAAGGCAATGTTTCAAAAATTGTTTTCAAAAAAGATGATGAAGTGATCCTTAATATTCCTGTGAATGCCGGTATTATAGGTATGGCATTGGCACCTTGGCCGGCAATCGGCGGTACAATAGCTGCAATGATGACAAAATGTAAAATTGAAATTATTAAAGAAGATGGAGAAGTGGTCGACTTTAGTGAAATTGCAAATGATAAGTTTGATGATATCAAGAATAAAGCCGACGATGTATTTGATGAAGTCAAAAATATGACTGAAGATGCTATCCAAAATGTTAAAACGAAAGTGGATGAATATAAGGATAGTAAGTCAAAAGATGAAGAAGATGAAGAAGACGAAGAGTAAACTGTATCATTAATAAAAACATCTACGACCCTGTACTTTTGTGCAGGGTCGTAAAATTTTTACCAAATATCGCCTGAGCTGATAATGGGTATTCCTTCGGCTGTCTAATTTGAGAAGCTGTTTTAAATACAATATGTAAAATATATAATGTGGAAAAAATGTTAAAATGACTGTATAATTAAGGCAAAATAGAATGATGAAACGAGAGATAGATAACAAGAAAGGGATTTTTTATGCTGAAGGTAATTGCTGTAGATGATGAAAGAAAAGCTTTAGATCGATTTGAACGAATCATAGAAAAAGATGAGCGTGTTCAAGTGATAGGGACATTTACTACGGCTCAGGACGCATTTGAAGTTATTAAAAATCAATCTGTCGATATAGCTTTTTTAGATATTGAAATGCCTTTGATGAGAGGGCTGGAATTAGGAGATAAATTGACCAAAGAAAATCCTAATATTGAGGTTGTATTTATAACTGCTCACGATCAATATGCTTTAGATGCTTTTCAGATTCATGCTACAGGGTATCTGCTCAAGCCCTTAGATAAAGCGGAAGTGAAGAAGCAGATCGATTACATAGTAAGGAAGCTGGGTCGTGGGACCCATGAGGTAAAGTCAAATGTTTTTATGGTAAGATGTTTTGGACAGTTTATATGTTGCCCTTGTGGAAATGAAGAAGATATTTTACGATGGAGGACATCTAAAACAGAAGAACTTTTTGCACTACTCATACATTATCAGGGAAAACCCATGTCAAAAGAAATCATCATGGATGCCCTTTGGCCTGAATTGAATTCTAAAAGTGCTGCTAACAATTTTCGGGTGACTTGTACTTACTTGCGTAATACTTTTGCGCAGAGAGGTATTAAAGATATATTATTGCGAGAACGAGATAATTATATGATCAACCTTAAAAGAGTAAGTTGTGATGCATTGGATTTTACCCATATTGCCAATAAGTATTTATTTGAAGGAATGATAACAGATGACATGGAACAAATATCCAGATTATATAAAGGCGCCTACATGGAGAATAAGGCGTATGATTGGTTGCTTGAGGCAAGGGCGTGGTTTTATAAGACATTTGAAAAAATACAAAACAGTCTTGCAGATATCTATTTAAAAGAAAAAAAATATAAGGCAGCATGTGATGCCATTGAAAGTATAATTGAAAGAGAAGCACTTTCAGAAGAAGCGGTTAAAAGGCTTATTTATATTAAGCAGCAAATGGGAGATACGGTATCAAGTATTGGGATTTACGAGAAATATAAGGAAAGACTTAATAAAGAAATGGGGATTCAACCCTCTTTAAGTATGCAAGAATTGTTTCACAAAAGATTTTAAGCAAACGAGTATACTAGAATGATTTTTAGGAGTAATCAGATGAAAAAATATGATAATGATCGTTTAATGAAATATAAAGAATTCTATGATGAAATACATAAAAAAGTGAAAAAATATAAAAAAACAATTTCGACTATTGGCTTTGGATTACCAGAAGTGGATAAGCTTTCTAAATTAGAAGAAGATATTACCGGAACTATAAATGCTGTTGAGGTTATCATAAATTCAAGTTTAGAGCTGAATCATATATTTGAAAGCAGTCCGGACAGCATTTATGTAACGGATGGAGAAGGGATCACTTTAAGAGTTAACAAAGCTTTTGAAGAGTC
Source organism: Clostridia bacterium (assembly GCA_028279945.1). Lineage (GTDB taxonomy): Bacteria > Bacillota > Clostridia > Peptostreptococcales > JAAYPU01 > JAKSCF01. Next base: position 38,727 of record JANQMT010000186.1, read on the forward strand.
TGCAATATCAAAAAGACAAGAAGTTATGCGAGAGAATGTTTATGATTTGGAAAGAAGGGGTGTATTTAAGCCCTCTGTATGCGGACTTATATTAAAAGAAAAGCGGAAAATTTCAATACTGCAAAATATGGATAGCGGAAAGAAAACCGTTGTAACGGGGGTTCCCATTTTCGATGAAAGGTACCAAATATATAGAGTGGTTACAAATACTAAACTCCTTGAAGAAGTTATTGGTTTGACACAATATATAAAGATAACGGAACAAAATCATCAATCAGCAGATGAAAGCAATAAAGGAGAACAAACTTTAATTGCAGAGAGCCAATCTATGAAGGCTATTCTTGACACCATTAGGCAAGTGTCGGATGTGGATTCAACCATCTTGATCATTGGAGAATCGGGTGTAGGTAAAGGGGTTATTGCAAGATATATTCATAAGAATAGTAAGCGGTCAGGTGGTAAATTAGTAGAAATTAATTGTGGTGCGATTCCTGAAAACTTACTGGAATCAGAACTTTTTGGGTATGAAAGTGGTGCTTTTACAGGGGCTAATCGAAAAGGCAAGCCGGGGTTGATTGAGATGGCGAATAAAGGCACATTATTTCTAGATGAAATCAGTGAATTGCCTTTAATGGTGCAAGTGAAATTACTACATTTTTTACAAAACAGAAAGATAACCAGAGTAGGAGGGACGGAAGAAATAGAGGTAGATTTAAGAGTAATTGCAGCGAGTAACAAAGATTTAGAAAAGCAAGTAGAAAAAGGAAATTTTAGATTGGACTTGTTCTATAGATTACATGTTATTCCTATTATTGTTCCACCTTTACGAGACCGATTAGAAGACATTGAGCCTGCAGTGAAGTATTTTGCTGAAAAATACAAAAAAAAATACAATAAAGACTTTACTATAACCCAGGAATTTATAAACTATGTGAAAAGTTATCATTGGCCTGGGAATATGAGGCAATTAGAGAATCATATAGAACGAACTATAGTGACGAATAAAGAAAATTATGCTTTAGATAACAACAGACATCCAAAGGAAATAAAAAAAGGCAATGATGATCATATCTCTATTAATGTTGATGGAATAAATTCGTTAAACGAAGAGATAGAAAAATTGGAAAAGAAAATTATAAAAGCGGCTTTTGAAAAACATAAAAGTAGTTACAAGGTTGCCCAAGCATTAGGGCTGAGCCAAGCAACGGCTTACAGAAAAATATTAAAATATGTGCCGGAAAAGCAAAATATGGATTAATTCATCAATGAATTACTTTTGTAAAGCAAAATAATCATTAAAAAGGCTAGAGATGAGCTAATTCTCAATTGGATAAATCAGAATATTTATACAAAACAAGTCACTAGTGAATTATAATAAACTTGAAATTGATTCATTGATGAATTAAAAAATA
>JANQMT010000201.1:0-26664 GCA_028279945.1 Clostridia bacterium
TTTTATATTTACTAAAATACACCAACGATTTACATTTTTCAACATTTTTTTCTCTATATCCTTTTTTAATTTATTCAAATATCTTAATTCTTTTTATATAGAATAATTTGCTTCCATTCTTTAATAAGAAATAGTGCTGAGATATTACTTTTTAACTTATTTTTGACAGCTTAAGCATTTAAAAGAAGCTTTTATTAAGGGCACGTTAATTTTATGTAAGCCAGTGTAAAATAGTTGTCCAAATTATAGAAAAATACGTCCCATAGATGTAATATTTGGTAGAGGAATAATGTCAAGGAGAGTGAGAAAATGAAGATATTGATAAAAAACCTTGTGAAGACATTTCAAACAGTATCTACCCTGATAAAAAAACACGTTCCCCTCCTATCTAAACGTGTTTCTGCTTCTATATATAAGGTAGGTAAATATCTTAAACGGTCTCTTATATTTTTATATAGAACTGGGAAAAAACTTAAGCTGCCCCATTCATTCAGCAAGGTTAATAGATTAAACATCAGAATGAAATTGTTGTGTTCATTTATCATTGTCGCTTTATGTACTGCAACAATTGGGGTTATTGGATATTACGGTCTATCCAAAATAAATTCATCTCAAAATCAGATTGCTACCATCAATCTTCCTAAAATTACATCTTTAATGGAAATTGAAAAATCACAATTGACCATCATGAATTGTGAAAGGGCTTTATACAATGAAAATATGATCGATCCGGATTTAAGAATTTCTCAATACAAAAAGATTAATGCTGCTTTAAAAAATATGAATCATAATATTTCAATTTTTAATTCCCACTCACTGAATAATGAAGAACAACAATCATGGAATGAATACCAAACTTTGTTGGAAGAATGGAAAAACGAACATAAAAAATTCATTGATTTTTCTAAACAAAAAGACCTATACATTGATTTGGGTCACAGCTTAGAAGATGACAGCGTTAAACAGTTTAATCGTCTTTTATTTGATCAATCATTAATTTCAGCGGAATTATATACAAAGAGTGAAGAAGCCATAAAAAAAATAACCAGTATCAATAAAGAGCAGGGAGAAAACGCTATTATAACCGGAAATAATTTAGCAAAATCTTTAACGAACTTATTCATTATTATAAGTATATTTGCGTTATTAACCGCTGCACTTTTAGGTGTACTATTATCATTGAATTTTGAAAGGATACTGAAAGTACTTATAAATGCATCCAAAAAACTTGAAAAAGGTGAAACAGATATCGATATCTCCGTTAAATCAAATGATGAATTAGGGGATCTGGCAAATGCTTTTGAAGAAATGGTCATAAGTATTGAAGAACAAGCTAATGCCGCACGACAAATCGCTTCCGGAAATTTTGATGTCCAAATTACCAAGCGTTCAGAAAAAGATATTCTTAACATCAGTATGATCGAAATGGTCAATCATATCAAAATGACTCATGATGAAATTAAAAATATTGTCTACAACATTGAGATTGGAAATTTCAATTATAGAGATACCAGTCTGGATTTTGGAGGCGGCTGGAAAGATATTATTTCAGGAATTCATCATATTTTAGATGTGTTTGAAGAGCACCTGAACCAAATACCCATTATCATTATGACAAAAGATAAGGATTATAATGTTCAATATTTAAATAAAGCAGGCGCCGACCTGCTGGATATTGAAATTGAAGAAGCTTACGGAAAGAAATGCTATGATCTGTTCAGAAGTGAACATTGTCAAACTGAAAAATGTGCTTGTATGAATGCCATGTCTCAAGATCAAGTCATTTACTCCGAAACCACACTGCATGGTGGAAAAGACCCTGTTTCTATTAGTTATGCCGGCTTGCCTTTAAAAAATAATGAAGGTGACATATTCGGTGCATTTGAAATCATGATAGATCAAACAGCCATTAAAAAAGCTGAGGCACTTTCCAATAAGCAGTCACAATATCAAAAAGAAGAAGTTGAAAAATTGATTGTTGCTTTGGAAAAACTATCCTACGGTAATTTAGATATTATAATATCTGAAAAAACAGCTGATGACGATACAGAAGAAATAGCCGCAAACTTTAGAAAAATACACAAAAGTCTTATGACAAGTACCTCTACTATAAAAGCATATATCGATGATATTGCCCACACGCTTAAAGAATTGGCTAATAAAAACCTTACAGTGGAAATAACAAAAGATTACCTTGGAGATTTTTCAAGTCTTAAAGACTCCATTAATTATATTACACAGCAGTTTAATACCATTTTATCTGAAATTAACTCAGCATCAGAACTGGTAGAACATGAAGCAGACCAGGTTGCAAGTTCCAGTCAGAGTCTTTCACAAGGTGCATCTCAGCAAGCTGACACTGTAAAAGAAATCGCTGAAGAAATTGTCAGTATATCTAAGCAGACTCAAGATAATTCGGACAGTGCCAATAAAGCAAATGAATTATCCGGCATAGCGAAAAAAGATGCTCAACTGGGTAAGGACCAGATGCATACCATGTTATCTGCAATGGATGAGATTAAGCTGTCCTCACAAAATATTTCAAAGATCATAAAAGTTATAGATGAGATTGCTTTTCAAACCAATATACTGGCTTTAAATGCAGCAGTTGAAGCGGCACACGCCAAAGAACATGGCAGAGGATTTTCAGTCGTAGCACAAGAAGTTAGAAATTTAGCTCAGAAAAGTGCCGATGCAGCAAAAGAGACAACACAATTAATTGACAACTCTATCCAAAAAGTAAACGAAGGTTATGCCATTGCGAAAGACACTTCCAATTCACTGGATAAAATTGCTGAAGGCGTGACCAATGTAAGTGAATTGCTTGCAAATATTGCTAAAGATTCCAATAACCAGACCCTGGCAATCCATGAAATCAATAAAGGTATCCATCAAATTTCAACCGTCACTCAAGTTAATACTTCTACTGCACAAAATAGTGCCTCCACCAGCCAGGAAATGGCTGCACAATCACAAGTACTTAAGGGACTCATTCAAGAATTTAAGTTGATTAACAATAAAGACGATGAAGATGAACCGGTGCAAAAGGCAGGATGATTTTATCCGGCTCAAATATTATTCTAAAGGTACGGTAAAAAGCTCCCCTCATATTTAATATACAATTACAACTTCAACGTAATTTTATTCTATGCTTTGATTCAATAATTATATTTGATATAATGTTGTTGTTCGTTATTTTTATTTAATAATAGTGAGGGGAGAAAAATATGAAAAGAAAATTATCTCTATTATTAATCGCTGCTCTTCTAATGACCACTTTTATGTTTGGTTGTACCAGTCCACAATCTGAAGGGGATGCCGGATCAGATGAAGAAGCAGTTATTAAAATTGGTGTATTTGAGCCTTTTACCGGAGCAAATGCTGCAGGCGGTGCGTTAGAAAAAGAAGGTATAGAACTGGCTCGAGAGTTATACCCTACCGTACTGGGCAAAGAAGTTGAAGTTGTATATGTTGATAACAAATCAGACAAGGTAGAAGCAGCAAATGCAGCCAGAAATCTTGTAGATAAAGAACAAGTTGCAGTTGTAATCGGCAGCTGGGGAAGTTCTTTATCCATGGCGGCAGGTCCGATTTTCAAAGAAGCACAAACTCCTGCAATTGGAACTTCTTGCACAAATCCTTTGGTAACACTTGGAAATGAATATTATTTCAGAGTTTGCTTTATTGATTCTTTCCAAGGTGTTGTAATGGCAAATTACGCTTATAATACGGCGGGTGCGAAAAAAATTGCCATTATTCAAGAAATTTCCAATGATTATTCTGTAGCACTTTCACAGATTTTCCAAGAAGAATTCAAAAAGCTTACCGGCGATGAAGATGCAATCGTAAGTGTGAGCAATTATAATACAGGAGATCAAGACTTCACTGCACAGCTTACTTCCATTAAAGAATCCGGAGCAGATGCCATTTTTGCACCTGGAAACTTTACTGAATCAGCTCTTATAATGAAACAGGCAAAAGAATTAGGCATTGATATAGCCCTTCTTGGCGCAGATACTTGGGAAACACCTGAAGTCATAGATATAGCAGGTGAAGCTGCAGAAGGAGCCGTTTTCTCTACATTCTTTGATTCTGCTGTACCTTTGACAGAGACAACCACAATTTTCTTAGATGCTTATAAAGCAAAATACGGCGAAGATAAAGAACCTGCTGCTGTAACTGCATTGGCTTTTGATGCTTATATTTTAGCATTAGATGCCATTGAGAAAACAGGCTCTACGGATGGAACTGCAATCAGAGATACATTGGCTGAAACAGAAAACTTCCAAGGAGCGGCAGGAATTGTTTCACTAGATGAAAATGGAGATGCTGTAAAATCAGCTATCATTAAGACCATAAAAGATGGTAAATTTACTTACGAAGCAACCGTTGACCCATTTTAGTTTTATATAACAATTTTATAATGTAGTCTTCCTGTTGGAGGGCTACATTATTTCTATCAGATTTGAGATTTGAAATTTTTAGTTTTAAAGTTTGAAATTTCAAACCTGAAAAATCAATTTTGGGAGGCGTATTATGAATATTTTTTTACAGCAATTAGTGAATGCAATATCTCTTGGGAGCCTGTATGCTTTGTTAGCTATTGGTTATACAATGGTATACGGGATTTTAAGACTTATCAACTTTGCCCATGGAGATATCTTTATGCTGAGTACTTATATTGCGTTTTATGCTATGACTTCATTTTTACTTCCTTGGTATGTCTCTTTTAGTATTGCCATTGTGCTTACAATTGTATTTGGTATATTGCTTGAAAAAGGAGCATATCGCCCTTTGAGAAATTCACCTAGAATATCCATTATGATATCTGCTATCGGTGCCTCTTTTCTTATCCAGAATCTTGCTATTGTTATCTTTGGAGGAAGACCTAAAGCCTTTCCTTCTGTTCCAATATTTTCAAATATCATTCAATTTTTTGGAGTCAGTACCTCCAGTGTTTCCGTTATTATACCTATTGTAACCATTATAGTACTCATTGTCTTAGGATATATTATCAATCAAACTAAAATGGGTATGGCAATGAGAGCGGTCTCCAGAGATTATGAAGCGGCAAGGTTGATGGGTATAAATGTGAATACCGTCATTTCTTTCACATTTGGAATCGGTTCAGGATTAGCAGCAATAGGCGGCGTTATGTGGGGATTAAGATATCCACAGCTCATTCCTCTTATGGGTTTAATGCCGGGTTTAAAATGCTTCATTGCTGCAGTAGTTGGCGGAATAGGCAATGTTAAAGGTGCTGTTATCGGGGGCTTTATTTTAGGATTTGGAGAAATTATGATTGTTGCTGCATCATCTGCCTTATCAGGATATAGAGATGCTTTTGCATTTATACTGCTTATTGTCATATTATTACTTAAACCTGCTGGAATCATGGGCAAAAGTACTGTAGAGAAGGTGTAGTTATGAAAGAAAAAATGATAGAATCAATCAACTGGAAATGGTGGATTAAAAATTTATTAAAGAGAAACAATTTGTATACAATTCTAGCTGTCGTAGGCACTTTAATAATTTTAGGCATTTTGAATGAAACACTGGATAATTATAAAATCAGAATATTAAATTTGTGTGGTATATACATTGTTTTAGCTTTAGGAATGAACCTTATTAATGGTTTTGTAGGTTTATTTTCTCTGGGCCATGCAGGCTTTATGGCAGTTGGCGCATATACTTGTGCCTTATTAACCATGGACCCTTCCGTAAAAGAAATGAACTTCTTTCTAAAACCTATTGTACCTTGGCTTGCAGATGTCCAGCTGCCTTTTATTGTCGGTGTCATTATGGCAGGTATTCTAGCTGCGATTGCAGGCGCTTTAATTGGGGCACCTGTATTGCGACTGAAGGATGACTACTTAGCCATAGCAACATTAGGGTTTGCAGAAATCATCCGCATATTGTTTACAAATACTCAGAGTCTCACAAATGGTTCTTTAGGACTAAAAGGACTTCCCAATACGGTTAATATTTGGTGGACTTGGGGCATCGCAATTGCAACGGTTATTTTTATGATTCTGTTGATAAAAGGGAGTTATGGAAAAGCTTTCAAAGCCATCCGGGAAGATGAAATAGCAGCTGAGGCAATGGGCATTAATTTGTTTAAGCATAAAATGCTGGCTTTTATAATAGGTAGTTTTTTAGCAGGAATCGGAGGCGCATTACTGGGCCATCTAATGGGTACCATAGACCCTCTTATGTTTAGATTTCTATTGACTTATAACATCGTACTTATTGTTGTACTCGGCGGAATTGGAAGTATTACCGGCAGCATTATTTCTGCCGTTGTTGTTACCATTATGATGGAAGTACTCAGAGTCCTGGACGGAAAAATGGACTTTGGTTTTTTTGAAATTCAAGGTATACCAGGCCTTAGAATGGTAGTGTTTTCAATTATTCTTATGGCAGTCATATTGTATTGGCAGAGAGGAATTATGGGAACCAATGAATTTTCTTGGGAATGGCTTAAACGCGTATTCAGAAGCAAAACAAGACTCAAAGCCAAAGATTGCTAAAAAGGATGTGAGATGAATGACCATATTAAAAACAGATAATATCACAATGCAATTTGGTGGGCTAACAGCAGTTTCCGACCTCAATATGAATCTTGAAAAGAATGAAATCGTTGGGCTTATCGGACCTAATGGAGCAGGAAAGACCACCGCATTTAACATGATTACAGGCGTTTATGCCCCTTCAAAAGGAAAAATATATTTTAATGGGACAGATATAACCAATAGAAAACCTAATGATATTACCAAACAAGGGATAGCAAGGACATTTCAAAACATCCGATTATTCAAAGAACTATCCGTTTTAGACAATGTCTTTGTCGCAAATCATCTGAGACTTAAATCCAACTGGGTATCATCCATAGTGAAAACACCGGATTATATTAAAAAAGAGAAAGAAATGTACGAAAAATCCATTGAACTCCTAGAAAAGGTAGACTTACTCCATGTAAAAGATGAAGATTCCTATTCATTGCCATATGGCATGCAAAGGCGGTTAGAAATAGCCAGAGCTCTTGCTACAAAGCCTCAAGTGTTATTATTAGACGAGCCTGCAGCCGGCATGAATCCGCAAGAATCTGATGATTTGATGAACTTTATTGCTAAGATACATGATGAATTTGATTTAACCATATTAATGATAGAACATCATATGCAGGTTGTAATGGGTGTTTGCCAGAAAATTTATGTTCTTGATTATGGCATAACCATAGCTGAAGGTACACCGTCTGAAATACAGAACAACCATAAGGTAATAGAAGCTTATTTAGGAGTGGATGAATAATGTTAAAAATAGAAAATTTACAGGTTCATTATGGTGGTATTCATGCGCTTAGAGGCATCGATTTAAATGTCAAAAAAGGAAAAACCGTCTCTTTAATCGGTGCAAATGGCGCTGGAAAAAGTACCACATTACGTTCTGTAATGGGGCTTGTGAAAAAAAGCGAAGGTAAAGTTATATATGATGGCCAAGATATAACCCATCTTAAAACCAGAGATATTGTTAAGCAGGGACTTATTCTAACACCGGAAGGCAGGCGGGTATTTTCTAATCTGACAGTTATGGAAAATATCTTATTAGGCGCTTATACAAGAAATGATAAAGGCAAAATAGAAAGTGATATAAAAAAAGTTTGTGAATTATTTCCAATACTTAAAGAACGAGAATGGCAGATTGCAGGAACTTTATCCGGAGGCGAACAGCAAATGTTAGCTGTGGCACGTTCTCTTATGGGTAAACCAAAGTTACTTATGATGGACGAACCCTCTTTAGGGTTAGCACCTTTGATTGTAAAAAATATCTTTGAAATCATTAAAGAGATCAACAATGAAGGTGTAACCGTACTGTTAATAGAGCAAAATGCAAAAGCTGCCTTAGAAATAGCCGACTATGCATATGTATTGGAGACAGGTAACATCGTATTAGAGGGAAAAGGACAAGATCTGCTCAACAATGATGATGTACAAAAAGCTTATTTAGGAGAAGCTATAAAAAAATAGTTATTGGGTATATATAAAAAAAAGAAGCCATTTAATCATTTTATGATAGACTTTAAGTAATTATATTTATGATATTTACAAGATTAACCAAAATATTGTTTCTAAACTCAAGGGAGCATACCTGAGAGGGAGGATTTAAGTCATAATCAATATTTTTTGATTATCTTACCCTTTTATGCTCTTTTGTATAAAAGGGTTTTTATTGTACTTCAAAAAAAGGTTTTCTGAACCATGTTCAAAAAGTTATTATGATGGACAACAGCTTTTCAGGAGGTGTTAATTTATATGGAAACCACTGAGAAAAAATACAGGGTCGAGCATGATCTTCTGGGAGAAAAGAATATCCCACAAGAAGCCTACTATGGTATCCATACGGCCAGGGCTATGGAAAATTTTAATATAAGCAGAAATCATGTTAATCTTGACTTGATTTACGCTATGGCACTGGTGAAAAAGGCCGCAGCATTAAGTAATGTAAAAATCGGTTTGCTGCCGGAGGATATTTCAAATTCTATTATAGACGCATGTAATGATATTCTGGAAGGAAAACTGGACAATGCCTTTTGTGTAGATGCCTGTCAGGGTGGCGCAGGCACTTCTACAAACATGAATGTCAATGAAGTCATCGCCAACCGTGCCATTGAACTTCTTGGAGGTGAAAAAGGCAGCTATGATATTGTACACCCCTTACACCATGTGAACTGCAGCCAGTCAACCAATGACGTCTACCCAACTTCTTTAAGGATCGCATTGATTAAAAATCTGCGTCCTCTGAGTGATGCAATGGCAGCACTGCAAACCGCCTTACAGGAAAAAGAAAATGAGTTTTCCGATATTTTAAAACTGGGCCGAACCCAGTTGATGGATGCTTTGCCCATGACTGTGGGACAATCCTTTGGCGCCTATGCAAAGGCTGTTGCCAGAGATCGTTGGAGACTATACAAGGTTGAAGAAAGACTTCGGCAAATCAATATGGGAGGGACGGCCATCGGTACAGGCATCAATGCACCTCAAAAGTATATATATCTGGTCACCGAATTCCTGCAGGATATAACCGGTCTTGGTCTCGCCAGAAGCGAGTATCCAATGGATATAACTCAGAATATGGATGTTTTTGTTGAAGTCTCCGGTCTTCTTAAGGCTGCGGCAGTTAATCTGATGAAAATTTCCAACGACTTGAGATTTTTATCCTCCGGTCCTTCGGGAGGCATCGGAGAATATAAATTGCCTGAATGTCAGGCAGGATCTTCAATAATGCCGGGAAAAGTGAATCCTGTTATCTGTGAGATGGCTGCTCAGGCTGCAATGAAAGTAATAGCCAATGATTCTCTCATAACATCGGCTGCCTGTAACGGACAACTGGAACTGAATTCATTCTCCCCTGTTCTGGCAGATGCACTTTTGGAATCAGCATCCATATTAGAACGATCGGTTACGATTTTCAAAGATAAATGTATAAACGGAATCCGTATCCATACGGATATTTGCCAGATGCACGTAGAAAAATCATCTGCTCTTGCAGCTGCTCTGATATTTCATATGGGTTATGAAAAAGCCTCAGATATTGCTAAAATAGCTCAGTCAGAAAACAAAACCATAAGAGAAGTATTACTGGAGCATCGGATTATGAGTAAAGAAGAGATTGAAAATACGTTGAATCTATATCAAGTAACAAAACCGGGAATTCCAGGTAAGTAGGGATTCCATGGGGCTGATAAATGCATATTCGTTCAACAAGCCCTAATTAAGCGTAATAAAGAAGGTGAAAAGTGTGAGTTTAAATCAAACCCCAAGATCAAACAGAATACATATTGCATTCTTTGGACGGCGCAATGCCGGAAAATCCAGTTTGATCAATGCAGTTACCAATCAGGAAACTGCCCTTGTTTCAAAGTATAAAGGCACAACAACAGACCCGGTATATAAAGCAATGGAAATACTTCCTCTTGGCCCTGTGGTACTGATTGATACTGCAGGCATCGATGATGAAGGTGAATTAGGTACGCTTCGTATCAAAAAAACAAAGGAAGTATTGAACAAAACCGATCTTGCCGTCTATGTGCTGGATGGTACGGAGGGATTGACCGACGAGGATAAAAATAGAATTCATGAGATCAAGTCTAGAGGCATTCCATTGATCGGTGTGGTTAACAAATCTGACATCCAAAATTTTGATGTGGAAAAGCTCACCAATCTAAAGCATGCTACAAAATGTGATTTTTTACCTGTTTCGGCACTGAGCGGTAAAGGCATTGAGGATCTGAAAATGGCACTGGCAAAAAGTATTCCCAGTGAAGAAACCAAATTCAAGATCGTAGGAGATCTGTTAGAACCCGGAGATTTCGCCGTACTGGTCGTACCCATTGACAAAGCAGCCCCCAAAGGCAGGCTGATCCTTCCCCAACAGCAAACCATTCGTGATATTCTGGAAAGTGATGCAATGGCAATTGTTACAAAGGAATATGAATTGAAAGATACACTTGAAAAGCTGGGACAGAAGCCGAAGATCGTTATTACCGACTCACAAGCATTTTTAAAGGTTGCAGCAGATACTCCAAAGGATATACCCATGACCTCCTTCTCCATACTCTTTGCAAGACATAAAGGCGATCTTGCCCAATTGGTCAAAGGAGCAAAAAGTATTGAGAAGCTTAAGGATGGGGATAAAATCCTCATAGCTGAAGGGTGTACACACCACAGACAATCTGATGACATCGGTACAGTTAAAATACCCAGATGGATTCGTCAGATGACGGGAAAACAACTGGCATTTGACCATGTATCCGGAAATCAATTTCCTGATAACCTTAAAGACTACGCTTTAATCGTTCAATGCGGCGGATGTATGCTGAACCGCAGGGCTATGTTATATAGAATACAAACGGCTGTGGCGTTACAAGTTCCTATGGTCAACTATGGTATTCTTATTGCCTATGTACAGGGCATACTTGAAAGAGCCATACGCCCTTTCCCCCTGGCAAGTATCGCCTGGGAAGAAGAAAGTTCGATATAGGAGGTATTAAAAATGGAAAAAAGGATCGGCGTTATTGGTATTGTAATTGAAGACAATAAAATCGCCAATAAAATCAATCAATTCCTTCACGAACATGCAGATATTATTATCGGCAGAATGGGATTGCCTTACAAGGCAAGGGATATAAGTGTCATATCATTGATTGTTGACGGATCTACGGATCAGATCGGCAGCCTTACAGGCAAGCTCGGCAATCTGCCGGGCATCAATGTAAATAGTACCCTTTCAAAAAAAAGATGAATCTGTGATTTTAGATTCTAGGAATAATACTTGCTTTATAATCCCTATTTTAGGTAAAAACGTTCAAGTTTTTTAAAGTTGAAATAAATTTTCTAATATCATTAAAATTATTCCTGCAATTAAGTAACATGCCATATACGTTCCGGCACCTTGCCACGTTCTTTTCGGGTCATCAGGGTATCTATCAGGTATAATATCCAATTTTATATCTGTATATTTTAATAGTAATAATCGCACTAAAACATAAAATATATATCCAAGAAAAAAAGCCAATACTGGTACCAATCTAACCACTTCCTCTATAAATTATCAATTCTTTTAACATCTATATGGTATTTTTTTATTTTTCTGTATATTGTGGATTTACTCATGTTAAGATTCTTTCCTGCTAATATAACATTCTTATTACATTTTAAAAGCATGTTTACAATATTATTTTTTTCTATATTTTCTATAGAAAGAATAGACGACGCCTCATTATTTTGATGAATATAATGATTATTATTATGATTTATAATGAGATCCGGTAAAAACGCCTCTGTTATCACCCTATCATCACATAGATAATATGCTCTTTCAATTATATTTTGAAGCTCCCTCACATTTCCAATCCATTCGTAATTCTCTAAATATCTTACAAATTCATCGCTAAATCTTTTGATATTTTGAGGATGTTGATGGTTTAAATTCTTTAGAAAATAATTGGCACAAATGTCTATGTCCTCTTTTCTTTCCCTTAACGGCGGAATTTCCAACTTAAATACGTTCAATCTATAATACAAATCTTCTCTAAAATTTTTTCTTTGCGCTTCGTATAATAAGTTTCTATTGGTAGCTGCTATGACACGTACATCTAATTTGATCTCATAATTGCCGCCTATTCTTCTTATAGATAAATTGTCCAACACTCTTAACAGCTTCGCTTGAAGCTCTAATGGCAATTCACCGATCTCATCTAAAAATATGGTGCCGCCATTTGCAAGTTCAAATTTCCCAGGATTTCCTTCCTTTAAAGCCCCGGTAAATGCACCTTTTTCATATCCAAACAATTCACTTTCAATTAAATCTTTGGGAAGAGATGCACAATTCATAGCAATGAAGGGCCCTTTTGAATAACTGCTGATATTATGAATGGCATGTGCAAACAATTCTTTTCCTGTTCCGCTTTCCCCTTCAATCAAAATACAAGCTCTGCTCCTAGCCATTTTTTTTGCGGAACTAATAATCTGTTTCATTTTAAGGGTTCCGGTTACAATATTTTTAAAAGTATAAGTGGCAATATTACCGGTCAACTTGTTAACTGCCTTATGCAGGTATTTCGTTTCTTTAAAAGCCAGCGCAAAACCAATGGTTTCATGATTGGTAATCATCGGGACGATATTCACGCTGCAGGGTATCCTTTTTTGATTCACATAAAAATTACAGTCCGTAAAATAAGCCGTCTTTCTTTCATTGAGATAATTGATATTAAAATCAAAATTTAAATCTCTAAACATTTCTCTCGTGTCTAGTTCTCGTATATCTTCATGGTCCAGCTCAAGTATCTTTTCAGCTCTTTTATTGACCTTGCTGATTTTATAATCCTTATCTATGATTATAATGCCGTCTGAAGTGCTTTCAAAGGTTGTTTGAATCAGTTCATTAGATCTAAGCAGTGCTATTTGCTTCTCTATTGTGTAGGCTGAAGCAACGATTATACCTAATGTGTGCGAGTGTGCCGTATTACCGTCACCTGACATATTTAAGCACCCAATAACGTTCCCGTTTTCATCATGAATGGTGGTGGCAGAGCAGGTCCATTCATGATGTGATAAACAATAATGTTCTTCACCCACCACTTGTATGGTTTTATCAATGGCCAATGCAGTTCCTATAGCATTGGTTCCAACTGCTTCTTCAGACCATAAAGACCCAAAATCAAATCGAATTTTATCTGCTTTTCCTCTTACAATATTGTCGCCTATTATTTCAATGATATAACCATGCTTATCGGTTAAAACCAAGACATAATGACTTTCGGCTACAATGTTATGGAGGTTTTTCATAATGGGCTTTGCGATCTGTAATAATTCCTTGTTTTTTTCTATGATATATTCATATTGGACTTTACTTTCTTTTTTCCCTTTTCCATCCAGATAATCAACCCCATATTTTTTACACCGTTTCCAGGATTCTGATATTATTGGACTCACGGATGGGTCTATAATATTTTCATTAATAAACTTTTCCCACGCTTTTTTCTTCTTTCTTCTACTATCCAAAATATCACCCTCTCTCTAAAAAACGTACTTTTATTTAATTATATATCATCAAAACCATATTATCCAATATCTGATATTAAAAACAAATATTATTTGGACCCTAGCTGACAACTTGTTCGCTATAGTTCTAATTCAAAATTAAACTGCCTATCTTTTCCTCCCTATAGCATTAACATTGCAGGGTTTTCTATATATTGTTTCAGTCTATATAAGAACTGAGCGCCAACTGCTCCATCAACTGCTCTATGGTCTGCCGTAAATGAGAGTTTCATAAATGGCTTTTGGATCATATTTCCATTTTCCAGTACCGGAACCTCATTTATAGCATTGACTCCAAGTATGGCGACTTCCGGTTGATTGATAATGGGAGAAAATGCGTCGATCCCAAACATACCTAGATTTGTGATGGTAAAAGTTCCTCCCGTCAGCTCATCTGTGGAAAGCCGGTTTGTTTTTGCTTTATAAGCCAGGTCTTTGATTTCAGAAGAAATATCTTTTAATCCCTTTGCATTGGCATATTTGATAACAGGGACCATCAATCCATTTTCCAGTGCAACAGCGACACCCATATTGACATAATTTCTTAGTATCAGTGTCTCACCGTCTATTGAACAGTTGACCAATGGAAACTCCAATAATACTTTTGCAGCAATTTTTACTAAAAAATCCGTATAGGTTAGCTTTTCAATATCTTTAAGATCATTTTTTAACTTTTTAAGATGGGTTACATCCACTTTTATATCATAAGTAACAGCAGGAGATACATTCCAGCTTTGTGACATCCTCTGGGATATTACTTTTCTCATCTGCGACATAGGGACTCTTTCATCCGTAGGATTTACGGCTTCAAGGAATTTCCGCTCCTTGCTGAACTCTAATACATCTTTTTTCATTATTCTCTCATCTTTATTGATATCAGAAAGATTAACACCCAAATCCTGTGCTGTTTTAACTGCCGTTGGGGAAGACTTGATTTTTCCCTTGTTTTCAAGATATTTTTCAACATCTTCTTTTGTAATTCTGCCATTTGGACCGGTGCCGGCAACATCATAAACATCCATATTGTTTTCCATTGCAAGTTTTTTGGCAATAGGTGAAACCTTTACTCTCTTGGGCTTATCTTTTCCTTCTCTGCTTTCTACTTTTGATACTCCGGACTCTAAGCTGCTTTCTCCGGTCTCTCCTTTTTCAGGCGATTCCCATAACAGGGATGATATGTCTTCATCCTTATCTCCAATAATAGCAACAGGCTTTAAACAAGGGATGACATCGCCTTCATCGGCCAACAGCTTTCTCATAAATCCCTTCTCATTTGCCTCAACCGTATTGGTTAATTTATCTGTTGCGACTTCGAATAGGGCTTCACCGGGATTAACTTCATCCCCTTCAGCTTTATTCCATTTTACTAATTGCCCTTCTTTCATAGTAAGCCCTAGTTTAGGCATTACTATTAAACTTGCCATTAAAATCCCTCCTTTTACTTGCTATGATGATTAGCAATCAAAAAATCCATTGAGCTGTGCCGTTTCTAATGTCTTTTTAATATTGACATGAAAAGGTCCATTCCTAGTTATTCTAAAAATAAACCGATCTTTCTTTTTAAAAGTGATTTCTCTTTCTCCATCCAGCGCAATAACACCTTTATCTTCTGCTGTGTATTCATACCTTTGATTCAGTTGGATGATCTCAGGTTCACCAAGTTTTATTGGTTGGACTAATCCGGCAGCTACCGGAGCAATGATTTTATACTTGCTCTCAGTCAAGTCAATACATATTCCAAAATCATCATCGTCCCTTACTATTTTTTTGCATCCCACCAGTGAGGAAAACCCTATACTGGCAGGATGTCCTCTTGATACGATTATTTTTGAAATATCTTCAATGTTCCATATGGCCTTAGCACCTATAAACACGTTTTTTGCCAGCACTACATCGATTAAGGCAATATCGATTACCCTTTCATCTTGAATAATTTCTATTCTCTTATCTTTTTTACCCATATGATTCAAATCATATCTCTTGGACGCTACCACTGCAGCCGCCATACCCACCACTGTTCCCTCAATCATCTCAGGATAAACATTATTCGTCCCAGTGGATACACTTATAAGGGGCGTTTTTTCTATCCCCTTGGCTACAGCACGACTTGTGCCGTCGCCTCCCAGGGCAATGATACAACCCACTCCTATTTTTTCCATGAGTTTGGCAGACCTTATGGTATCTTCTATAGTACCGCTGATTTTTTCATTTAAGATTTCTATTTCAGTCCTTAACTCTTTGGTAGTCTGCAGGTTATCCTGTACCTTATATCCTATATGATAAGTATCCGGCATCATATATACTTTTCTTACACCACATTCTTGAGCCGCTAATATGATTCTCTCAACGATATTTACTTTTTCATTATTATCAATAACAGTAGCATGGGATACCAGCCTTCTAATATCTTTGCCTGAGGCCGGGTTAGCAATTATTCCTATTGTCAACATATATACTCTCCTATATAAAGGGGTAACCAACGCTACCCCTTTTAAAGTTTTATACAGATTCTTGAGCTGCAAATCCTTTAACTGCACTAACAATGTCTGCTGCATTAGGAATCACATAGCTTTCAAGACTAGGTGTAAACGGTATGGGAGAATTTAGGCATCCGATTCGAACCACCGGAGCATCTAAATTGTCAAAACATTCTTCCCCAATGATGGCAGAAATTTCGCCGCCATATCCCCCTCTCTTATTTTCTTCAGTCACAACAACGACTTTATTGGTTTTTTCAATGGATTTAAATAGAGTCTCTTTGTCCAGTGGATATAAAGATCTAGGGTCTATTACCTCGCTTTCAATGCCTTCTTGCGAAAGCGTTTCCGCAGCAGCTAAAGCCTCGTGAACCATTTTTCCTGTAGCAATAATGGTAACATCGTCTCCCTCTTTTTTTACATCCGCAACGCCTAGAGGTATCGGTTTCACTTGGTCTTCAACATCACCTTCTACAGAGTATAATAATTTGTGCTCCATAAACATAACAGGATTATCATCTTCTATAGCACTCAGCATCAGTCCATAGGCATCTTTGGGTGTTGACGGATAAACCACTTTTAGACCGGGAACATGAGTAAGCCAAGCCTCTAAAGACTGTGAATGCTGTGCAGCCGCTTGAACCCCTGCACCGCTGGGCAGTCGAACAACCATGGGAAGGGTAATCTTACCGCCAAACATATATCTCATTTTGGCGGCTTGGTTAACAAGCTGATCCATTCCCACCGTAAGAAAGTCATTAAACATCAATTCTGCAACCGGTCTTAGCCCGGTTGCTGCTGAGCCCACGGCGCATCCAATAATAACGCCTTCAGATATGGGCGTATCCTTTACTCTTTTCTCACCAAACTCATTAAAAAGTCCGGCGGTGACCCCAAAGCATCCTCCAAAAGCGCCAACATCTTCTCCTAATATGTATACACTTTGGTCTTCCAGCATTTTAGCCTTCATACTTTCTCGTATGGCTTCAGCATATGTCATCTTTCTCATCTTACTCGAACCTCCTCTACTAAGTCCGTATAGATGTCTTCAACAGCAGACTCTAATGAAGGATATGGACTGTTATTTGCAAATTCTGCGGCATCATTGATGGCTTTATCGATATCGCTTTTGATGACTTCCAGCTCACTTTCTCCCAAAACTTCATTGTCTAACATAAACTTTTCAATTTTAGGGATGGGGTCTTTATTCAACCATTCTTTCTGCTCTTCCTCCGGCTTATATGCCCCGGGATCGCCTTCAAAATGTCCTCTATGACGATATGTTTTACATTCTATTAGTGTTGGACCTTGTTTTTCTCTAGCTCTTTTTATCCCTTCTTTTGCTGCCTCATAAACGGCAAGCACATCATTTCCATCTACCGTAACGCCAGGCATATTATAGGCCACCGATCTATCGGAAATGTCTTTTATGGCTTGGTGCCGGCTTTGATTGGTAGATATCCCATATAGATTGTTTTCACAGACAAAAACCACCGGAAGTTTCCAAATACTAGCTAGGTTTAAGGCCTCATGGAATGTGCCCTGATTGGTAGAACCATCACCAAAGAAGCACACACATACTTGATCTGTTTCTCTATATTGAATGCTTAATCCGGCTCCAACTGCAATATTATGACCTGCTCCTACGATACCATTTGCGCCTAATATACCTTTAGTCGCGTCGGCTATATGCATTGATCCCCCTTTTCCTTTACAATAACCGGTTTCTTTTCCATAGAGCTCAGCCATCATATATTTTAGATCTCCGCCCTTTGCTACAATATGTCCATGTCCTCTATGGGTGCTGGTGATATAATCATCATCGGTAAGGTTTGCACACACGCCTGTTGCCACTGCCTCTTCTCCTAAATACAAGTGTACAAACCCCGGTATAGCGCCTTCTGCAAAAAGATTCATAGCCTTCGTTTCAAATTCTCTTATTTTGATCATAGTCTTATACATGTCAACAATCTTGCTGTTTGATAAAGTCAACTCAATCCCTCCCATTTTATTTTTTTTCAGGTAAGCCTACTTCCACACATGCGACAGCAACTTCAATGCTGTCATCCACATCCCCAAACTGCGGCATGTAAAGCCCTGGTATCTTTAGTCCACCTTTTACTGCTTTTATGCTTTTTTTTCCAATGGGCAAACACTGCTTTATCTTCTCTTCTTGAATTTTATCCGGATCGGAAACTGCAATGGTTACATTAACAAATACTTCATTTTCAATATCTTCAATCCCTAAAACTTCTTTTAAGCCGCAAAGACAACTTTTGGATACCGCATCATTCACCGCTTTTTCTGCGGCTCTGCCTACATCTTGTCCGTGGAAATCCATACCGAGACCAAATTCGATAATATACCGCCTGATTTCATCACCTTCTTTCATTATTTTTATAGTACCTTTTCTTTTTAGGTCTCTTCAAAAGTTATTTTGAAAATACGGCATCCCCACTTTTATTTCCCAGCCCGGGATGGATGTCAAATCGAACAACGCCCACAGGTACTTTGCCTTTTACAGCTTCCGTTACTAATGAAACACCTACATTACCAAATCCTCCGCATAGTTCAATAGCAGCCGTACCTTGTTCAACCAGTTCTTCAGCTACTTCAGATGCCATTTTATAATCTGTAACACCTACCGTCATAAGATCTACAGCCTCAGTTTCAACCATTGAACGGTGTACCTTCGGATCAGCATTTGGCGCTAAAAATATAAATGCTGCTTTTAATTTCATAAAATCCCCCCTTAAACATTTATTTGATCTAACCTTATAGTAATGAGCAAGGCACATGCCAATTAAACGCGTCTATAAGCATTTCTATGTTAAATATTTTTAGACTTCAGTAAAAGCTTTAATTTCAATACTTTAACTTTTATAAATTTTACTCAAAAAATTCAAAACGCTCTTGAAAATATTTTCCAAGAGCGTTTTTCCCAATAATGGCACTATTTTTTCCCAACATTAGAACTTTTCCCATAGTTGGGAATTTACTTCCCGGTAAATCGTGGATGTACAGCCTCCTATTCACTACAGCGTCATGCCTGCACCTTCTTCAGCAGATCGACATAGCTGAGCATAGATATGCATCATCCCTTGTTTTACTTTTGGTTCGGGCTTAGTCCATTTTTCTTTGCGTGCTTTTAATACCTCATCACTTACATCTATTGTAAGGGTTGCATTTTTTATATCTACGGAGATGATATCTCCCTCTTCAACCAATGCTAAAGGCCCGCCTTCATAAGCTTCCGGCGTTATATGTCCTACAATGGGACCTCGATTGAATCCGGAGAATCTACCGTCTGTAATCAGACCAACGCTGGTATCCAGACCTAAGCCTACCAAAGCATCCGTACTTAACATGATTTCCTTCATACCCGGGGCACCCTTAGGCCCTTCGTATCTAACAACCATAACATCCCCCGGCTTGATCTTACCTTCCAGAATTGCTTTCACACCATCTTGATCTCTGTGGAATATTCTAGCAGGGCCTGAGAATTTCTTCATGATTTCAGGAACAGAAGAAGATCTGATGATAGCACTGCCGGGTGCAAGATTTCCTCTTAGAATCGTTAATCCACCATCTGAGCTGATTGGATTATCTAAGCTTCGGATGAGGTCCGGATTTTTAATGACTGCTTTATGGATTACGTCACCGATTGTTTCTCCGGATACCACTTTTGATTGCAGATGTAATAAAGATTTTAATGTTTTTAACATTGCGGGTACACCACCGGCGTTATGGAAGTCAACTATATGATAGTTTCCTGCCGGTTTTACACCGCAAATACAAGGTATTGCTTTACCATATCTCTCAAAATCATTTATCGTAAGCTCAGCCCCGGCTTCCCTTGCTAAAGCAATTAGGTGAAGGATTAGGTTTGTTGAACCCCCCATGGCAATATTGGTAATGACAGCATTTAAGAATGTTGCTCTGGTCAGTATATCTTTAGGCTTTAAATCTTCCTTTACCAATTCAACGATACGCTTTCCAGCCGCTCTCGCTGCTCTTTGTTTGTCAGCATAAACCCCGGGAATAGTGTTTGTACCCGGTAAACTTAAGCCTAGAACTTCCATCATAATTTGCATACTGTTGGCAGTGCCCATGGTTGAACATGCGCCGCCACACATACAGCAGATGTTTTCTATATCTTTTACTTTCTGACTTTCAGGCTCTGCTCCCACTGTCATTGGAGCAACATCCATAGGAAGGAGTTCTTGACCTTCAAATTCACCCACCAGCATGGGTCCACCGGTTACAACGATTGAAGGGACATTTGTTCTTATGGCTCCCAGGGCAACCCCCGGTATGATATTATCACAGCTGGCAAATACAATTAATCCGTCAAATTGATGGACTGTTGCCACATATTCAATGCCCATGGCAACTGCATCTCTTCCTGCAAGTTCATACTTTAATTCTTCTTCCCCTACTATCATATCACCACAGGTAGATGGTGCACCAAACTCATAAGGCATTCCTCCATTAGCCCAAACCCCTTGTTTTACAGCTTCAACAAGTGGTTTAAGATGCGTATGACCTGGTGCGCCTTCATTATAAGTATTTACAATTCCAATGTGTGGTTTTTTTTGTATCTCATCATCAGAAAAGCCACATCCCTTAAGCATCGCACGCCTCATAAGAGCGTCCGGACCAACAAATTTTTTGTTCATATTGTTCACCTTTCTCTTGCATCATCATAAGTATTTATTTATTTTGATTGACATCACGTATCTTATTTATATTAAAAGGCAAAAACCCTGCCGTTTTAGCAATCTTATAGTTTTTTACAAAAATCCATCATATCTTTTTTTAACAACTGCCGAAAACACATAATCAATCATTGTAATAAAATCAAATACAGGAAGTCCTGTCGCATCTTGTACGGCTTTACCATAAGGCGGTAACATGCTGCATTCAAGTAAAATTGCCTTAATATCAGGATGCTCTTCTATCATTTCTTTAGCTGCAGCCACTACCTCTTCTTCAATTAACTCAGTGTCCAGTACGCCGCTCTCTTCAATACCAAATTTTTTAAAATGCTCCGTATCCTCTAATCCTTTAACAATAAAATCTGATTTATCAGCATTCACTGCATCGAAAAACGTTTCATCCAGACTGCTGCCTACAGCACTAATAACACCCACTTTGTTGCCTTTTCCAACAATGGTTGAAATAAAGGAACCTTGAAGTAAACTGGATAAGAAAACCGGTACATCCAGTGCATCCGCTATTTCTTTTTGAAATAATGCAAAAAAGCCACAATCTGCTGTAACGCCACGGACACCGTCCTTTTCAAGTTCTTTTGCAGCCTTTATGAGAATATCTAAAGCCGTTTTATCTTTATTTAATAATCTGTCAAATGTTAATCCTTCTACTAACTTGTATCTAACCGGGTAGTGATAAGTCGAAGCATTTCCTACATCACCCGGTATAAAAGGAGCAACAAAGTCTAATAGTAGTATCCCTATTGCCTCACCATAATTCATTTGTCCTTTTTTTGCTTTATAAATCATGTTTTAATCTCCTATCTTTAACAATGGTTGAACAGTGGTTGAACAGTGGTTAAACTATTGTTCCACCATTGTTTAACTATTGTTACACTACCGTTTATAATAGAATCAAGAAAAGATTATTTAGCTTATGAACCAAATAACCTTTCCCCACTGATTAGGCTGATGACTGCTTACTTATAATTGTCAATTTCCTCATAATATAAATCCAGTAAATCGCCGGCACGGTCACCGCCTTCTTTTCTATATTTATCATATACGGATTGACTTAAATCAAAGAATGTTTGTCTCTGCTCGTCTGTAATGTGAACGATTTCTATTAGATCTTCACTTTCCCATCTGTCTAAGATTTCTTGATCTGTTTTAGAAAGACCGGCAGTATATCTTTCATTGACTTCTTTATCCACATCAATGATGAGTTGTTGAGTTTCTGCATCAAGGGATTCCCATAGATCTCTGTTAATAACAAAAGTAAAGTTGTAAATATCTGAGTTTGCAAATGTGGCGTAGTCACATACTTCATAAAACTTCATATTATCAACAGCAACCAATGGATTGGTCTGTCCGTCTACCATGTTAAGTTGTAATGCCGAATATACTTCTGCATAAGGAATAGGGGTTGCACTTGCACCATATGCTTCAAAACTTGCGGCAATAATTGGCGCAGTCATAGTTCTCATTTTAAATCCGACAAAATCCTCAGGCGTTTGTAAAGGTCTATTACCGGTCCATACAAAGTATCCCTGCGGTGCCCATCTAATAACCTTTAGATTTTTCTCATAATGCAGCTCATTCATAAGCTTCATCGTATTACTATTGTCAAAGAAGTCTTGAGTCTTTGTAAGGTCATCGGGAAGCAAGAAATGTAATAGCATTAAATTAGCTTCTTTTAAGAAAGCGCCCATGGTTCCGGGATCTGTTATTCCTAACTGTACACCACCATTTTGAATCAACTCGGTTCCTACCATTGCATCGCCAAGTTGTCCAACCGGATAAACTTCTATTTGTATTAATCCATCTGTTCTTTCTTCAATGATTTCTTTAAAATATTGTGCATAGATATCTTGATAGTCTCCGGGGTATTCTTGATGAACATATTTCCAAACTACAGGTTCTGCTGCTTGCTCTTGACCACTTTCAGCAGGCTCTTCTTCTTCAACAGCTCCGCCGCCGCATCCTGCAAAAACCATTACAGCCATTAAAAATATAAGTAATAACGATAATACTTTTTTAATTTTCATTATTAAATTCCCTCCTCCTTTAATATATCCTTAACATGACAACTCAACCATTTAGTTATCCATGTTTAAAAGGCAAGATTTCTAAAGAACAATGCAATCTCCGGTACAAAGATCATGAGCAACGATGCAAACACAAATATGATCAGGTACGGTAATAATCCCTGTACAACCGTTTTAAATGATTGATCAAATATTGCTGAAGCCGTAAATATGTTACAGCCAAAAGGCGGTGTGACTGCACCAACTGCAGCTTGAAGTGTAACAATCATCCCTAAATGTATTGGATCAACACCTGCTTCAAGTGCAACAGGGAAAAATATTGGTGTTAGTATTAATATAACCGGTATAGAATCAACAAACATACAGGCCAAGAAGAAGAAACCACTGACTGTCAGCAGTACGACTATGGCACTGGGGTCTGTTCCAAGTAAAGCTTTAATCATGGTCTGGGGGATAGATGCAAAGGTGATGACCCATGAAAAGGCAGCCCCTGCAGATAGTAAAATAAATACCGTTCCGGTAACCACACCTGTTGAAAAAGCAATGTCTACCAAATCTTTCCACGATACAGTTTTGTATATGAACTTTTCTACCACAACAGCATAAATAACAGATACTGCTGCTGCTTCGGTGGGGCTAAAAATACCCGTATATATTCCCCCTAATATCAGTACCGGAAATCCCAGAGGTATGGCGGCTTCCTTAAACTTTTTACCTCTTTCACCCCATGTCATTTTTTCGGTGGGAGTTATGCCTTTAACACCGGCAATAAAAAATTCATAAACAGCAAACAAGACAAACAACACTAATCCGGGTCCAATCCCTGCTATAAACATTTCCGCAACGGATACGCCTGTTAATACGGAATACATGATCATAGCAATACTGGGTGGAATCAATAACGCAATATTAGCAGCGGACATTAAAAGTCCGATAGAATGAGACGTAGAATAGTTTAACCCTTCTAATTGCCGACGCATTGGTCGACCTATGGCAACTAAAGTCGCTTGAGTCGATCCGGATATAGCGCCAAATATAGTACATGTCCCGGCAGTTGTGATGG
This sequence comes from Clostridia bacterium, assembly GCA_028279945.1. Classification (GTDB taxonomy): domain Bacteria; phylum Bacillota; class Clostridia; order Peptostreptococcales; family JAAYPU01; genus JAKSCF01. The sequence goes on from JANQMT010000201.1 coordinate 23,902, forward strand.
CCATCCCCCCTCTTACATGCCCTACAAGACTTCCAACAAAATTAAGCAGCCTTTGAGCAGTTTGACCGGCGCTCATGATCTCAGCTGCATATATAAACATAGGCACAGCAAGTAAAACAAATGAATTTACCCCTGCTGTAAATTGAGATACAATATTGGTTAATTCAAAATTAGGATAATACTTCATCATTACTGCAAAGGGCCCTACAATCATACCTAAAAACATAGGCAAGGCAAGAATTAAAAACCCAAACATAGCGACTAGTAATAATATAATCATTGCGTGCAAATCCTTTCTATCATTTTTATTTTTTATAAAGTAATGTCGGCATCAGAGCTTCCGTAGGTTTGCTCCGAACCCATATAAATTCTATCTTTATACTTAATATTTAAAACAAAAGTGATAGCATATTGAATAGCCGATAGGAAAAACCCTGTAGGCATTACTATGATCGTCCACCATGCCGGTATGGATAATGCAGGTGTAATTCTACCCAATGCTTTTACATCCATAACATAATTCCAGGTTAATCTTGCTATTGCAAGCAGGCATATCGCACTTACTATTGCGTTAATAATCATCATTGCCTTCTTAAATCTATGAGGAACCATATCTAAGACAGCTGTCATTGTAATATGCTTTCCGGTTCGTGCAGCATAACTTACCGTCATAAAGGTTACCCCGAAGAGTAAGAAAATACTTGTTTCCTCTGCTGCTTTCCAGCTGTAATTAAAAAACTGTCGTGTTATGACATTGCTAATCAATATTAGAGATATAAATATAATTCCATATGCAATAATTATTCTTTCCATTTTTTTAATGAATTGATTAAGCTTTTTTAATAAATTCAAACGATTATACACTCCTTTTCTTCTGTTACCTATACACCTCAATCAAGTAAGCAATTTCAATATATTCAGAATATTTAAGTGGTTACACCATACTATTCGTAGTTATATAAGGGGTTTAAAATTAAGTTTGATTCTTATAAACGTGTGGATTCATGTGGTATTTGACTTTCAGTTAATTTTTATTAGGAAATTACGAATAGATTATTTTAATAGACATTTTATGATATTGAAATTGGTTAAACAGTTCTTACTTTCACAATTTTTATTATTATCTCAAAATTCATTTAATTTAGCTATCCCTCATTGTAACTATTTATTCCCCCTCTAAAGTACTACCACATCCATTTTAGGTGCATTGTTTTACGCTTATGCCAAGCCAAATACGTGAACTATGGCAAAAAATAAAATAAAGGGATACCCCTTTATCCACAATAAGTTTATTAATAAAAATAGCTTCTCCTTTAGAGCATATTTTATCAAAAAAAATGACATGTTTCAACGAATTCGAATTCAACTCACACACCTTTAAGTTGAAAAACAGCTCTTTATGCAGTATAATTAATGGTATTACATTTTTAAGTGTTTTAAATATTAGTGATTAAGGATGTGAATATTTATGAACAACTTATTAAATGATAACGACTATAAAAAATTAACTGAATTTAATTTATTACTTAGAAAAAGTAAATCTCATGATTTCGAGTATTACGTCCTCAGCTTATTGAATGATATTTTTGACTTCAATTTCAGTACTTTCTTTACCTATTCCGACAGCGGCTTTGTAGAAGACGTTGTGGGCTATAATGTTACAGATAGTTTAATTCAAGACTATATCAATTTTTATCAAAAAAAGGATCTTATTATTGAGTATTTAAATAAACACCAGTATACGAATCAAACCGAGCAAATCATTGTTTTAACAGACATTTATGAAGAAGGCGGCTACAAAAATATTGAATACTATGATTTTTTAATCAATAATGATTTATATTATAATATGGCTCTAATCATCAACCCAAGAGGTGATGGCATAAGGATTTTACGCAAGAAAGAAAAAGGAAAATTCACCGATAGAGAACGTCAAATCGCTCATTATATTTGTGAAATTTTCTCCAGTCAATATCAAATCATACAAGAAAATCGTAAGCTAAAGGATGAAATTGAGCTGTTTAATAAGAGTAAAGAAAATATGCATTTTGGTTTTATGATCTTCGATAAAGATTTAAAGCTCATTAACCTGAACAAATTAGCTCTGAAATACAGCTTTGCTATCACAGGCAAATATATGGTAGACAGTTTAATCGATGAGTTTAAAAAAATAATTAATGAAGAAATTAAAGAAGAGTTTTTTATCAACCCCACCAATTCATCTATTTATAAATCCATCAAATCATATATTTTAGAAGTCATACCCTCCACCTCTATTGAAGATAATAATATGATTAATACTTACTACATGGTATATATATATGACAAATCTTGGTTTGAACAAATTTCAAATAAGTTTGTCCATGTTAAAGAAGAGTTTAATCTTACAACACGAGAACAAGAAATAGTATCGTTAGTTATTAAAGGTTTAAGCAATAAAGATATTGCGGACAATCTGTGTATCAGTATCTATACCGTAAAAAAACACATGAAGAATATTTTCAGAAAAATGAACGTCACCAGCCGATCCGCTATTATCAGTAAAACATTGTGCTGATAAAATAGACTATATCAAGAACATAGTCTGACGCTAATCGAAAAATGAATACAGGCGTATAAATATTCGTTAATGCATTCATTTGGAGAAAATTTGATGGCATATGGACTATAAAAGCCTAACCGCAAACAATCGCCGTCCATGGCTTAAGTTTGCTAACAAACGTCCTGTTTGTTCACGACTTTTATAGCCCATCTGCCACCTAA
>JANQMT010000211.1:0-54420 GCA_028279945.1 Clostridia bacterium
ATCTTTCCACGACTAACAAGCTATTGGTTGAGCTTTGTTAACCACAGGATTCGTAAAGCTTTTGATTTAGGCAAACCTAAATTGAGTTTTACTTTAATTTTGAATACCCCCTGATTTTGATGCAACAAAGTAATGGCACAGGTGGAAAAAAGAGCACCTAAAAGAGGCAAATAAAAATTGGGGGGAAATGATCTGAGTAGTTCCATAGCATCAGCGAAACTACCGCATGTCTTGATAGTGAGCAAGTATAATTTAAAAAAATAATTTAAATCCAGTTATTTTACCTTCTAAACGAATAACAAAAAAGGTGTTTCCAACTCCATAGACAAGGAGTGATTAATATTGTAATAAAAGAATATTTAATTGCTGATTCTGAATTATATACCTTATTGGGCGGTGACTACATATGGTTAGTCGAAAAGCCGGTAGATGCTATTGCAAATCCTTATATAACTTATAAGTATAAAGAGATGCAAGGCAGTGACTTTATAAAAGATTATCAATATGAATTTAAAATTGTCGGTGATGATTTAACAAAAGTACAAGCTATCAGGGAAAAGGTGATTGATTTATTAGATGATCCTAGAGGAGAAAAAATAATTAAAAACGAAAACACGGTAGTAAGACATTCTAAGCTTTTCGAAGGCGGAGAAATGAATAAAAACTCAGATACAGGCAATTTTGAAATGATTGTCTTTTTTTTAATTAAAATTTAAGGATAAAGTGAAAGGAATGATTTTATTATGGCTATGAATTATGCAAATAGTGAACCGATTATACTTGGAAGTGGAGAACTGTATATTGGTTTAGCAAGTAACATTGCAGAGTTGACATCCTTAACAACTGTTGAAGAAGAAGCACTGGTTAATATTGGTGCAATAGAAGCCGGTGCAAGCCTTACCATTACAAATCAAAAAGCAGACGTAGTAAGTGCAAACAGAGGCAAATTAATGAAGTTTTTAATTGATAGAGACGTCAAATTTACCACTGGTATCTTAACATGGGATTCTCAAAATGTATGTAATTTTTTATTAGGGGGCAGCTACTCAGAAGAAAAAGATGTTAGTGATGTTGTAACATCCAAAAAAATGGTGATAGGTTCTAAAGATGTACTTCCGGATGTATATTTAAGATTTGTACATACCAAAAAAGATGGCGGAAAGCTTACTGTAAATATTTATAAAGCTAACTTTGATGGCGAGTTAAGCTTCCTATTTGAAAAAGAGAAAGCAACAACCATTAACTATGAATTTATGGCAATGGCACACGATAATAACAACTACGTTGAAATTATAGAGACTATGGCGTAAAACAGGTGACAGGAATGACAGGAACGGCTTTTGAGCCGTTCCGCACTCATTCAATACATTAAAAAAGAGGAGGAGAAAAATGAGCAAATATATTGATTTAGGCCTACTTGTAAAAGACCCTTTGATATTCAAATTGGGAGAAGATGAATATACCATACCGGGTCAAATCAGCACAAAACTGGTATTGAAATTATCACACTACGATGAAAAAATTAAAGATCTAAGTAATGATGAGATAATGCTTGAAATGCAAAAAATGGTACTGGAAATTTTATCATTAGACAAAACCAAAACATTGACACTGGAAGATATTCAAGACAAATTTGACGATGTTAGATTTTTAAAAGCAATTGTTAACGGATTTCAAGAACATATTGAAGATATAACAAACGACCCAAACTAAAATTCCCTCTGCTTATAACAGAGAACTTAAGTATGAGGGATAATAGTGATACACGACATAGCCAAGGGGTAGAGTTGATGCCTAATTTTGCTTACTTATTGAATAAGACAAGCATGAACTATGAGGCATTAATGGATTTACCTTATGCAATATTTTTAGGTTTATTAAAACAGTTTAGATTAATGGACATACAATCAACGGAAGAGGGAAGAGCCCTTTTGAAGAAAAGCGAAATATTAAACACGAAAGAAGCGGATATAAGCTCTGTAAGACAATTAAATGCTTACCAAAAGAGATAAAAATCATTCTATCTCTTTTACCTTTTTGAAAGGAGGCAAAAACATGAGCGAAATCATTTTAGATACATATAATTTGGAATTAAACAATGAAAATTTTAGTGAAGGCATTGAAGACGCAGAAAAACAAGTGAAAGAGTTTAAGTCCGAAATGAATAAATTTTCTTCATTTCTCAAAGAGTCTGTTATTTCAGCGTTGGTTAAAACAAGTGATTCAGGACTAGAGTTAAACGAAGTATTCAAAGATTTGAAGGTAACGACTAATGAAGCAACAAATGAATTAAGTGATATGAAACAGTCTTTGCTGGATATATCTAATAATTATGGCAAAAGCTTTACCGGCATAACAGAAGGCATTAATAACGTAAGGCAGGCCACTGAACAAGCAAATAAAGAATATGAAAAAACAATTGGAATTGGATCAACTATGAAAGACATCTTTGAAAATGATGTAAAAGGCAGCATTAATAGTGTTAGTCCAATAATTGAAAATATTGGTCAGACAAGTGGTGATGCATATGAATCCATTGAAAATGAAGCACAAAACAGCTTAAATAAAAATACTGTACTGCTAAACACACTCAATAAACATATGGTTAATTTTGCATCTTCTGGAATAAATGCTAATACATTTACTGCCATGGTAGTCGAAGGTGCTAACAGTGTAGGGGCGTTAGATGTTGCAGTTTCAGCATTAATTACAAAGTTTGTCATGTTAAATGGGACAAAGATTTCTAGCTTTTTTTCTACATTAGTATCTTCTATACAAAGAGTCGGAATTCAAATGACAGCTTTGTCTGTAAAGGCACGAGCTGCGGCTCTGGCAACAAGTGCACTAAAGGCGGGTCTTACATTTGGAGCATCTATGGCAGTATTTGCTCTAATAAAAGGAATAAAAGAATATAACGATAAGTTAGAGCAAAACAAATTAAGAATTGAACAGACTAAAATAGCTTCAGACAATTTAAAAGAATCCATGGAAGAATTCCGAACAAATCTGGATACCGAATCAATCGACAATGTTCGGAATGCATTAACTGATCTGGCAAATGCTATGGGATACACTGAAGCCATTGCTAAAAAAGCTCGACTAGAAAAAGAATTAGAAGGATTAAAAAAAGCACCTTTTACAGGATGGGAAAAATATAGACAAAATGAAATTGAGAAAGAGTTAAAAGATTCCAAAAAAATAATTGATGATTATAACTTTAAGAAAAAATATATAGAAATGGAAATATACCATACACAAAAAGCTCAAGCAGAGAAAGCACAAAGTGAAGAATATGAAGAAAAGGAAGAATATAGCCAATATTTTCCTCCAATTATTTCACATATAAAACCTATAGATCTAGATAAAAAATATGAATTATTTAAGAATACATTTGAAGATTTAGAACATGAAGCGGATGTATTGAATGAAAAATTATCCCAGCTAGAGGGTCAAGACAGAATTCCTATGTTAGAGAACCTCAATAATATCTATGAAAAGCAAAAAGATGCTCTCCATTTACTAAATAATGAACGCAGAGAAGAAGCAGCACAAATACTAGGATTAAATAAAGAAGCCATTGCGCAAATGACTTATGAAGAGATGAGAAGTATTGAAGTTACAGAGGAACAACGAGATCGGCTGAATGAGCTGATTCCTGCGTTACAAAAAACATCTGAAAAGTGGTGGAATGTTAGTTCAGCTCAAAAAGAGAATTTATCTGAAATGAAAAATATTAATGAAGAGATAAAAAATCTTAAAAGAGAACATGTAAAAACCATAGCCGATGCAGAAAGTAAAATTGTTGAAATATATGAACGTGAAGGTGAAGAAAAGCTAAAAGCCATACAAAAAGAACATGATGATGAGCTTGAAATGCTTGAAAAACACCATGATAAAAAACAACAAGAATATGATAAAGATTTAGATAACTATAAAAAACACATACAATCACAAATAGATGCTATAAACGAAGCTTCCGACAAAGAAGACTTTGACAAAAACCTAGCAGAAAAGCAAGAAGAACTTAATGAAATTCAGATGAAAATCAATGAACTGTCTCTTGTCACCGGTGATAACGAATCAGCCAGAGCAGCTCTAATAGAAAAAGCGGAATTGGAAAACGAATTCGCAGAAAAACAAGAAGAGATTGATGAATTCATTGCAGACAGAAATAAAAACCTTAAAATAGAAGCACTCGAAGAATCTCTTGCAGATTATGAAGAATATATTGAAAATCAAAAAAGTATTGCTGATTCAGAATTTGAGCATAAAAAACAATTACTCGACAAAGAACTTCAAGACAAAACTCAAGCACTTGAAGCCGAGTATTCCAAAGAAAAACTATACTCAAAAGCAAGAAAAATGCTTCTAAGCGGCGAATACGATGAGCTGACGACCATGTTTATGGACTACCAGAAAAAAACAAGTGATGGGTGGTCTTCCTTGGGCGATACAATAGAAAAAGATTTTATTAGTCAATTAGAAGAAGCTAAGGCATTATTAGAGGAATTAGAAGAAAGTGGTATTGATGTTGATATAGATCCTAGTGATTCTGATAATGGATCGACAAAAAAGAAATCACGCACAAGCTTAGGTGGCGGGTTCGAGGACATGACGGATAAAGAGTTTGAGAGGTATAAACAAAATAAAAAAGATTATGAAGCAGGTAAAAATCAAGAAAGAGCCGCAAAAGACAATCAAGATTTAAGAGATAAATATGGAATTGAAAACGACGATTATTCATATGAAGACTTAAAAGACTACTATCATGAAGGCGGTTGGGTGACATCCTTCAAAAACAGATTATTTAACAATTTACGATCTGATGAAGTCCCGGCAGTCTTACAAACAGGTGAATTTGTTTTATCAAGGGATATGATCAGTCAAATAAGCAATAGAAACAATTCACTTATCCAACAACCCAATGTCATAACCATAGGAAGCTTAATGGAATTTAACGGCAGTGTTGATAACTCTGCAAGACCAATGATTCAAACAATCGCTGAAAACAGCCTTAAGAAGTTAGAAAGTATGCTGGAAAAGAATGGTCTCCACACAGAAGTAAAGGGACTAAGAATCTAAGTATATGAAAGGAGGATGCGTCCAATGTTTATAGGTGAAAGTTTTATATACGATGGGAAAAGCAGTCACGAAATGTACGGTTTAATGGTTGTACAATCAAGCTCCAGCCTAGTTACACAAAATTTTGGAACCATAAGAAAAACCATAACAGAAAAAATAAAGAATCGAAGTAAAAACTATTTTTACGGTATAGAAGATAATGTTTTAACATTTACTTTAGAATTAGCTAAAAAATTCCCGTGGACATACGAAGAAAGAGTAGCTGTAACCAAATGGCTTTTTCAAGACACATATAAAGTTTTTAAATCAGAAGATTATCCTTTGGAATATAAATGTGTTGCAGTTGATGGCGAATTTAAAAATACAGGCTTTAATCAAGGCTTTTTAAAAATAAAGTTTGAGTGTGATGCTTCACACCCATACTCTCCGTCAGAAATATGTACATTTGATTTATCTAATAACACCTTAGATACCATCATAGAATTAGAAAACAAATCCAATATTTTAGAGTACTATAAACCTCAAATTGAAATATCCATGAAAGGCAGTACAGGTGTGAAATTTGAGAATTTAACCGATGGCGGCAGGACATTTGAACTCACCAATTTATATGATGATGAGGTGATTTTTATAGATAACGAAAGAGAAATTGTCTATTCACCTTTAAGTGATACCAGATTAAGCAATCTGGTAGATAAAAGGTTTTTAAGACTTGCATATGGGATTAATAGAATAAAGGTAACCGGTAAGAGCTTCATTGAAGTCAAAAGTCAGTACCCAATGATGATGTAAGCAAACTAAAAGAAAATGGAGGTGGTGATGATGATCGGTAACTTAATGACATATACAGAACCATTGAGATATAGATTAACTTTATTAAAACCCGCATATAAAGAGATGAGTGTTTTACAAGAAGCCTATAATATTAAATATAAAGGCAGCTTAAGAGATATGAACGAGCTGTCTTTCTCTTTGCCCTATTATATTAACGAAGAAATAAATCCTAATTTCAGTAAAGTTAAAAATGGCTATTTAATATATGTTGAGTTATACAGCGAAGAAAATGATACAGTCTTCTTGAAAGAATATTTTCTAATCGACCGTATTGAGAACCATGCTAATGATAAAGAAGTGAAAAATGTTAGTTGCCTAGGATTGGAACAACAATTATCAAAAAAACTATTAAAAAACTATACGGGTGTAAAAAAATTATATAGAACACCTGTTGAAATAGCAGCCTATACATCTTCTGAATTGTATCCTACCAAACAGGATTTTATAAATAGCGGCATCCTTAATGTCATTACGAATTTATGTCCTTCTTGGTCGGTAGGAGAAGTAGATGATGATATTAATGAATTGTATCGAGATGTCATGGTGGATTCGGATTCCGTTTTAAGCTTTTTAAGAAATACAGTACAAACTTCATTTTCTTGCTTGTTTTACTTTGACTCAATAAAAAAAGAAATCCATGTACGCAACCTAACACATTTAGGTGTCAATAGAGGCTTCTTTATTTCAGAAAATAATTACATAAAATCCCTTAAAGAAACCATAGACGATTCTGATATAGTAACAAAACTCAACATATACGGTAAAGATGAATTGTCCATTAGATCGGTGAACCCAACAGGAGAAACCTATATTCTAGACTTATCATACTATCGTAATACCGACTACATGTCACAAAGCTTACTGGATGCTTTAGAACATTACGATACATTAATGGCAAGTAAAAGTGAAGCATTTAAAACCCTTTTAATTGACTTAAATACATACACAACTCAGCTAAATACTAAAAACAGTGAACTGACTACTCTGAATGGTGCCCTTGAAGTCTTACAAACTGAAAAAGATGGACTAATAGCTGCCGGTAGTAGTTTAACCGAAATAAATACTCAGATAGGTGAAAAAGAAACAGAGATTACAAATATAGAAAACGAAATCAATAGCCTTCAATCCAATATAGATAATGTCACGCAGCAAATAGAAGACCTACAGACATTAATATTGATGGAAAATAATTTTACACTAGAGCAAATAGAAGAACTGGACTATTATATAAAAGAAAAAACAGTAAGAGATAATACCTTTACGGATGCCCAAGAATTATATGATGAAGGAAAAGCAATCATTAAAAGGCTAAGCCAACCTTCTGTTCAGTTTGACATAGATATCGTCGACTTGTTTGACTTAGTAGAATGTCAGCATGATTGGTATAAAGTAACGCTGGGAGATATAGGAACCATCAAATTCGAGAAATTCAATCGAGATGTTGAACTGAGGTTAATAGAGTATACACATAACTTTGAAGACAACAAACTGAACCTAACCTTTGGCAACAGAAAAAACCTAAATGATCCTAATATGCTCATAGATGACCTAAAAAGTTCAATATCTTCTTCCGTATCACTAGATATTAACAAATATAAATACCTAGATTACATCAACAGCGGCGATAAATCAGCCATTCACGAATACATCAATGGACTATTAGATTTAGGAGCACAAGGTGCTATAGCTGGCAGTAATCAAGAAGTCAAAATTGACGCAAGAGGCATAACCCTAACCAACCCATCTAAATCCAATCAGCAAGTACGTTTGATGGCGGATGGTATATATTTTACTTTAGATGGATGGCAAACATCCAAAATAGCATTAACCTCCGAAAATGGAATAGCAGCTGAAGTTATACGCGGCATTTTAGGTGAATTCTGTACCGTAAGAGCAGACAAAATAATAGTTGGTGATGCCGGACAAAAAATATCTGATGATGTAATTTCAAGTTCTGATGTATGGAATAACATAGAATCCAATGCGAATAGTTATACAGACAGTGTCGCTTCAGATTTACAAAATCAAATAGATGGCAATATAACCACTTGGTTTTATGATGGTGAGCCAACACTGTTGAATATTCCAGCCATAAATTGGACAACTGACACAGAAAAAGATAAACATCTGGGAGATCTATACTATGACAATTTAACAGGATATGCCTACAGATTCAGAAAAAATGTCTCCATATATGAATGGATTAAAATAGAAGATACAGATATTACTACAGCATTAACCAACGCAAAAAATGCTCAAGACACAGCAGACGGTAAACGGAGAGTATTTACAACCACACCTACGCCACCTTACGATGTGGGTGATTTATGGGCAGGTGGAGCGAATGGAGATTTAAAAAGATGCAAGAAATCTAAAGAATTAGAAGATAGCTACAGTGCCGGCGATTGGGAATTAGCTTCAAAATATACAGATGATACACTGGCGAATGAGGCTTTAAACAAAGCCAATAATTCAGTGCAGCAGGGCACATTATATAATAAAGTATTGATTAGCTCTCAAAATGGCATACAGGTTTTAGATAATTTCAGTAAAGAAAGAGTAAAGATAGGAAATTATGCAACTGGAAAATATGGATTATTATTAAAAGATGCTACAGGGAGTAAAACAATATTAAGCGAAGATGGTATATTACAAACCTGGCAAGAAGGCAGAACTGACAATGTCGATGTTTCCCACCCCTTAAAACTAAACATCTTTGTTCCTGAGAATACAAAAAGCATTCATCAATGTATATTGAGATTTAAAATGGAAAAGTTTAGAGCATATTCGACAGGAGCTAGTAATGGTGGAGGAAGTACTCGAACGTCGGATGCTTCTTCAAAATCTACAACAGATAGCGGTGGAAGTAGTACGAAAACATCTAGAAGTGGAGGTGGAGGTACTGTAAGTTCATCAAGTGGTGGGGGAAGAGAAATAACTTCTGATAGTGGAGCAGGAAGACATAAACATAAAATAATTGATGCTGGTAATATAAATAATGAAAAATGGACAACACGTAAATATAGAATGAAAGACAGTGATAATTCATCAATATATATTCAATTAGATACCAGTGGCTTTTATTATAGGGATATATATAATCCTGATGTAGATGGAGCACATGTACATGCTATTGATTTACCTTCACACACGCACTCGGTTACTATAGGTTCCCATACCCACGAGATAGATATTCCATCACACCAACATAATATGGAACATACTCACGATATTAGTATACCAAGCCATACACATGGAATTAACTATGGAATCTTTGAAAGCACATTACCATCTAATATTACAATTAAAATAAATGGAATAAATAGAACATCCACTTTAGGTGGAAGTTTTAATACTGATAAAAACAACTTAAATATATCCTCATTCATTAATATTGGTCAATGGAACAGCATAGAACTTGGTTCCAATAGACTAGGCAGAATAGATGCTAGTGTATTTGTTCAAGCATTGATGGGCATATAACCAGATATTAAAAAACTAAAATTAAATTGATAATGGTTTAATATTTTTTATATTAGACCTCTTTTAACTTTTTTAAATAAAGGAGTGAATAAATTGAGCATAGATTACAACTCACCTCTACATATACAATGGAATGTTGATGAAGAAGGGAATTCTACAACAGAAGAAATATTAAATGAGCAAATTGTAGTATCTGAAAACAAAGCATATTTAAAACAAATTCCAGAAAAATACTATCGTATTAATGTAGCCGATATGGTTGAAATTGATATAGACCAAGAAATCAAAGAAGAAAACAAATTTAAATGCGACTATAGAACAGGTGCATTATACTTTCACCATTCAAAAGAAGGTCAAACCATTACAGTAGAAAAATATAATGGTCGCGGTGTTATTATGTATCCCTTTTCCAGAATTTATACTAGAGTCGAAGGTGGCAATATCGTTGAAACTTTAGGGAATATTGTAGAAGATGGTACAGATGCAATAACCGCATATGGCGGAATTGTTCAAGCGATTACGGATGCGGAATCCAAAACAACAATGCTAAATAGTAGAATTGTTGAAGCTAATACAACAAAAAATAATCTTGATGAAAGTATTTCCAGTGCCAACACAATAAAGAGTGATTTAGCTACTTCAATATCAACTGCAAATACAACAAAAACTAATTTAGACAACAGTAATTCAACAGCTCAAATAACAAAATCACAGTTAGATACTTCAGTTGATAATGCCAATATATCAAAAACTGATTTAAACACAAGTATTTCAAATGCACAAACAGAAAAAACTAGTTTAGATCATACAATTTCAGGTGCAAATACTGCCAAATCCAATTTAGATGGAAGCATCTCAACAGCTGATACGAGCAAAACAAACTTAGACACATCAATTTCTGGTGCCGGCACAAAAAAAAGTGAACTAGATACATCTATTAGCAATGCAATTAATAAAAAGAATGAATTGGATGGAAGTGTAAGTATAGCAGAATCCACTAAAACATTCTTAGACCAAAGTATTGCAAATGGAGATATACTAAGCAAAAACAATACCACTCCATATGCACCGACATCCGACTATCATCCGGCAACTAAAAAATACGTAGATGAAAATGACATTAATTTTTTTAATAAAATAACTGATACATCAGACCACATCATAGAAGGCTCTACAAATAAATTTATGACAACCACTGAAAAAACAAAACTAGGAAATATAGCAGAAGGTGCAGAAGTCAATAGAACAATCAGCGATGCGGTGGACTTAAGCGATTCCAATACTTCTGCAAGCGCAAAAGCAGTAAAAGCGGTAAACGATAAAGCTGTAGATAATATCAATAAAATAGGTGCTTTAACCGGGCTAAATACTACTAATAAAAGTAACTTGGTTGATGCTGTCAATGAAAATGAAGGCAGATTAAATACCATAGAAACCCAAATATCCACCAACATCAACCAACAAACCAAAACTCTAACCAACACCAACCCAACAGAGCATATAACTGCAAAACAGAATTGCGGAGTGGATGTTGAGGTTGGTGGGGAGATGGTTGTGAATTTGCTTGGAAGAGATGGGGATTGTAAAAGTTTAGGTGATTGGGGTGGTTATAATTCAACAGTAGCGTTAGGTGAAGGTATAAAGGCCACTTCTTTAGGCAATGCTAGTTATTTAGGATTATATAAAGACGCTAATCAACAGCCTATAAAGGAAAACGGTTGGTATTTTGGGAGATTTAGAGTAAAAATACCATCTACAATAAGTAAAAATGTATCAGTTGCTAAAATTTATACTTCTCAGGGAGTATACTCAAATACTATCATGCCATCGGAAAGAGACGAATTCATTGATGTTTTTGTAAAAATGGATGTTACAGACTACACATTAATATCGAATATAGGTGTTTTAATCTATTCGGGGTCTGGAACCTTTGCAAATACAGACTATGCAATCTTTGAAAAAGTCTTAATTACAAAGATGGAAACAGGGGAGGAGAATTTAAATTATGATGAATTAGTTGAAAAATACCCCTACACCAACTCAGCCCAACCCTTACTCAATCCTACGGTTGAAGTGTGTGGGAAGAATTTAAGCCCATTAAATAATGTAGATGTAAAAATAGAGGGAAATGGAGAATTAACATATATACCTGTTAAACCTAACACAACATACACTATATCAGCATCATCTGTTACAGGTGGAGATAGTAAATTAAAAATCCTATCTCGAGGAAAAGACTACCAATATACAGATATCGATTTTCATTGGTTTGCGGTTGGAGGTAATTTAGTTCAGACAAGAACATTAAGTGCAGACACCTACTATCTAGCAATTAAAAAGGAATTTACAACAACAAGTATAACGGTTAATGAGCTAATGTTGGAACAAGGCACAACCCCATACGAACCCTATCAAGGCGGACAAATCATATTCCCTACCGAACTAGCTAAAATAGACACCTATCAAGACAAATTGACTTATAAAGATGGTGTGGCGAAGGTGGATAGGGAAGTTAAGCATGTGGTGCTGGATGGGAGTTTGGATTATTGGACACAAGCTAATTATACAGGATATAAAAACATTGCATTGCAATCAATATCAGATACAATTGAAAGCCTAAAAACATTATTTGCTGTAAAATATAATGGAAAAATATTACAAAGTACTGGTACATATACGATTTACGATAGATGCTATCCAGCGGGAGGCTCATCTTATATTACCATAGCCAACACTGATTCAGGATGGGGAGAATATTATACACCAGAACCAGAAGAAATAAAGGCGTATTTTAATGGCTACTGCATGCGAATACAGGGGCAAATTGGTGTGCCTTATAACGGAACTGGTGTAAAAGAATGGACTTCAATATATCCTAAATCAGACGGTTCTTGGATAATTACTCCAACACTACCTACAGAATCGTATGATACATGGACATCCTACCAACTCTATTACGCTCTACAACAACCTATCAAAGAAGAAATCCAACCCATCATCTTAGGTGATGGTGTCAACTTAGTAGAAGGACAGAATACATTAACGGTTAAGAGTGGGGTTGTGTGGGAGAAGGCTGAGCCTGTACTCTATAATGGCAATTATCATATTAATTATGAACCTCAATTAAATTCTTGTGTTGATTATAAGGTTGAAACATTTATAAAAGTTGTCAAAATAATAAATAATGTAAAAACTAATGTAACAAACGAATGGACTGTTGCAACCAATACTGCATATGGAAATGAACGTATATGGTTATCTGAGACTGATTACGACCCACAATCCACCTACTACGTCCTATACCAAGTCCTCCAAGAAGACTACAATTGCCAAATACAAGAGGTGGAGGTAAGTTATGAGGATAATATAAGAGGGGCTTTGAATAAAGCTGTAGAAACTATTGCTAACCTACAATCCGATTTTACAAAATATCAATTTATGACAGATGCACGTTTGTTAGAACTTGAAGTTAGGCTTAATGCCCTAGAACCATAGAGGGATAAAAGTATTACTATATATCGATTAATTAGGGACGGTTCTTTTTGGTTCGATTTTTAAGTTCTGATATAAAAAATATGGTAATTATCAGATGTTTAAAGTCATCAATTTAAAAATTTTTATAAAGATTGGAAAGAGGATTTTACTTAAAGTAATATCTTCTTTTTTTAATATAAAAATAACAAGTTAAGTAAAATATTGAAATTTGAGAGGAGTGATGCGGATGGTTAGTAATAGATCATGTTTTTCAAGTCACTGATGGCTAACAAACGTTTGGAAGAATTGTTAGTCTTTAGATTTGTAAAGCTTAGTGTTTAGAGGAAAACTGAGTTTTACTTCAATTTTGAATACCCCCTGATTTTGATGCAGCGAAGATGCAGTGGTGGAAAGAAGAAAGAGCACCTAAAAGAGGCAAATAAAAAATCAGGGGGAAAAGATTTTACACATTTAACTTAAAATGAGGTGTTTAAATGATTTTTGAAAAAGGATTAGAATCAGTCCTAAAAGGTGTGGGAGGATTTGAACAAAAAGTTTTTCCTGTTAAAGCACCTCAAGGCACAGAACTACCGTATATGTTTTATCGACTCATAAAAAGTAAATCTAAAAAAACACTTAAGGATGTAAAAGGATACGTAGAAGGTATCTATCAAGTGGATTGTAAAAATAATGATTTTGAATTATTGATTGATAACATGATAGATATAAAAAATCAAATGAGTCAATGTATACACCAAAATATTGGCGGCACAGGACCATATATACAAAATGTAACTTTTATCGATCGATATGAACAATTAGTAGAAAACGAAAATGAATATCATGGCATTGTACAATGTAAATTTGTCTATGATCCATATTAAAGGAGGAAATACAAATGGGAAACGCAACTTATGGAATGGGAACAGTATTTAAAATAGGTGTTTCTGCAATAGGAGAATTAACTGAAATAGAAGGTATCAGCATGTCTGCTGAAACCGTAGACATTACGACATTATCAAGTTCGAATGGATATAGAGAATTTGTTCAAGGATTAAAAGATGGTGGAGAAGTCACCATGTCCGGATTCTTCTATCCAGCAGATGCTGGACAAACAGCTCTAATAGCAGCTTTTGAAGGGGGTACTACAGATACCTATACCATTACATTCCCAACGGGAATCGGAAAAGAATGGATTTTTTCAGGAATTATAACAGCCATTACTACTGGAGTTACGATGGAAGATCCTGTGACCTTCGAATGTACCATTAAAGTAACCGGCAAACCAAGCTTATCAGCAGTAGTATAATTTGAAAATACGAGGAGGAAGGACTGTCTGAAAAGGCAGTCTTAATATTACTATGAGTCAGCAGATTACAATAAAACTGGATAAAGAAAGACACCTCAAATACGGCATGAAGGCATTGATGCTTATTGAAGAGTTGATAGGTAAGCCAATGTCGAAATTCAACCTAGAGGCTGTTACGATGAAGGATGTATGTATTTTGATTCATGCAGGGTTGATCCATGAAGATAATACCTTAACTTTAGATGATACAGTTCAGATCATTGAAGATTATGGATTTGGCAGATTTAATGAATTAGTTGAAAAAATGTCTAAAGCTATTAATTTATCTTTCGGAATAAAAAACGCCTAAAGGGCAGCAATGACCATACTGAATGGAATTGGGATGAAGCCTTAAAAATTGCTGCCCACATCGGCATAAAGCCTTGGGAGTTCTTAGAATTTACTCCGGCTGAATTGAATATATATGCTCAAGCACACCAAAAAAATAAAAAAGATGAATACAACAACCTCATGGCAGCTGCTTATCTTAGCGCAGCACTATCACGCACAAAGAAAATGCCAAAATTTGATACTATTGTCAAGCATGTTGATAAAGAAAAAAAACAAATGACTTCTGAGCAAATGTATCAGAAAGTCAAACAACTGAACGTTGCATTTGGAGGGGTTCAGGAAATAGGAGATGATACATAAATGGGAAAAAAGAAAGAAAATATGGCATCAGAAGCAAAAAAAGCAGAAAAAAAAATAGACAAGATTGAGAGAGTGTCCAATGATGCTGGAAAGCAATTGTCTAACTTGGGTGATACCATTTCCGACAGTGTAGCCGGTATGCTTTCCAGTATCAGTTCAGCCTCCCATAGTGCTTCCCAAAGCAATCAAGGCAGTGCAGGACAACAAGAAACCTCAGATCCTGCAATACCTACTGAAGGGATTAACCAATTCAATGCATCATTAGCAGCAGCAAATGAAACCATGGCGGTATCCTTAATTCCATCTATCAATGATATGGTTAATACATCATTAATTCCTATGGCAGGGCAATTTGTGGCATTAAATCCACAAGTACAAGGTTTTGTAGATAACTTAGCCTTAGCGGCACCTTCTATTGGAGCAACCATTTCAACTTTAGGGGAGATGTCTACAACCATTAGCGGTGCTATAGGTTCTGTTCAAGGTATAGTAGAAGGGTTTAAGAGCTTTGGTTTTACTTTGGGAAAAATATTTGGGTCAGGAGGCCCGATGATTTTAGTTATAGCCGCGATAGCTGCTTTGATAGCAGGATTCATTTACCTTTGGAATACCAACGAAGCATTTAGAACTGCTGTTTTGGAGATCTGGGAAAATATAAAAAATGTTGCTATGGAAATATTCGGATATCTGGCTGAGTGGTGGAAAGAAAACAGCGACAAAATATTTGCGTTGCTCAGCGGCACATGGGAACAGATTAAAAATGTACTGTCAACTGTATGGCAAAAAATAAAAGAAATAGCCCTTCAAGTATTCGGTGCTTTGACTAAATGGTGGAAAGAGAATAGCGAAAATGTATTTGCTGTACTTAACGGAGCATGGAAACTGATTAAAAACACACTATCAGCAGTATGGGAAAGTATCAGTCAAGTTGCTATGACTGTATTTGAAAAGCTTCAAGCGTTTTGGGATGAATGGGGAGAAGTGATTCTGCAAACCTTTCAAATTATTTGGAATACCATATCAGGAATCTTCAATGCAGCATTAAAAGTTTTATCCGGAGCTTTCAAAATATTTGCCGGAATTTTTCAAGGTGATTGGGAAAAGGTATGGGAAGGTGTAAAAGAAGTCTTTAGTGGTGTATGGGAAGCTGTAAAATCAATATTCAAAGGTGCTATTAACTTTATAATTACTATCCTTAATAAATTTATAAGAAAATTTAATTCTATAAAAATAAAAGTACCTAAAGTGAAAATTCCTTTAGTAGGTACCTTTGGTGGATTCACAGTGAGTGTACCTAAAATACCTCAGATACCTTTATTGGCAAAAGGAGGAATTGTCACTGCACCTACATTAGCTATGATCGGTGAAGCAGGAAAAGAAGCAGTCATTCCATTATCAAAACTTAATAGCATGATAGGCAATAATAATTCTTCTAACATTATTCAAGTAATTTTAGATGGCAGAGTTATTGCTGAACATGTTGACAATAGATTGGGGAGAAAAATGAATGCTTTAAGAGGTGGTGCTTTCTAATGTCATGGAAATTTGAAATATTCAATCAACAAGAGACAATAGATATCACTTCAAAAACCCTTTCGGTAACAGTGAATAGTAAACTTGGAAAACAGACCTCTGAATTCAGTATAGAATGTGTTGATTTAACCAATGTGTATCATTTAAGTGAAATAAGGATATATAAGGATAATGATTTAAAATATTCAGGAATAATTGTGAATCAATCCGACAGTCAAAAAGGAATAAAAAAGTACAGCAGCTTACAATGTGTGGATTGGAGTCATATTCTACACTACAGAATTATTGCAAAACAGTATTCAGAAGAAGACATATCCATAGGAAAACCAAATCTGATTATAAAACATATAGTAAGTCAGTCTGCAAGTGAATTTACAACAAACCATGTTAAGGAATGCAATAACATCATACAATTGTTAAGATTAAGGTATGAGACAGTATTTGACAGCCTAAATAAGATTATAGATTATCTTACAGATTGGTATTTATATGTGGACCAAGACAGAGATATTCATTTCTTTCAACACTATGAAGAAGTAGGAACTGTATTTGATGAAAGTACAAATATAATAGTAGACACAGCAAAAATTGATTATGAGACAGAAGAACTTGCTAACAGAGTATGGATTTTGGGAGCAAAACAAGCCAGTTCTAATTATGAAGAAGAATACTTTGTTGGTGACGGAAAGAGTAAAATATATAAAATAGCGTATGAACCCAACGATACAGAGGCATTTGTCAATGACAATCCTGTGAACATCAGCATTAAAAGTAAAGATGATGGACAGCAGGATTTTTTAATTGATAAAAAAGAAAAAGTTATCTATAGACCGGATTATAAAAGTCCTATTGATAATGGAGTTACCATAAAATTTAAATATAAACCTACTATTGAAATCGTAGATTTCTTTGAAGCTCCAAACAGTATTAATAATTATGGTTTGTATGAACGAGTGATTAAAAACAAAGACATAACAGATAAATTAGAAGCTAGAAAATATGGTAGAGCAGCACTTAAGCGAACATCTGAAATAAAAAGATTGCTATGTTTTTCAACACGAGAGGAAATTAAAATAGGTCAAAAAGTTAATGTAAGAATGCCTTTATGGGATATCGATAGCGAATGGTTAGTTACTAGCGTACAAACGTCTATTACGCCCAGTGATGTCATACATTTTGCTGAATTAAAGGAAGTGAGTTAAATGGCCAAATTAACAGAACAAATGAGTAGTTTAACGGGTAGAGTAGGTGCAATAGAATCTAATACTTTAGACGATAATGCACCTATTTCTCTTATTTTCAAAGTTTATAATGATATAGGGATTAAGGCTAGAATAACAGTTGCTCTGCATCAATTTCCGATCTGCTCAGAAACACTTTATTGTAGTGGGGGATTGATAATATGATTACTGACTCAGGATTAAATAGATTATTAAATGTACTAAGCGAAGAATTAAGTCATATAGGTCTTGGAACAGGCACAGTACCCATCCAAACAAGTATATTACTTACAAGTGAACAGTTGAGAAAACAAGTAACAGACCCTTTAATTGATGGGACAACATTAGTCAGTGAGATCTATTTAGATGAGAATGAAGGTAATGGATTAAACTTTTCAGAGGTTGGAATCTTCTGCGATGGTGCTTCTAATACAATTGACACAGGAAAGCTGTTTGCTGGTGGAGCAATGGACAAAACAAAAGATAATACCCAAAGCTTAACTGTATCATTCGAGATTACAGTGATGGAGGTGTAACATGTATACAAAAACCAATTGGCAGCAAGACATAACAGCATTAGGCCCTACAAACTTAAACAAAATAGAACAGGGCATCGAAGATGCACATAATGATAAAGTTGATAAAGAAGTGGGAAAAGGACTTAGTACAAATGATTATACAAATGTAGAAAAAACAAAACTGTCTAGTATTGAAACAGGTGCAGAAGTCAATCCGACGAACACAGAGATAAAAATAGCATATGAAGCAAATACAAATACTAATGCTTTTACAAATTCATTGCAAACAAAATTAAATGGCATAGAAACAGGTGCGCAAGCAAATCCAACAAATGCAGAAATAAAAACAGCATATGAAGCAAACGTAAACACAAATGTATTTACTGACGCATTAAAAACAAAATTAAACGGCATAGATGCTTATTTTCCAGCACCAACTACGCAATCAAATAATGTTTATTATTGCGATAGTAGCATTGATTTGATTCTTAGAGTTGATCCATCAAGTTTATTAATTTTGCAATCCTATACTCTTTCAAACTCTTCGCCTCAAGGTATCGGTGGTACTTCATCTAATCTATATTTTAGCGGAGACACTGACGATAGATTGTATTTATTAAATACTAATACGTTAGCAATGATATCAAGAGCAGATGCACCTACTAGCACACCTCGTGGTGTTGGTGGCACTTCATCTAATTTATATCATTGCGATTTAAACGACAACTTATACCGATTGAATACTAGCACATTAGCAGTTTTGCAAACAGTATCTGCGCCCGGTACTAATCCGACTGGTATCGGCGGTACATCATCTAATTTATATCACTGCGATTCACATAAACGTTTGTTGTATCAATTAAATACTAGTACATTAGCTAGTATAAATTCAGTATCTGCGCCTGGTAATCAACCAACAGGAATTGGTGGTACTAGTTCTAATTTGTATAAATGCGATACAACAGCTTTCACGGGCGATCTGTTATATCAATTAAATACTAGTACGTTAGCTGCAATTAATACTGTTGACAGTCCTGCTAACCCTACTGGCATGGGTGGTTTGAAATCAAATAAATTATTTATAGAAAATATTGTATATAACAGTACGACATATAAAATTTTTCCACCACTGTCTCTAACAACTTAAAAAAAAGAAAGGATGATCATTATATGAAATTTTTAAAAGTTACAGGAAATCTAATTGATATTATTGGAGAAGATGCAACATTAAAACCTGATGAAATAGGAGTACATTTTTCGCCTTTGTATCAATTTTTAAACGGCGGAAATCCAATTTCATTGGGCATAATTACAAATGAAGCAAAAGCAGCCAAATATGCGGTTATTGACAATGTGGAATTGTTTAATTCTGTTGAAGAATTTAATAACGCTATCGATGAATGTTTTATACCTACTTATTCAGTTTACAATGAAGGGCTTATGAACGCCAATCTTAACCAAAAAGTTTCTAATAATACTATTGATTTAGATGAAATGGACCCATCGTGGACACCGCTACAAGAAGCAGAATGGTTATACAATAACGGCGTAAGTGGTATAAGGAAAAAAGATGAAAAACCACCATATTTAACGTAGATATAGAAAAATGTAAAAGACGAAGAAAGATAAGGTTAATTCCTTCTCTTTTATTTTCAAAAGGAGTAAAGGCTATGGATGAATGTATAACAGAACTTAAAAATTTTAGGAGCAGTTAGGGACGGTTCTTTTTGGATCGATCTTAGCTCAGACAAGTAAAACTAGCATTATGATTAGAAAGAGGATTTTACTTAAAGTAATCTTCTTTTTTTAATATAAAAATCACAAGCTAAGTAAAATATTGAAATTTGAGAGGAGTTATACTCAATTTTGTATACCCCCTGATTTTGTTGCAGTGAATTAATGGCAGTGGTCGAAAGAAGAAAGAACACCTAAACGAGGCAAATAAAAAATCAGGGGGAAAAGATTTTACACATTTAACTTTAAATGTGGTGTTTAAATGATTTTTGAAAAAGCATAGAATAAGTCCTAAAAGGAGTGGGAGGATTTGAACAAAAAGTTTTTCCTTTTAAAATGCTTCAAGGAACAGAACTATCATATATACAAAATGTCACTATTATCGATAGATATGAACAATTAGTAGAAAACGAAAATCAGCAGATTACAATAAAACTAGATAAAGAAAGACATCTCAAGTAAGGCATGAAGGCCTTGATGTTATTTTAGATAATATTGAAACAAAATAGTAAAATTAAATGATGAAAGAGGTGAAATTTTATGGTTCAAACAAATATCTTACCTGTATTAACGGATTCTAAATGGTATATTTCAAGCGGTAGTACAAATATAACTTTAAACGAGTATGATGCAGATATAACTTTTTCTGCTCCCTGGAAAAGCATTAGTATTAATGCAAATGAAATCAATAATGATATATTTTATTGGGCAGGGAATGTATTTATATTAAGTTGCACGACCATAAGCGGATCAGATGATATTCAATTGTTTTTAGACTATGATGGCGAACATTCTTTTATACAGACCATAAAGCCTAGCCATACAAATAAGAGTGTGGAAGTGTATATTCCTACAACAGTAAATGATTTAAGCCAGATTGGTATTGGATTTCAAGCATCAAGCAGCTATATCCCTGGTACACCTGTTTCTATTACAGGTGTGTCTTTGGCAAAAGTTGTTCCTAATGAACAACAAATAGACGATTTTAATGTTATATCAACAAGCCTTAATGCACTAAAGCAAAAGCTTTACGAAATATATCCTACAATCCAAATATACGTTAATCAGCTTCCGGCAAATATTGTAAAGCCGTGTTTTTTATTTAAATTTAATAATTTAAAGCATGAAAATGTTCCTCGATACGTTGCGACTCATCATATGATTTGGCAACTGTTTTATTACCCTGATGAATTAGATGCTGATTCAATAGAAATGTATAAAGAAATCGATAAGTTAAATGACATGTTAACTGAAACACAGGTGCTTAATTACAATAACTCATCTTTTAAAATTGAAAAATCTGAATTTAGTTTAGTTGATAACAATGTTTGTGCTACCATTTCTCTAGAAACTCAGACAAGCAGGTCACTTTCTGGGTATGAGAATATGGCTGATATACAAAATACTATAAAGGGGGTTTAGTCTATATGGGACTACCAAATGTAAACATTATTTTTCAAAATGCAGCTAATGCTGCAATCCAACAAGGTTCTGTTGGAGTTTTGGCACTTGTTATTAAAGATGCCGGTATTTCAAGCGGGGTAACAGAATATATACTGAATACCACAGATGATATTCCAGATACCCTCAGTACATTAAATCAGGATTATATTCAAGAAGCATTTATTGGAATGCCGGCGAAAATTAGAGTTGTAGCCATTTCAGATGCGGCAGCCGACTATACAGAAGCTGAAACATATCTTGAAACCATATCATTTAATGTATTGGCCATACCAAATATTGCTGATTTAGATGTTGCTGGTGTTGTGACGTGGGTAAAAAGTTGTAGAGATACAAAAGAGAAGAAATTTCTTTTTATTGCACCAAAGAATGCTGCCGATCATGAAAGTATTATTAATTTTACTACCGATGACATCAAGGTTGACAGTAATACTTTTACTGCAAACAGATATTGCGGCAGACTTGCCGGGCTCATTGCAGGACTATCTTTAACCATTGCACCAACATTCCAGGTACTACCTGAAATAAATGACGTCGAACATCTTACAAAAGGACAAGCAGATACAGCAATCGATGCTGGAGAGCTTGTCCTTTATCATGATGGTGAAAAAGTAAAAATTGCAAGAGGTGTAACCAGTCTTACAACATTGACGGATAAAAGCTCAGATTGGCAAAAAATTAAAATCGTAAGAATACTTGACAAAATATACAGCGACCTTAAATCAACTATTGAAGACAATTATATTGGCCGAGTATCCAACAGCTATCAAAACAAGCTGTTACTCATGGCTGCTGTGAATAATTACTTTGAAGTATTAGAAAGACAAGGTGTATTAGAACCGGGCTATAATCAATGTCACATTGATATGGAAGCTCAAAAAATATATTTGTTAAGCATAGGCGTTGATATCGCAGCGCTTAGTCAACAGCAGATTAAAGAATACAATACACGTGACAAAGTATTCTTAACTTCAACTGTAAGACCTATCGACGCAATTGAAGATGTACAAATGAAAATTAATTTATAAATGAGGTGAAACGAGATGGCATTAGACGTAAATAAGATTATGAATGGTACTTTTGGAAGCTTGTGGCTTGACGGAGAAGAGATAGGTGAAGCATACGGGCTTGAGGCTAAAGTAGAGATTCAAAAAGAAGAAGTACCGGTATGTGGAAGATATACGACATCAGAAAAATTTATGGGTTATAAAGGGACTGGAACTGTAAAGCTGAGAAAAGTCTACTCCAGAATCGCATCAAAAATTAGTGACCAAATTAAGAAAGGGGTAAACCCAACTTTCGAAATACTTTCAGAACTGGCAGACCCAGCTGCACAGGGATCAGAGCGTGTTTTAATTAAAGGCGTCAGCTTTAACGAATTGTTTTTAGCCAATTGGGAAACACAGCAAGCCGTCAATGAAGACTACAGCTTTACGTTTACGGATTGGGAATTTTTCGACATGGTTGAAGCATAGTAGAATGAATTAATAAGATTGTATACCTACAGCATAATTGGAAGTAAAACAATCTATAATTAACCAATAATAAACAATGAATAATTGGGGTGAATTTACTGGTCAAAAATTATCATGAATGTTTTAATTAAAAAAGATTTTCGTTAGAAAATCATCCTCAATTATTCATTATTAACTATTCACTATTCATTGAATTAACGGGAGGATTCGAGTATGGCAGATGTTTTACAAATGCTGCTTGCAGCAAACACAGAAAAAATACAAGAAAGACCAACAAAGCAAATAGAAATGAAACGACTTTCAGCACTATTAGGTGAACCCACTATTTTCACGGCTAAAGCACTTACTGCTGCAGAGTACGATACCATACAGGAAAAAGCATATAGCTTATTATCCAAGAACAAAAACAAAGAAATCAATGCGAACTTATTGCAAACAATGATCGTTATTGAAGGCATAAAAGAACCCAACCTTAAAGATAAAGAACTAAGAGAAAAATTTGGTGTGCCAACACCAAAAGAACTAGTTGAGAAGCTTTTAGCTCCGGGAGAAATCATCAATCTCTTTAATATCATTTCCGAGCTTTCAGGTTTTGGGGAAGATGTCATAGATGAAATAAAAAACGTATAAATTCAGATGGGCTAACAGGAGCTATGTACTACTGTTGGGCGCATTTCGGCATGAAGCCATCTGAATTCGACCAAATGCCGACAGGAGAGAAAGTCATCATACGAGCTTTTTATGAGTATCGAATATCTGAATATGAGGAACTGATGAAAAAATCAGTA
This sequence comes from Clostridia bacterium, assembly GCA_028279945.1. Classification (GTDB taxonomy): domain Bacteria; phylum Bacillota; class Clostridia; order Peptostreptococcales; family JAAYPU01; genus JAKSCF01. Next base: position 23,602 of record JANQMT010000211.1, read on the forward strand.
ATGCCTACATTTCTGTTGTAGGAGGTGAAAAGAATGGAAAGCGATAACAGTATGATAGAAAGTATCTATTTGACAAATAAATATACTCAAACTATAAAAAAAGCCACAAAAGCTACATCGGACTTTAGAAAGCAAGTGGATAAAGCTGTAAAATCAATATCCATAGAGATGATAACTAAAAAAAGATATACGACCGTAACGAATAACTATACTAAATCCATGAAGATAGCTGCAAAAGAAGTATCCGACTTTAAAGAACAAGTAGATGAAGCAGCCAATTCACTGAAAAAGATGAGCAAAAGAAAGTATGATATTCAGATAGATGATTTAAAACTAGATGATATCATAACGAATATAAAAACGACCATTCAGATTAAGAAGATTGAACCTGTTAATAAAGATTTTAAAAGCATTATGCCTCCAGAGACAGTAGGGTCTGTTGCTGGTGATATGACACAATCCATAGGAAAAGCAATAGAATTCTCAGGAAAAGTGACAAAGGTATATATGAATATGAAAGGACAAATGATAAAGTATGCTTCATCAATTATTGGAAGTTTTGTTGGAAAGCTGAATCCATTGGCAGGTATTTTCATAAAAATCGGCGGCAAGGTTGTAGGTGGCATATCTTCTGCAATAGGTAAATATGTGGCATGGGTTAATGGTATAGCAGGAAAAGCCCTTAATATGCTTGCACCCGTTGCAGGTGCAATGGCAGGCTTTTCTGCCAAAGCACTGGTTTCGGCAGGCGAAATGGAGCAGACCTACTTGTCTCTTGAAAGGATGATTGGGGATAAAGGCAAGACCAACCAATTGATGGATGGTCTTAAAAATCTAGCCATCACTTCTCCTTTCAATATAGATGAATTGGCACAAAGCTCTCAACTAATGTTGTCCTATGGATTTGCATTAGAACAAGTCATTCCAATGCTTAATACAGCTGGAAATGCCTCTGTTGGATTGAATCAAGGAACGGGTGGTGTTAACAGCATCCTCGATGCATTAGGTCAAATTAAGGCAGGCGGAAGTTTAGGAATGGAGAGCATGAATCTATTGGATGGAATGGGGATAGATGCTTGGAAGTACCTAGAGAAATCTACAGGAAACTCAAGAAAAGAAATAGAAAAAATGGTAAGGCAAGGGCTTATGCCTGCTGATGAAGCCATACAATCTATTGTTAACGGCATGAATCAAGACCCTAAGTTTATTGATCAAATGCTCGAGCAGAGCAAGACGTTATTTGGACTATTTGAAAGTATCAAAGAAATTTTCGATTTAAATATACTACTTCCTTTTGGTGATGGTATAAAAGACGGTATTTTACCTTATCTAACAGAATTCGTAGATAAAATAACAGGTAGTCAAGGTAAACTTCAAGGGTTCTCTGACGCACTTAAAAATATAGGAAATATGGTAGGGGAATTCTTTGGGAAAAAGCTGGAGCAGCTGATGAGTTATTTTGAAACTCTAAGTAATGACGAAGAATTTCGAAAAATGGGCCTTGGAGATAAACTGATTCGTATTATTAATGACGCACTGAACAACATTATCCAATGGCTAGATGAAGGTGGCAGCGATAAAATAACAGAATTACTCAATAAAGGAATACAAATTCTAGCAAAACTCATAGAAACCGTAAGGCCTCAGTTAGAAGAAATAGGGATGTCCATAGCTGGTGCTGTAACAAAGGGTGCTTTGAAAGGGGGAGCTAATGCTTTAAAGAATTGGGTTTTGGGTCAACCACCAAGAGAAATGACACCTAAAGGGCATGGCGCGCCTGGAGAGAATAATGATAGAGTTACTATGCTAAGGGATCTTGAAGGGCATGCTTCAGGTTTGCCTTTTGTCCCCTATGACAATTACCCAGCATTACTTCATAGAGGAGAAAGAGTTCTGACAGCACAAGCTAATAGAAGTTATCAGCAAGGAAGCAATGTGACCATCACCATACCAAAACTTGCCGATGTGATCCAAGCCAGCAGCACTGCCGATGTGGATGCCTTTATGAGTAAATTTAAAAATGAATTGGCAATAGCAGCAGCCAACATGGGAGGTGCAGGATAATGGAGTTTTCCTTAAGTTTCAATAACTTTGATGAAGAATTAATACTTCCGGTAAATCCAGCAGATTTTTCAATAGCCACCGGACAAAAAAGTACAGTCATCAACATATCAAATTTAGGAGAAATATCTCAAATAGGCGGACAAGAACTGGCACTATTTGAAATAGCAAGTTTTTTTCCAAAACAATATGGCAAGCACTGTACTTATGTAGATATACCTGATCCCTATGAAGCGGTTGAACAAATATTAGGCTGGAAAGAAGAAAAAAAACCTATTCGATTTATCGTTACGGGTACACCTATCAACATGGCCTGCAACATTGACAAATTTGAATACGGCGAACGAGCCTATACCAGAGATGTCAGCTATACACTCAGCTTAAAAGAGTATCGATTCATTACAATAGAAAAAACTGAAGGAAAAGACAGCAAATACCTACAGTCTAGACCTACCACAAAAACAATCCCCAAGACTTATACAGTAAAATCAGGGGATTGTTTATTTTTAATCGCCAAAAGATTAACCGGCAATGCAGATAATTGGAGAAAAATCTACCAAGTCAATAAAAAAATTATAGGAAAAGACCCTAACCTTATCCTACCGGGACAGGAGTTGAAAATCGTTGTATAGATTGTTTAACTTTAAAAGAGATGGGACACAGTACGATGTAACCAATCTCGTTTCAAAGATCAGCTGGGAAGGGGATCTTTATCAAACGGCTAGACAACTCAATGTAGATATGATTTTTTCCGACGATTATTACACGCCCAAATATGAGGTGGATTTAGGCTCAAGGCTTATTCTTAAAAATGATGATCATGAAATTATGGATGCTTTTGTTTTTACAGTACCTAAAAACCACAACAACACCATTAGTATTGGTGGATATGATGCACTAATCTACTTGTTAAAAAGTAAGGCTACAAAAATAGTAAGAAATATGCCTGTGACCCAATTTATCAAAAGTATATGTGAAGAATTTGAGATAACTATAGGCAGTATACCTGAGATACCCTTGATCATAACCCAGATTTATAGAGATATGACACCCTATGACATGATTATAAAAGCTTTAAGTGAGGCCACAAAACGTACTGAATCCAAATATCAGGTCTGCATGACAGAAGGAAAACTGACTGTTATTGATAGAAGTGTCAATATTCCAAAGTGGAATATAAAGTCAGGTTCAAATTTAATTCAAGCAGTGTTAACTCAAAGTATTGAAGAAATGCAAAATAAGATTGTTATTACCGGCAGCGGGGACCAAGTATTAGCAGTGAAACAAAAAGATGAGCTTATATCACAATATGGATTATTACAGGGTCAATATAAAGAACAATGCAAATCATTGACGGACGCAGAATTAATTGGAGAACGATACTTAGAAGAGCATGGAAAAGTTTCAAAAACCTTAACGATTGAGTGCATGGGTATTGATGATATACGAGCAGGAGATGCTGTGATTGTTGAAGATGAGAAGCTGGGATTAAACGGCATATTCAACGTTACCAGAGATATCCATAATGTAGAAAACGGTGTTCACAAAATGAACCTTGATCTAAGTTATATTGATCAAGAAGCAGACACAAGTGAGGTGATAAATCTTGAGTACCGGAACGGAGATTATTGAGTTAATACGTAAACAAGCCCTTCTGATGCAAGGGACAGGATTAGAACTTGCCGTAGTAACCAGTGCGATGCCATTAATAATAAAAATTGAAAATATGGACATGGAACTTTCGGGAGAGTTTTTATTACTGTCTGAAAAGTTTTCTGAGCATAAGGTTAATGTTTCATCAGGCGGTGTTAATATCAATGCAACTACAACAAAAGAAGATTTACACACACATGATGTATTCAGTGCTGATATTCATTCCGGTGAAATTATCGTTAGCAGTCCTTTGAAAGCAGGAGACCAAGTCGTCGTAATGCCAATGTATCAAGGGCAGAAATATTATATTTTAGATAGGGTGGTGCTATGATATGAGTATTTTCCCAGATATAATGACTCAAACCATTTATAATGCAGAAACCGACAGAAATATTGACTATGGTTCTGAAATACGTATGGACTATAATACGGGTGAGATTGTAATAGAAGATGGAGAACCAAAAATATTTACCGGGCTTGAAGCACTTAGAATATGGGTTGAGAAGGCTCTCATAACAGCACGATACCGATGGCCCATATATTCATGGTCCTATGGATCGGAAATTACAGATATTATTGGATTATCTTTAAACTCTGGTGTAACAAAAGCTGAGATTCGGCGTGTCGTACGTGAAGCTTTAATTTATGATACCAGAATAAAGGACATATCCAATTTTAAAATCAATAAAAACAAAGATAAATTAAATATCGAATTTACAGTAAATACAATGCTCAACGATACATTGGAGGTGAGCGTAAGTGTATGAGAACCAAACACAAGAAGCTATATTAACAAGAATGTTAGATAACATAGATACGAGCCTGAACAAAAAAGAAGGCTCGTTTATTTATGATGCTGTAAGTCCGACCAGTATTGAATTAGCACAAGCATATATAGAGTTGGATAGGGTGTTAGGATTAGGATTTGCCCAGACCACATATGGCACTTACCTAGACTATAGAGCAGAAGAACATGGGATTACTAGAAAAGCTGCCACAAAAGCACAAGGAATATTGGTCATTACAGGCGCTGCAAATTTAGTGATTCCTGAAAAGAGTATTTTTGCATCTGAAACAGGTATACAGTTTTTTACAAATGAAGAAGTAACCATAGGTCAAGAAGGAATTATAAACGTTCCGGTGACTGCTGTTGCTGCCGGCAAAGAAGGAAATCTTCCTACAGAGGCTATCCGGGAAATGCCAATGCCAATATTAGGCGTTACACAAGTCACTAATCCACAAGAAACCACAGGCGGCAAAGATACAGAGACCGATCAATCGCTTCTTGATAGATTGCTCTTAAAGGTTAAAGAGCCGGCAACCAGCGGTAATATTGATCATTACCGACAATGGGTTTTAGAAGTTCCAGGTGTAGGTGATGCTAAGATATTTCCTCTATGGAATGGTTCAGGAACAGTAAAAATAGTGATAGTAGATTCAGAAAAAAAGTCTGTAAGTCCTTCTTTGGTTTCTGAAACTGCTCAGTATGTTGAAACGGTACGTCCTATAGGGGCTGATGTAACTGTAAAATCTGCTGAAGAAAAAGAAATTAACGTTAATGCAAGAGTTGTATTGGCTAATGGATTTTCAATTGGTCAAGTTCAAGAATTATTCCAAAATGCATTGGTTGATTATCTTAAAGAAACGGCATTTATCGGAACATATGTCAGCTACGCAAAAATAGGAAGCCTCATTTTAGCATTATCCGGAGTAGGTGATTATAACAATTTAACGGTTAATGGAATTCAGAGTGATATATTGTTGACAGAGGAAGTAGTACCTGTTCTTGGTACTGTAAGCTTGGAGGTGTAGACAGATGGCATATCCTGAGAGTATTGACAATTTTACTGAAAAGCTTAACAAAAATCAAGGTGACAATCCATATGTCATCGAAGAAGAAGTTGCTATTGAAAATGGCATATATGATGGGGTATTAGCACACGATAATATCAATAATGAGACCATAAAAGTATATACAGGAGAAAAGCTTACAGGAAATGAAATAAAGAATTTTATTATCTCAATTCCGGAAACAATGCCGTGGTGTAGAAAGATCAAAATTTTCACTAATGAAGCAAAAGTATATGTTACCTACGAAACAATAGGAGATCAAGTCGAAGCAGATGACATCAATACGCTGCAAAGCAGCATAAAAGCTACACAAGAGGAAGTTGATAGATACAAACAGGTCAACGATGGAGTAGCAAATGGCATAGATGCTAGGCTTACAACTACAGAAAATAACAAAGCAGAAAAAACTTATGTGGATGCGGAACTGTTAAAAAAAGCAGATCAGTCCGAGACTTATACAAAGTCAGAAACAGATACCAGAATCAATGAAGTAGTGGGGGCTGCGCCACAAGCATTGGATACCCTTAAAGAAATAGCGGAATCATTAAACAATGATGATGATTTTGCAGGAACAATGACGACTCAGCTGGCAGGAAAAGTGGACAAAGTGGCAGGCAAGCAGTTAAGTACTGAAGACTATTCCACAGGAGAAAAAAGTAAATTAGCAGGTATAGAAGCAGGCGCAAATAAATATGTCCATCCAAGCACGCATCCAGCATCCGTTATTGTACAGGATACTGATAATAGATTTGTTACGGATTCTGATAAAGGGAACTGGAATGATGCTAATACAAAAAAACATACCCATACAAACAAAACTGTACTGGATGGAGTAACACAAGCACTGGTAGATGGATGGAATAGTGCAGTAACACATATCTCTGATGCTGTAAAACATATAACAAGCTCTGAAAGAACGCTTTGGAATACGGTCAGCGATAAAGTGGACAAAGTCACTGGTAAGCAGTTAAGTACAGAAGATTATTCAACAGTAGAAAAAAATAAATTAGAAGGTTTAGAGGTAGGCGCAAATAAATATGTTCACCCAAGTACCCATCCACCATCCATTATTGTACAGGATACTGATAATAGATTTGTTACAGATTCTGATAAAGCGAACTGGAATGATGCTAATACCCAAAAACATACTCATTCAAATAAATCTGTAGTGGATGGTGTTACACAAGTTCTTATAGATGGCTGGAATAGTGCAGTGACGCATATCTCTGATGTTATAAAACATATTACAAGCTCTGAAAGAATGCTTTGGAATACGGTCAGCGATAAAGTGGACAAAGTCACTGGTAAGCAGTTAAGCACAGAAGATTATTCAACAGCAGATAAAAATAAGTTAGCAGACATAGAAGCAAATGCTAACAACTATAGTCATCCAAGTACACATAGTATGGATATGATGACCGAAAGTAGCACAAAAAAAATTATGACAAATACTGAGAGAGTAAAGTTAGCTAATATAGAAGCAGGTGCAGAAGTCAATAATATTTCGGATATTAATGCTTCGGATCTTACGGATGGTGGAAATTCTGCTTTGCATCATCATTCCAGCGATAGAAACAGAAGCAATCATACCGGCGTTCAATTAGCTTCTACAATATCAGATTTTACAACTACTGTAAGAGGAACCGTTTTATCGGGGCTATCTATTGCTAATAACGCAATAATAACGGCTGCAGATACAATATTATCAGCTTTAGGCAAATTACAGAAACAAATATCTGATAACTTAGCTGTATTAACCAATCATACCTCTCATACATCTAATCCTCATAGTGTTACAAAATCACAAGTAGGACTGGGAAATGTAGATAATACATCGGATTTAAGTAAGCCTATTTCAACAGCTGCTCAGACAGCATTAAATAATAAATCTGACGTAGGTCATGGGCATAACTACTTACCAATAAGCGGAGGAACATTAACTGGGCATTTACAATTTAATTCACCAATTTCTAAAATTGAACAATCGGGAAGTTCAAACAATGTGTTGAGCATGCAAAGTCTTGGAAATGTTGAAGTGGTAATAGATAACAACAATAATGATACTAATAGAAGATTTGATATTAAAGCCAATGCACAGACCGATTCACCTATTTTTAGTGTGGATGAAATAGGAAATGTAACATTAGAGGGAACGGTTGATAGTGTCAATATTGCGGATTTTAAAGCAAATTACGATGCACATAACCATGATACAGAATATGAGCCTAAAAACTCAAATATACAAATGCATATTGCTTCTGTTCATGCTCCAAGCAATGCTCAGAAGAATAGTGATATAACTAAAGCTGAAATCGAAGCAAAGTTAACCGGAACTATTGCAAGCCATATTCATTCTCCAGACCATGCCCATAGTAATAAAGCAGTACTTGACAAAATTAACATGTCAGGATCTGAGGCAAGCTTTGATCTTTCTGATCTTGTTACTACCGATGAACTTGGTGCTGCAGGATATGGTAATATGCTTAAGTCAGTTTATGATAGTAATAATAATGGTAAAGTTGATAATGCAGAAAGTGCTGACAATGTGTCTTGGGCAGGAGTCAATAATAAGCCTTCCACTTATCCTCCCAGCTCACATAATCATAATTACTTACCATTAACAGGTGGGACAATTACAGGGAACCTAACAATTCAAGATTCTGTAGCTTTAACTATAGGTGAAGGGCTAAAATTTTTATCACAATCGGATTATTTTCCTGGTTCTACATATTATGATGCTAGAATTATTAGGATGATAGATGCCAATGGAACCAGTGGCAATGTAGATGGTGGCCTTGTTATAGAAGGATATACAAATACAGATGGTTTGAGAAAAGAAGTAATGACTATAAGAACAAATGGTGAATTTACTTTCTTGGGAAACAATGTGTATCATGCAGGAAACTTCAATCCATCCTCAAAGCTTGATAAAGGTCCTTTAACATGGAACGATCTTAAGGGGGTGTAAAAGGTGAGCTATGGACAGTTTTTATATGGTGCCTTAAAGTATGCTGACGAACCCAGCGAAGAGGAACTTGAACCATATATACCGGATTTGATGAATTATCTCCCGCATTATTATCGTAAAAGCAACGTAATAAATAATATCCAAAAAGTAAATGCAAAAGAAATAGGATATTTTAAATATGCAACTGAGGATGTATTAAAACAATTCTTTGTACCAACTGCAACATGGGGATTAGCACTTTGGGAGAAAGAGCTGGGTTTACCTATAGACCCCACCAAATCTGATGAACGCAGGCGTGAGATTATTTGTGCAAAGCTAAGAGGTGCAGGTACGACTACAAGCGAAATGATAAAAAATGTTGCCATTGCTTTTAGCGGTGGAGAGGTAGAGGTATTAGAATATCCTAATGAATACAGATTTGAAATACAGTTTATTGGAGTTAAAGGTATACCGCCCAACATGGCAGGCTTAATCAAAACAATAGAAAATATTAAACCGGCACATTTAGATTATAACTTTAAATACTCTTACACATGGTGGGATAGTCTAAAAGCTTTGACTTGGCAACAGGCGAATGCTAAAACATGGAATGAATTAAGAGTTTATGAATAAGGAGGAATAACATGTTAACAACAGGAAATTTTGGACTCAAAAAACCTGAGGGAACGGATACAGTAAACATTGAAGATCTGAATAGTAACATGGATATATTGGATGTTGAAGTAGAAAAAAAAGTAGATAAGGTTGATAATAAAGGCCTAAGTTCAAATGACTATACTAATGCTGAAAAAGTAAAACTTACAAATGTTGAAGAAAATGCAAACAACTATGTTCATCCTAGTGCGCATAGTGCAGATATGATAACAGAAAGTAGCACTAAAAAATTGATGACAGTAGATGAAAGGACAAAACTTGCGGGGATTGAGCAAGGAGCAACCAACTATCAACACCCATCAACTCATCCAGCAGGGATGATTACAGAAGATAGTGCACATCGATTTGTATCTGATACTGAAAAAAGCAAGTTAGCAGGTGTACAAAGTGGAGCAAACAATTATCAACACCCTACGTCTCATCCAGCGAGCATGATTACACAAGATAGTATTCATAGGTTTATGTCAGATGCTGAGAAAAACACTTGGAATAGTAAAGCAGATCAAAATACTTGGAGACCTATAAGTGACAGTCTTTCATCTACAAATAACGCAGTATCTGCAAGTAGTAATGCGGTTAGATTAGTTAATAATAAAATTTTAAATGTACAATTACCTACAGGTTCTATAATATCTTATGCCTCTTCAAATACGCCTAGTGGATACTTTGAATGCAATGGCGCAACAGTTAGTAGATCAACTTATTCACAATTGTTTAGTGTAATTGGTACAACATATGGTGGCGGAAATGGGTCAAGTACTTTTAATCTTCCTGATTTAAGGGGTTACTTTGTTAGAGGTTGGGACCATGGTAGAGGTGTAGATAGTGGAAGGGGCATTGGAAGCACTCAGTCAGATAGCTTTAAAGAACATAAACATGAGATAGAAAATATAAAAACAGCAGGTGTTGACCAGACCGGAAGCTTTAAAGTATATGAAATTGAAGGTGGATACGATATTGAAACAACATCTGTTGGCGGATCAGAAACAAGGCCTAAAAATATTGCCTTGAAATATATAATTAAATATTAATAGGCAATTATATACGTACTAAAATGAAATATCATATTTCTAATCTGGACAATAATCTCTGATAACGAAAGGAGCAACTAACATGTCAACACACCAAATCTAAGCCTACTTAAAAAATACCCTGTTGGATGATTAAAATGATATTTTTAGTATTACCATCATGCTTAACAAAACTGGGATAAAATTGATGAAGTTATGAAGACAATGCAAATAATTATATTCATCCAAGTAAAACTAACTCTGAACTTCGGATAGGCGTAAAACGTCTATGATATGGAGGTGACAAATGATTAACCAATACATCAGCAGTATTGAAAACAAACTTATAAACCTATATCCAACTTACAACATCTACAAAGAAGAAACACTGCAGGAAGCACCTGCTTTTTTTATTGGTGTAAAAAGCAGTACCTTTAAAAAAGAGCTTTCCAATCGCAGACAGCTAGAAGTCATATTTAACTTAACATGTAAGCTGGATGACATCAATAAAAATGAGCAATACTGGGATATTGCGATGTTATTAAATGAAACTTTGGAGTACTTAGAGGTAGATGGTGAAAAACATAAAGTTCTAAATGTAAAAAACCAAATTATTGAGGGCGTATTACATTATGAATTTACAGTAAAAACCTTATTATTTAAGGCAATTACACCGGCCGCAATAATACAAAACATCCAAAGCAATTCAAAACTAAAGGAGTGATTCAAATGGCAAAAAAGAAAAGCCGGCTAGAGTACACAAAAGCAACTGCACTAAAAAATTATCGGAAATGGACACAAGATCAAGATTTACTAAAATCACTATTGAGTGATGAGCAAGCAACATTTACAGATGAAGAAATTCAAAGCATTGTATCCAAAGAACTAAAAAGGAAGGTGAAGTAACATGGGAGGAACATGGACAGGAGAAAATAAAATTAGACCAGGAGTATATGTCAACTTTGAACAAACGAGTATCCAGCCGGATGTGAGCAGAAGAGGAATCGTTACACTACCCTTAGATTTGGCATGGGGGTCTGAGCAACAAGTTATTGAAATTACTGGAGATATGAACACAACTTCAATCTTTGGAGATGTGATTGAAAATATTTTACCACTAAATGAGGCACTCAAAAGAGCTGAAAAAGTGCTGGCATATCGTTTAAACCCTGCATCCGGTGCTAACGCTTCCGGAATACTAGGTAATTTGACTGCAACAGCAAAATACACCGGAGAAACAGGTAATGATATTCAAGTGGTTATAGAAGTCAATGGAGCAGCTTTTGATGTAAAAACATATTTCAAAAATCAAATGGTAGACGAACAAGAATCTGCAGCAAATGCAGAAGACTTACAGGACAATGACTATGTAGTATTCTCTGGAACAGGTGTATTGGCTGCTGATGCAGGAAAGACCTTAACTGGTGGCAGCAGTGCCGGCATCACGGCATCTGAATACTCTGCATTCAGGTTGGCATTAGAAGCCTATGAGTGGAATGTATGCGCCCTTTATGATGTGACGGATTCAGCCATTAAATCAGCATTTAAAGAATGGGTGGAAAGACTAAGAGACCAAGAAGGCAAAAAAGTCATATGCGTCATGAACGACTACAGCACAGCAGATTACGAAGGCATTATATCCGTAAAAAATGGTGTTGTACTTTCAGACGCTGCCGTTCTAACCGGAGAAAAAGCAGTGGCTTGGGTAGCCGGTGCTGCTGCAGCGGCAGACACGGACGAGAGTTTAACATACGACAGCTATGACGGTGCGGTAGATGTGGACATCAAATACTCTAACAGTGAGATTGAAAGTGCTATTGAGGAAGGTCAAATGGTCTTCGTGAGCAGTAACAATAAGGCTAGAGTTGAATACGACATCAATACATTACACACATTTACTCCGGAAAAAGGAAAAATGTTTAGAAAAAATCAAGTGGTAAGAGTGCTGGATACCATTAACAACGATATCATCAAAATTTGTGAAGATTACTTCATTGGAAAAGTTAATAACAATGATGATGGAAGAAACTTACTTAAAAATCAGATCATCAAATACTTACAACGTTTACTAGACAAAGGATCTATCAAGAACTTTGATACCAAAACAGATGTAGAAGTATTAATGGGCGTAGATTCTGACTCAGTAGTTGTGAATACTGCAGTTCAACCTGCAGACAGCATTGAAAAAATATATATTACAGTAGAGGTGAAATAATATGGCATACATGGAAGGAAAAAACGTATTAAGCGGCAGAGAAGGGACAGCTTTTATTACAGTGGATGGACAAGTGAAAGAAATTGCTTATCTGAAAAACATAGAAGCGTCTGTAGAACTCAATAAAGTAGAAGTACAAACTCTAGGTCGTAGAGTAACACAGCACAAAATCAATGGCTGGAGCGGAACAGGCAGTATGAATGTATACTATGTAACCAGCCTTTTCAGAGATATGATCATTGACTATATTAAAAAAGGTAAAGTGACGTATTTTGATATTCAAGTAAAAAATGAAGATTTAAGCTCTACTGCAGGTAAACAAACTACTGTATTAAAAAATTGTCTTCTAAATGGAGCGATTTTAACGAAGTTGGATATCGAAGCAGATTATTTGGATGAAGACATAGAATTCACATTTGAGGACGCAGATATCCCGGATACTTTCTCAGATGAACTATAGGAGGATGGCAGAATGAGCGTATTACAAGCATTTATCAATGAAAATCCTGTAGATCAAGGCATAACAAAAGAAATCGTCATATCGGAACGCTTTCAAGATAAAAAGGGATTATTAAAATTCACCATTCGTTCCCTAACAGAAAACGAAATGGAATCCATTAACAAAGCATGTATGAGATATGGGAAAAAAGGAAAAGTAGAATTTGAAACCAACCGATACAACTGCATGGTAGCGATAAAAGGAACTGTTGATCCCAAGTTTGATGATTCTGAAAGTATCGAAAAACTTGGGTGTGCAACACCTTCTGACTATATCAAAAAGGTGTTGCTCCCTGGAGAAATCATCCGATTAGCAGATGAAATACAGAACTTATCCGGTTTTAAGGACCTTGAAGAGCTTAGAGAAGAGGCAAAAAACTAATAGAGGAGGGCGATGGTGAGGCAAACTATGCCCACTACGCCCTCCACAAACTGCACATTAAGCCATCAGAATTTGTGAATTTATCAAGACGTGAAAAAGCCTATATCATGGCAAGTATTGACTTGCATATTGAAGCAGAAAAAAAATCTCTGAAAAAGGGAAGAAAGAGGTGATAAAAAATGGGAAACATTGAAGCCTCAATTAAGACGTATAATCGAATGGCAGCCAGTATAAGAAGTTCTAAAGTAGAAATGGCCAGCCTGATCTCAGGTGCAAATAATGTAGAAGCGGCCTATAGTCTGGTAACTTCAGCTCTACAAACTATTAACATAGAGACTGAAAACTTTACAGTAAGTTTAATTGGTATACCCAAGGCTTTTAAGGCTGTTAACGCATCTGCTAATCAAATTAGAACTGCCTTGAACAATGCTGAAAACAACTTGAAAAGTTTTGAAGAGAAACTGGATTCGATACAAAATAAAATGAACAACGCATCCATAGGAAAAGCATTTAAAAATGTTTTAAATAAAACAATACCCGATAAAATGATAAAGCTTTCAAACTCATGGAGCAATGATATTGGAAAAATAACCGATACTCTATCTGTTAAGCTAACACCAGCATTAGATATAAATGAATTAGAAAGCGCTTTAGGTAGAACTAAAAAGCGTTTAACAAGCTTTGTAATAAGAATGGTTCTGCTTCAAAAAGAAATGAGCGGTTTTTCTGTCGGAGAAGCTATTCTTCAAATGAGTAAACTCGGAAAAAAAATAAAAAACACCGGCACTATAAGCACTCCTAATATGGTAGAAAACAATCAAAATAGCTTTTCTCGCAATGCAAGTAGCGAAGCTGTAGGAAGCAGAATAGTCAATATACTACCGACTCAATTTATGTCGCGTACAATAAGCACTCCCAATATGATTGAAAACAACCAAAATAGCATTTTGCAGAATCCGGATAAAGAAGCTGTAGAAAATAAAATAATAAACGTTTCAAATACCTGGGCTAATGCAATAGAAAAAATAACCGATAGTTTATCGGTTAAAGTAACACCTAGTATACATATGAAGCAATTTAGAACGACCTTGAGCCAATCAAGAAAAAGGTTAACAATTCCCAGTATAGTAAGAAGGTTGCCATCTATAGCTATGCCTAGAGCAGCAAATCCGCCTAATATGATGACAAACGGTTCAAATGGTGCTCAACCGGATAAGAAAGGTATTGGAAGCATGATAGCCGGAGGATTATCAAGTGGTTTTAACATGGCTGTAAAAGGTGTAGGTATCATCAAAAATGCCTTGAATAAAATTGCACCAGATAGAATGGCAAAGCTTTCAGATATGTGGAACGATGCCTTTGGGAGTATGGCAGCGAGTCTATCTGTTAAATTAGCACCCGCGTTTGATAAATTGGAGCAGTTTATGGTAAGCCCTGCTTTTCAAACTTTTATGAGCAATGTAGAAGCAGCTATTTCATGCCTGATTCCAGTGTTTACATATATTGTCGGACTTGCAGAGCCTTTACTGGATAAGGTTAACGGAATATTTTCTTTTTTAATAGATAACAGCGGAACTGTTGCAGCGGTGATAATGGCTATTGCTGGTGCAATTGCATTACTTTCTTTGGGTATGGCTATATATAGTGGCGTATTAAAGATACAAGGGACTATAGCGACCATTGCCGCTGGTGAAAACGCTAAACTGAATGCAATTATGGCAATGAATCCTGCTGTATTTATTGTAGGTGCTGTCATTGCACTAATTTTAATCCTGCTCACATTAATAGCAACGGTACGACCTGTAAGAGAAGCTTTTGCAAAACTGGCAGAAAGCTTCATAAGCTTTGCTGAAAATGGTATCAATAGTTTTTTGGAGGCATTGGCAGGGCTTGCAGAAGGCATACTAAGGTTTGCAGGAGGAGCAATCAATACATTTTTAAATATATTTGTAAATCCATTTATAGATGCAATCAACAAGATTACCGGTGCAAGTAATAAAATATTTGGTACAGATTTTAAGCAGCTTAAGCATTTATCAGTAGATTTTTCTAGTAAAGCAGAGAGCATCAGTGAATCCATATTGAGTCAAAGAGTCAATTTTTCTGATGCAAAGAAAGCGGTTGGAGAGAGTATTCGGAATTTTGATGCCAATAAAATTAAATCAAGAATAACAAGTGCTTTTGAATTGGGATCTGAAAAAGCAGGTGCCAATCTAAACCAACAAAATCCTTATGTACAGCCTCCGGCTGCGACAACCGGACCACAAACAAGTAATGATGTGACCATGGAAGATCAAGATATGCAAATGCTAAGAGAAGTGGCCGAAAGAGAGACCATCAATAGCTACACAACCATGACACCGTCTGTCAAAATTGACGTAGGCAGTATCAATGAAAATGCAGATGCTGAGAAAATCATACAAGAAATAGTGGATAGAATCATACTAGAAATGGAAGCATCGGCAAAAGGGGTGGTAACGGCATGAGAGTAAAACTATCATTGAGTGGTGACCGGCTCATATTTCCTGTCAATCCATTACAGATGAGTGTGAAGCATGAGGCAGCCCATACATCACATTCTATTTTAAATTATGGTGAGATTGTTATTCCAGATTCAAAGAAATTAATAAAAGTTAACTTTGAAGGATTCTTTCCTCGAGAAAAAGCACCTTATGTTGTGACGGATGTGCTTCAATCTCCAACTTACTATGTTGACAAACTGACATCATGGATGGATTCAAGAAATGTACTGGCTTTTATCACAGAAGAATGTGCCAATCCTATCCGCATATCTTGTATTATTACAAGCTTTGAAATTGATGAGAAGTCGGGTGCACCGGAGGATATCTACTATAAGATTGCATTAAAAGAATACAAAGATTTTAAAGCAAGTGCTTCAACGGTTACTTTTAGAGTTGAGACCAATACAAATAATGGTGAAGAAGTCGTTAGCAAAGAAACAGAACCAGGTAGAGAATCGGATAAAAAAATTCCTGAAACGTATACGGTTAAATCAGGAGATACCCTATGGAAAATTGCAAAAAAATGCGTAGGCAATGGGAGTAAATACAAGGCGATAGCAGCGTATAACAACATAAAGAATCCCAATCTAATATTTCCCGGTCAAGTATTAAAAATACCATCTGAGGTGGTAGAATAATGGAAATATTAATGCAAAATCGAAGTAAAGATACGGCTACAGATGTATCACATCTTGTGATAGATGCTAAATGGAATACAGAACTGAGAGGCAAAGCGGGGGAATTAAGCATACAGATGGTTCATTCTCCAACACTTCAAGTAGATGAAGGCTGTGTAGTAAGGTTTACAAAAGATACCCAGCCTATATTTTTTGGATATGTCTTCAAAATCAGCCATAAAAACGATGATACTTTAAATATAGTAGCCTATGACCAGATGAAATATCTTTTATATAAAGATACTTATATATTTAAAGCCAATAAAGCTGATGAAATCATAAAAAAAATAGCCAACGACTTTTTGATTCAAGTAGGTGAGATAGAGGATACCGAATATGTGATACCCTCAATGGTGGCAGATGGTCAGACTTTACTGGATATCATTAACAAAGCATTGGATCATACCTTAATCAATACAAAGAAAGATTACATACTATTCGATGATTTTGGGAAGCTATCCCTAAAAAAAATTGAGAACATGCAAAGCACCATTCCTGTTATTGGTAATGCTTCTTTGCTTACAGGATATTCTTACGATCGAGATATTGGAAGTGACACATTTAACTATATTAAACTGGTAAAAGAAGATAAAGCCAACCAAATTCGAAAGGCATTTTATGAAAAAGATGTAACCAATATGGAAAATTGGGGAGCATTGCAATACTACGAAAAAGTAAAGGACAATATGAGTGAAGCGCAGATAGCTGAGCGTGCTAAACTGATATTATCGGCTAAGAATAGAGTGAAGAAAAGTCTAAAGGTAGATACGTTAGGGGATTTGAAGATTAGAGCAGGCTCTCTGGTATTTATAAAGCTGCCCGATTTAGGAATCGAAAGTTTTCTAAGAGTCAACAGTGCTACTCATCAATTCAAAGGTAATCAACATACCATGAGCTTAGGATTGGGGGTTATATAATTGAATCATACCCAAAATTTATTGAATACATTAAAACTCATCAACAAAGACATGCAGGCAAGTGCGCAAGGCATGTCTATTGTTTTTGGTCAAGTGATGGGTTGCGACCCCTTACAAATAAAAGTAGGTGAAAAACTGATCTTAGATGAGGAGCTTTTGATACTGACACATGCCGTTAGAGAGCAGAAAATCAATATTGAGCATACCCATTCTTATACAGACAGTACAAAAGACAATGCCTACAATAAAACAACGACAACTGCTTCAAGTGTTCTGTCCAATACCAATTTTACAGAATATGTATTGGTGCCGGCATTACAGATAGGGGAAGAAGTCATCTTAATTCGAATGGAAGGCGGACAACAATTTATAGTGCTAGATAGGGTGGTGAAAGAAGAATGTTAACACCTATTACAGGTATTGACCTAGGAAAAAATATTAAAGAAAAAAGTAAGCCCGGCTATACTTATAGGATGGATATAAAAAACAAACGATTGGTGGGGATGGTGGATGAAATGGATGCCATTAAACAATCGGTATACAAGATACTATCAACTGAGCGATACAAATACCTTATTTATGATTGGCGATATGGAAGAGAGTTAGAAGGTTTAATCGGTAAAAGTCCTTACGAGATTCAAAACGAAATACATAATAGAGTCAAAGAGGCATTATTAATGGATGATAGAATTTTAGATGTGACTCAATTAAAAGTGATGGAAATCCAGGACGAAAAATACATTCCAATTATTTTAACCCTTAATACGACAGAAGGGCAATTTACGACGGAGGTAGTGATCCATGTATGAACATCAAACTTATGAAGATATATTAAATAGAGCATTGGAACAAGTACCGGATAATATTGATAAACGCCAAGGCTCTATCATTTATGATGCATTAGCGCCAGCATGTATTGAAATAGCACAAATGTATGTCCAGCTGGACAATATTCTAAAGCTTACATTTGCCAATTCCAGCAGCGGAGAGTTCTTGGATAAAAGATGTGATGAGATTGGTATTACCAGAAAACCTGCTACAAAAGCAGTAGGTAAAGGTACCTTTACAGGAGCCATCCTACCCCTAGGCAGTCGCTTTAATTACAGTGATTTAACCTATAGAGTGACTGATAATTCAGGAGGAATGGATAATATCATATTGGAATGTGAAGAAGCCGGCAGTGTGGGCAACCATTATAATGTGAATCTGGTTCCTATTACAGAGATACCGGAGCTGGAATCAGCAGAATTAGTGAGTATCACCATACCCGGAGAAGATGAGGAGAGTGATGAAGATTTATTAAAACGCTTTAACACAAGAGTCAAAAAATCCTCAACCAGTGGCAATGTTTCACATTATATAGAATGGACAAACGAAGTAGAAGGTATGGGCGCTGTCAGAACCATTCCTAAGTGGAATGGCAGTAACAGCATTAAACTGTTAATAGTAGACTCTGATATGCAGCCGGCCTCAGATGCTTTAGTTCAAAACGTTCAAGACTACATTGACCCCAACTCAGAAGGTTTGGGATACGGCCAAGCACCCATAGGAGCATATTGTACCGTAGCAAAAGCGGATAGTGTGATCATTAATATTTCAGCAGATATTTCAGGTGTACAGGCTGTGGATATTGAAGCAATATTTAGAGAAAAGCTAGAAGATTATTTCAAAGAGCTCATTACGAATGATTGGCAAACTCAAAATAGTTATAAGGTGAGTTATGCAAAGATAGGAGCACTGCTGTTAGAAACCATTGGGGAAGCCAGTGGAGATGATTATGCTAACTTAATGCTTAACAGCAGTATTGAAAGTATTGAATTGAACCATCAAATTCCAATGGTAGGGACGGTGACATTTAATGACGCAACTCAATAATTACTTACCCGAGTTTTATCAAGGTGTTAAAGAAATTGACACCTTAATGGCCATAGAAAGCTGTGAACTTGCTGACTTGCTTGAAGCTGTAGAAAGTGTATTGAAACAAAAATTTGTAGATGATGCCACATGGGGATTGGAACTTTGGGAAAAAGAACTAGGTCTTCCAATCAAACCTCAATTAACCGAAACCGAAAGACGTTCAAAAATCAAAGGGCGAATCAGGGGAACCGGAAAAGCAGGCTGTAATTTGATAAAAGAAGTCATAGATGCATATACCAATGGAGATATTGAAGTATTCTTTGATAATATCATCAAAGTACAGTTTACAAACTGTTTTGGTATTCCCTCCAACTTAGAGGATGCAAAAAAAGCAGTAGAAGAAATTATACCTGCTCATTTAGATGTTGCTTATTTTTTTAAATACTTTTTATTAAAAGACATACACAATATCATGACGTTATCTGAGTTGGAAACCATGACCTTAGATAAATTTGCAAGCAACGCATAAAGATATACATGGAACGTACCTCCGTGCCGTTCCGACCATATTAAACTTAATAAGGCGGTGAAAAAATGATAATAAAGCACACAATCCAAGGCAGCCTTGAAACTACGCTGCACGATTTTGAAATCCATACGGAGGGTATGGATTTATTTATTTTAGGAACACATTATACCAATCGAAATCAAAAATTGATAGAACATGAAAAAGATGTGCCCATTCAGATCAGTATAGAGAAGACAACCAAAGACACTTGGTACGAGATATGGCTGACGACAGAAGGGGTTACTGTGCTAAGCAGAACACAAAAAGAATCCTTTGAAGATATCGAGAATACTATTGACCGACTGGCATGGTTCAAAGTTTCAACTGATACCACAACCCTTGATGACATAGAAATCAATACAGTGGTGATGAACGTATGAAAGTAACTTATATTAAACCCAAAAAAGAGAAGAACCCAATAAAAAAAATTATTGAAAAAGTAATAGGCAAAAAGAAGGACAGCAGTAAGTAAACTTAGTAGGGAACGGTTTCTTTGCCGTTCCGATTTTCCATACCTTAGACATTAATATACCCTAACAGAAAGGAGTGAGCACTATGGCAAGTAACACACCAAACCTACATTTATACAAAAAAAACCCTATAGAAGATCAGAATGACACCTTTAATATTGACACCATGCTTAATAACAATTGGGATAAAATAGATGATGCCATAGGTGATATTCAGAACGAATTATCATCAGATAGTATAAAAACGACCTATGAATCCAATATCAATACCAATGCGTTTACAGATATAGAAAAAAGCAAGCTGGCTGGTGTTGAAGCTAATGCAAATAACTACCATCACCCAGCAACACATCCGGCATCAATGATTAATGAAGAAACCAATCGAAAGTTTATCACCGACTCAGAGAAAACGAAATTAGCAGGTATAGAATCAGGTGCTGAAGTCAACAACCTATCTGATGCTAATGCGGCAGATTTAACTGATGGAGGAGACAGCTCGTTGCATTATCATTCCAATGATAGAAATAGAGCAAACCATACAGGATCACAATTAGCATCCACCATCAGCAACTTTTTTTCTACAGTGAGAGGGACAGTTTTAACAGGATTATCCACTGCTACCAACTCTGCAATAACCGCAACCGATAGTTTGCTTTCTGCATTAGGAAAATTGCAAGCACAGATTACATCATTAGAAACCAGTAAACTAGATGTTGATGCTAATGCAGCATCGGCCAGTAAGCTTAAAACAGCCAGAACCATATCTCTAACAGGTGACGTAACAGGCAGTGTATCCTTTGATGGAAGTGCCAATAAAACAATAACTACGACGGTAGCTAATGACAGCCATACCCATGACAGCAGGTATTATACTGAATCTGAAATGAATACAAAATTGGGTGCAAAATCAGATACTAACCATAACCACAATGGTGTATATGAGCCAGCTAATTCTAACATATTTAAAAAACTAGCAGATATCGGATCAGGTATAGATATTAATACCATTACAGCGGATGGCTATTATCATCAAAACTCTAATGCAAGTGCAGCAGCAGGAACTAATTACCCTGTAGACTATGCAGGTATGTTAACCGTTAAAACAGATGGTGACATGGTTTATCAGACATACCAAGTATATAACTCAGGAGAAATCTGGACACGTTCTAAATACAATAGCATTTGGTATTCTTGGCGAAAAGTCTGGGATTCTTTAAATGATGGTACCGGTAGCGGCTTAGATTCAGATAAATTAGATGGACAACATGGAAGTTACTACTTAAACATGGACAACATGGGTGAATCTTCTACGAAGAAGGTCATGACAAACTCAGAGAGAACAAAACTAGCAGGCATACAAACAGGAGCACAAGTTAACAGGAGCATAAGTGACAGTGTAACGTCTACCGGCAGTACAACCGCAGCAAGCTCCAATGCAGTAAAAACAGCTTATGACAAAGGTGTACAAGCATTGGATACTGCTAATACCAAATTGAACAGTTCTGGAGGTACAATAACAGGTGATTTAAGTGTCCAAGGTGATATTAAATTGACATCCAGTGATTCAATGGTTATTGGATCAGAGGGTAATGATTACATAAAGTTTAATCCCAGTACGGATGCATTAGAAGTTTATTCTAATACTACCAAAACCCTTGAGGTCTCTGAAAGTACCATAAAATATGAAGGTAATGATATTTGGCATGCAGGAAATGGCGGCAGTGGCAGTGGCTTAGATGCGGATGTTGTTGATGGGAAACACGCAAGTGGAACCTTAAATACCGCAGAAAAAACCAACCTAGTCAATGCCATCAATGAAGTGAATTCTAAAACAACAGCCTTAGAGAGTGAAATATCCAATAACATTAATCAACAATCTTTAACCTTAACCAATGCTGACCCAACACAGCATATTACCTCAAAACAGAATTGTGGAGTGGATGTTGAGATTGGTGGGGAGATGGTTGTGAATTTGCTTGGAGATTGTGGAAGCTTTAAAAATGACAGTAATGGGGATGGCGTTGCTGATGGATGGACTGGATGGTTAAGAGGAGCTATTCCTACTATTGATAATGGCAGACAGAAAATAGAAACTACAATAGGAGATACTTCAATAGATAGATACTTAGAAGTCATTAATGCCTTAGAGGAAAATAAATATTATTTTGCTCAATGTAGAGTAGAGACTGTTGGCCAAACTAGTGTTGCACGTTTGAGAATGTTGCATGGTGGTTTAATAAATGATTATTCTAATGTAATTACAGGAAACAATGAAGGGTTTCTAACTGTAAAGTTTAATGTTGATGATGTAAATGACTGGAATGCAGTAAGGTTTGAAAATAGGACTCCTGTTGGTGATATTGGGGGAACTCTTTTTAGTAATTATATGCTTATAGAAATTACATTTGACGAATACAACAACCTAACAGTAGACCAACTCCTAGCCAAATACCCTTACACTAATTCAGCTCAACCCTTACTTAACCCTATGGTTGAAGTGTGTGGGAAGAATAGATTTAAAGAAACTATGAACGCTTTCAGAGGTTATTATGATGTGAATGGCAATAAGTATGTAACATCGGGAGAAAATTGGGTAAAGATTGATGGCGGCTATAAAACTTCAGATGGTGCAAATGGTTTAGTATTAAATGACCCGATATTAGTAAAAGGCGGAGGAACGTATACATTAAATTTAAATTCCAATCAATCTTCTAAAGGGTATTCGGTATATCAGTGGGATGAAGATTACAAATGGGTAGGCAGACAAACGGATATTACATGTGGTAATCCTATAACGTTATACGCAGATACTAAATATATACGAATCCAAATTTATTCAAATACTACCATGACTAATACTGAATTTACAAACATTCAACTAGAACAAGGTACAACCCCAACCCCATACGAACCCTACAAAGGCGGCCAAATCATATTCCCTACTGAACTAGCTAAAATCAACACCTATCAAGACAAATTGACTTATAAAGATGGTGTGGCAAAGGTGGATAGGGAAGTTAAACATGTGGTGTTAGATGGGAGTGCAAACTTAGCTTACAATAGTGGATTGGGATTGGATGCTGTTGGATATAAAAGGATAATACTAATAAACGAACAAAAAGCTATGAATATAGATGATGTAATTATTTCAAAATATGATGGAATTATCCTTAAAAATGATCAGACTACTTCAATGTCGGATAGTTTTGCGGTTAATAGTGGCGACTTATTTGTTATGTTTATTGCTATTTCTGACACCGACTCAGGATGGGGAGAAGATTACGACCCACTACCAGAAGAAATTAAGGCGTATTTTAATGGGTGGATAATGTGTAATGCTGATGTATGGGGTACAAATTATGAACCTTTTAACAATCTTGGCAATAAAGGGTGGGTAAAAAGATATTGTGGTCAAGGCTCAAAAATGGGCGGTAATTCACTTATTGGTGATTTGGTTGCAGGGTCAAATACAACAACTTTACCAACAACAATAAATGATATGGGATATACACCTTACCAACTTTACTACGCCCTACAAAATCCTGTCCAAGAAGAAATACTACCCATCACCTTAGGTGATGGTGTCAACTTAGTAGAAGGACAGAATACATTGACGGTTAAGAGTGGGGTTGTGTGGGAGAAGGCTAAAGTATATTATGACTCTGCGACTCAACAATATCAAATAAACAGATTAAATACTTCGCCAAGTTCTGCTACAGATTATACAGCTAAACACTTGATTGATATTATAAAGATTGTTAGCGATGATGGCACAATCATTAAAACATCAGACTTAGAAAATTGGTTGTATGGAGACGTGTTTAATTCAGATTGGAATGGATTTTTTGCAACAAAACTGAAAGTGCAATATGAAAGCGATAATGCCACCTACTACGTCATATACCAAGTCCTCCAAGAAGACTACAATTGCCAAGTACAAGAGGTGGAGGTAAGTTATGAGGATAATATAAGAGGGGCATTGAATGAGGTTGTAGAAGAAGTGGCAAATGTACAACAAGATATTTCTAATTTACAGCTAAGGAGTATTGACACAAATATTAAAGGTAATGGAGAGAGCGTTGAGTCTGAATATGCAGAGGCTATATTTTCTTCTAGTTCAACTGGTTCAAAAATTATCACATTTAAAAAAGCCTTTAGAAAACCACCTAAAGTTTTAACGGTTAGTCAAAGTTATAATTATTTAGCTTCTCCAACTGAAATTACAACAACAGGATTTACTTTAAGTGCTAGAAAAGCAGATAACTCACCAGTAACATATAACTTACCTTGTTATTGGATAGCAATAGGGTAATTGAATTTAAGTGTATATTGGACCTAACCGAAAGGAGTGCTTCACATGGCGACAAACACGCCAAACATAAATTTATATAAAAAAAATCCAATACAAGACTACAACGAGACCTTTAACATAGATACTATGCTCAACGAAAACTGGGACAAAATAGATGATACTGTAGGTGATATTCAAAATGAATTAACATCAGATAGTATAAAAGCGACCTATGAATCCAATAGCAATACCAATGTATTTACAGATACCGAGAAAAGTAAACTAGCTGGCATAGAATCAGGTGCTGAAGTTAACAACCTATCTGATGCTAATGCGACAGATTTAACTGATGGAGGAGACAGTTCATTGCATTATCATTCCAATGATAAAAATAGAGCAAACCATACAGGATCACAATTAGCATCTACCATTAGCAACTTTTTTTCTACAGTGAGAGGGACAGTCTTAACAGGACTATCCACTGCTACCAACTCTGCAATAACTGCAACTGATAGTTTGCTTTCTGCATTTGGAAAATTGCAAGCACAGATTACATCATTAGGAACCAGTAAATTGGATGTTGATGCTAATGCAGCATCAGCCAGTAAGCTTAAAACTGCCAGAATCATAGCTCTAACAGGTGAAGTAACAGGCAGCGTATCCTTTGATGGAAGTGCTAATAAAACAATAAATACTACGGTAGTTAATTCTAACATATTTAAAAAACAAACAGACATCGGCTCAGGTATAGACCTTAATACCATTACAGCGGATGGCTATTATCATCAAAACTCTAATGCTAGTGCAGCAGCAGGAACTAATTACCCTGTAGACTATGCAGGTATGTTAACGGTTAAAACAAATGGTGACATGGTTTATCAGACATACCAAGTATATAACTCAGGAGAAATATGGACACGTTCTAAATACAATAGCATTTGGTATTCTTGGCGAAAAGTCTGGGATTCTTTAAACGATGGTGTTGGTAGCGGCTTAGATTCAGATAAGTTAGATGGACAACATGGAAGCTACTACTTAAATATGGACAACATGGGTGAATCTTCTACGAAGAAGGTCATGACAGATTCAGAGAGAACAAAACTAACAGGCATACAAACAGGAGCACAAGTTAACAGGAGCATAAGTGATAGCGTAACGTCTACCAGCAGTACTACCGCAGCAAGTTCAGATGCAGTAAAAACAGCTTATGATAAAGGTGTACAAGCATTGAATATTGCCAATGCCAAACTAAACAGTTCGGGGGGTACAATAACAGGTGATTTAAGTGTCCAAGGTGATATTAAATTGACATCCAGTGATTCAATGGTTATTGGTTCAGAAGGTAATGATTATATAAAGTTCAATCCCAGTACAGATGCATTAGAAGTTTATTCTAATAGTGCCAAAACCCTTGAGGTCTCTGAAAGTACCATAAAATATGAAGGCAATGATATTTGGCATGCAGGAAATGATGGTAATGGCAGTGGCTTAGATGCGGATGTTGTTGATGGGAAACATGCAAGTGGAACATTAAATACCGCAGAAAAAAACAATCTAGTCAATGCCATCAACGAAGTGAATTCTAAAACAACAGCTTTAGAGAATGAACTATCCAATAACATTAACCAACAATCTTTAACTTTAACCAATGCTGATCCAACTCATCATGTAACTGCAAAGCAGAATTGTGGAGTGGATGTTGAGATTGGTGGGGAGATGGTTGTGAATTTACTTGGGAGAGATGGGGATTGTGAAAATGTAAATAAATGGGCATTAGCATATGGCATGTCAGATGATACTTCTGATAATTTGTATGGTAGTCAGTGCATTAAAAATACGGCTACATTAACCACCAATTATTTAGCTAAAGATGTTAACGAGGTAAAGAGTGATAAATATTATATATTGTCAGCGAATATTAAACTTATTAGCAAAGTAAATAACTATATTTCATTAAACATATGGAATTATGGTGATTGGATAAATAGAGAGTTGGCAGTTACCAATGATGACATAGGTGTTTGGCAGAAATTAGGGTTAGTTTTTATTGGTAGAGAAGGTGTTCGTATTTCTGTTGGTTCTCATAATTCCGCTACAGATATAAATTATAAAACAGATGGTATCATGCTAACAGAAATTACCCAAGACGAATACAACAACCTAACAGTAGACCAACTATTAGACAAATACCCCTACACCAACTCAGCCCAACCCTTACTCAATCCTGTGGTTGAAGTGTGTGGGAAGAATTTGTTTGATGTGCCACAGAATATAAAAGCTAGTGGACTTGTTGGAGATGTTTGGTACAATCCAGTAACGTTAGACAGAATTTATGCTGAGACTGATGGATTTAGTATAAATATTAAAAGAAATGAATCCTATTATTTTAGTGGGATGCAAATAAAAGGCAATGCTATTCAGATATTAGATACTCCATTCACAAAATTCATAGGAAACAATGCAAGTGGTTCTTGGGATAAAAATGTAGTTTATTTAAGAGTTAAAACTGATATAAACGGAGAATTTGAATTTAAGAACCTAATGCTTGAACAAGGCACAAACCCAACCCCATACGAACCCTACAAAGGTGGGCAAATCATATTCCCTACCAAACTAGCTAAAATAGACACCTGTCAAGACAAATTGACTTATAAATATGGTGTGGCGAAAGTGGATAGAGAAGTTAAGAATGTGGTGTTGGATGGGAGTTTGGAGTGGAGTTTAAATCATAATTTTTCAGGGTTTAAAAGAGTCATTATACCAAGGCCATTGAGTTCCATAAGTTCTTTTACCCAAGATATATGTGTAAAATATGATGGGAAAATTTTAAAATTTGATGGTTTTGTTAGTACTGAAAGCGATTTGTTTTACCCAAACTCAAATGGATTTATGTTTTTAACTATAGCTGACGCTGACTCAGGATGGGGAGAAGATTACACGCCTAGCGTCGATGAGATAAAGGCGTATTTCAACGGGTGGAGAGTATCAGATGCGGCGGTAGGTGGCGACTCACAAATAACAACTGCAACGCCACAAGCAAACAAAGTTTGGAATAGGTTATATTGTGGTGTTGGGACACCGTACCTACTGCCTACAAATAATGTAGCTATCGTCAATGAAGTAGGAATTACAGAAAGCGCACCAACAACTATGGCAGATGGTTTTACACCTTACCAACTCTACTACGCCCTTGAAGAACCCATCCAAGAAGAAATACAACCCATCATCTTAGGTGATGGTGTCAACTTGGTTGAAGGACAGAATACATTAAAGGTCAAGAGTGGGTATGTGTGGGAGAAAGCTAATATTAAGGGTGTATTAAGTGATACATATTTTACTTTTAACCACATTCATACGCCAGATAGCCGCCAATCATTTGATATTAAATCAATAGTTAAGATAGTAAAAGTTAAAGATAAAGATAATGTAGAATATGATGACACTAAGACTTGGGTTGTTGATATGCATGCTTTTGGTTTAGAAAGAGCGTATGTTCCAGAGGTTGACTACGACCCACAAGCCACCTACTACGTCCTATACCAAGTCCTCCAAGAAGACTACAACTGCCAAGTACAAGAGGTAGAGGTAAGCTATGAGGATAATATAAGAGGGGCTTTAAATGAGGCAGTGGAAGAAGTCCATAATATTCAGTCGGATGTATCGGAGTTGCAATTAGCAAATATGGATACGAATATTAAAGGGGATGGTGAGAGAATCGAAAGAGGAAATGCTGATAGTACTGGGAATATAGTATTTGAGCATGCTTTTTTAGATGTACCTACTATTTTATTGACCCCAAAAAGCAGTACAACACCCTATGTCAGTTCTGTAACCGCAACCAGTTTTACTTTAGGAGGGGCAGGGGCTTATTGGGTAGCGGTAGGAAAATAATCAAAAAAGATGGTTCTTTTTGGAACGTATATGAGCTTTACTACCAAATGACAATATAAATTTTCAAATGAATGATAATAGGAGCTGAAAGAGATGATTGACTATATAGAAAAATTGATATCAGGAAGCAAGCCGTTATGGGCTTTTTTTATTTCATTTTTGAACTACGTTTTGTTTCCTGATAAAGCCTACCAGACAGCAGCTATTGCTGTAGGAGGCGCGATTATTTTGGATATTATTACTAAATATATTGCTTTGAGTAAAGAAGCAGGGGGATATCGAAGAGCGGTTAAGAATAGGATGATTTGGTCAAAGACATTGTGGGACGGCACTAGGATTAAACTGGTGTCGTATTTAATTGTCTTTATATTAGCGGGACTGAGTTATCGGGTGACTATGCTGACACAAGTTAGCGTTTTTCTGGCTACGGTAGTGTATACGGTGATATTTTTACGTGAGGCTCAGTCTATTTTAGAGAATTTATGCGAAGCAGGGGCTGATTTGAAATGGTTGTTGCTTTGGACAAAGCGAAAAGAAGAGCAGATATTGGAGAAGGAAGAAGAGGAATAAGGTGGTGTTAAAACTTGTGTCAATTTAAGCTTTTATCTATAGACAAATTAATTAAACAACTTGATAAATATTCTTTTCAACAGTTACACATCCATCATACCTACAAACCTAGCCATAAAGATTTTGATGGGAAAAATCATATTGCTTTGCAGCAAGGTATGTATAACTATCATGTGAATCAATTGAAATGGTCTGATATTGGACAGCATGTGACGCTGATGCCTGATGGTTGGTTTGTGACAGGGAGAGATTTTTTTATGACACCTGCCAGTATAAAAGGGTGGAATAAGGGAGCATTTGCTGTTGAGATGTTAGGCAATTTTGATAAAGGACATGACTCTTTTGAAGGTGAGCAGAAGGAGAGTATGCTAAAGCTTACTCGTTATTTTATCAGTCGGTTTGGAACTGAGAGCGTTAAATTTCATAACGAAGGCCCTGGTGTAACTAAGACTTGTCCTGGTACAAGTATTCAAAAAAAATTATTTATAGAAGAGGCTATAAAACCGGAATTGATTTTTACGGATGTAGACGCTGATAGGTGGTCGGCAAAATATATTCAAGCGGTAAAGGAATTAGGATTAATGCAGGGACATTCAGATGGTTCATTTAATCCTGAAGGTGTACTGACCAGAGAAGAAGGGGCTGTGATAATGGCTCGTTTGTATGAAAAAATAACAGGAAAGAAGGTAATATAAATGACAGGAGAAATGTTTACTCAGATTGCAACCGTATTGATAGCTCTTTTTGGTGCTATTGTTACTTATTTAATTATTCCTTATATTAAATCTAGAACCAGTCAAGAACAGCAGGAGCACATTAAGACGTGGGTAGATATTGCTGTACAAGCAGCGGAGCAAATCATGAATACACCGGGAATGGGTGAGAATAAAAAGATATTTGTTTTAAATTTTTTTAGGAGTAAAGGGATAGATTTAACAGATGACCAATTGGATATGTTGATAGAAGCAGCGGTATATCAAATGAATTTAGGTAAGGAATGAGAAGTGCTGTAGTGGCGGCTCTCCGTGGCCGCCTATATAGGGGTGTGGCTACAAAACCTGCCCCCTTATAAAAATTTTTAACCCATCTCGTATATTCCCAAACAAATTTTAATATAATATAATATTACGTTTTTACATTATATTGGGGGCATCGTCTACTAGATAAATATTAAGAGGTGGGTTGTTCCACTATATATAGTAGATGGTGTGGATTGAAACTATATGTAGTATCTTGTTATTGTGGAAATTTTTGGTATAATAGAAAAGAGAAAAATGTTCCAATATTTTTATAAACTTTTCTAATAATTATTTCCTCTTGTGCTATAATTTCATATTATACTATATGGAGTTACAAGGAGGAAATAGTCGTGGGAATAGTAATGTATTTTAAAAAGAAAGAGGATTATAAGATGTTGTCAATATTTGATGTTGCTAAGTTTTTTGTACTGAAAGAAGAAGCATTGAGCAATAAAAAAATCCAAAAGCTTTGTTATTATGCCCAAGGATGGTACCTTGGCTTGAAAGGAATACCTTTTTTCAATGAAGACTTCGAAGCTTGGGTACATGGACCGGTTTGTAGTGATTTGTACAAGGGTATTCGATATAGTGGAACATTGGAAAAAGGCGATTTAAATCATTTGACTGATGCAGACAAGATTTTTTTAAAAGCGATCTATGAAGAATATGGTAAGTATAGTGGGTTGGAACTTTCTGAAATGACTCATAATGAACCCCCTTGGAAGATTACGAGAGGTGATACCGT
>JANQMT010000006.1:0-97265 GCA_028279945.1 Clostridia bacterium
AGGTGATACCGTTTGGCATGAAAACTCAAACAAAATCATCGAAAAAAAAATCATTAAGGACTACTTTGAGGAAATTGCTAGAGAAAGTTAAAAATATCAATGAGAAAATAGTTATTGCATTGGTTTGTATATCCGGTGCAATGGTATTAGGGGTATTAGGGGTTTGTTCGTCAAGCAGAGTGTATGAAGTTGGACTCACAATCTTTAGTATTGTATTTGCCAGCATAGCCAGTTGGATTTTATCTACGTTGCGTTGCGATAGTAAATATAGGGTGTCTGAAAGAAGAATTGCAAAAGCCATTGATAACATTTGCAAAGCTTCCATTGATTCTTTAAATGCAGATATTGAGCACTATCAGCAGTATGATGAATTCCAAAATAAGTTATATACATATAAAACACAAGTAATTGCGATTAAAGATACAGCCTATGGAATAGGGATTGACTATACCAAAATGGAATTATACGATGAGCATAATGATAAGCAGAAGGAAGTCGTTAAGAACTTAAAAAAAGCCGTATATTAAGATAACATTGGGGATACAAAAAGAAAACCTCAAAACATCTCTCGGAGATGTTTTTTGATTGCAAAAAAATTAATCTGCTATTTTTAATGATAGGTTTCACGAATAGATAAAAAATTTACTTTACTTATTTCTTTTTTTGGTTTGTTCAATGCTAAAATTGATCACATCTATTAACCATTCTATACCTTCGGAAGAAAATGGTTCACCATCAAAAGTCAGATCTTGTTCACTTTCTAATTTTTTTATAATATTTTGAATATCTTTTTTAATATCCTTTTGGATACTATAGCCTTCTTTTATTTTATTAGGACTGGACCGAATATCGGTAAGGTCTAATAAATAGTCTGTGGATACTTCATAGAATTGAGCCGCATCAATCAATAATCCATAATCAGGCGTACGTTTATTTAACTCATAATGAGCATATGTACCCCTTGGAATTCCTAGAATTTGTGCCAACTCTTTTTGAGTTAAATTTTTTTCGTGTCGCAATTGTCTCAATTTGTTGCCTATCATAAAAAAACACCTCTTTTTAAAGATTATACTGTTGCATTTTGCCACATTCAATATTTTCTCCAAAAAGATACAAAAACATGTTGACAGTGGCTAATCGCTACACTATTATTAACATAATAGTTGCAATTCGCTACAAAAAAGAGGTGATAAGATTGAGAAAATGGCTTGCAGATATTAGGCATAATAAAAGCATTACACAGGAAAAGATAGCTAATGAAGTACATATAGCAAGAGCCTATTATTCCCAAATAGAGAACGGAGATAGGCGGCCATCCGTGGATGTTGCTAAAAAAATAGCAAATTATTTGCAGTTTGATTGGACGTGTTTTTTTGATGAAACGTAATGGATGAATAGTTTTTTATAATTACAAATAAATAAAATTAAATAAGCGAATTGAAAACTATAAAATTTGCAACAATTTTAATTCATTTAAACCTACAAGTCCAAAAATAGAGAAAGGAATGTAGCGTTTCAAAACATTTTGTTAAAGTTGTAAATAAAGGCATATATATTTTTAAAACACTGGTATTTGGTATAAAAGAGAGAAGGTTGGAATATGGAATTCCTCAAAAATTTTGATAATGCCTTTAAAAAACTGGTTATGGTCATCATTGTATTTGTAGCAGCTATATTAATATGTATTATTGTGTACGATATACACGGATATATTGGCAGTATAGCATTTATAAATAGTACGCTGGAAACGGATTCAGTAAATCTACCGAATTATGTGGATGTGATACAAAAAAAGATGCACAAGGATCTAATATTTCTAATAGTTAGATCAGTAGGAATTGTCTTAGTAATGAGTACTTTTGTACTTATATTTGTATATAAAGTTATGAATCATATGAAAACAATCATCGCTGAAGAACAATATATGTATGAGATATTAACAAATATTTCTACTGAAGCAATATTTATTGTGGATGAGACAGGCCAAGTTATTGAAGCAAATAAAAAAGCCAAAGAGATTACAGATAGTTATGAAATTGAAAACACCAATATAAAGGATTACATGCCGATAAAAATGCCCATTACTGAAAAGAGTCAAACAAATTTTTCTTCTAATGTAAAAGAATTTCCCGTAGAAATCCATCCAAATGAAGTGAATATTAACAACAAAAAACATTATATTTTGTATCTAATCGATTTGACTAAAAGAGTACAATATGAAAAAAAACTGATTAAAATTGCCGATACGGATCCGTTGACAGGGTTATATAACAGGAGATACTTTATGAAAAAAATGCAAAATGCAATGAATAAGGTGAAAGAGAATCATGCTTTTTTTTCTATTATTATTTTAGACATTGACAATTTTAAATGTATTAATGATCAATATGGTCACGATGCAGGAGATATTGTTTTAAAACAGTTTGGGAAAGTTTTGATGGAAAATACCAGAAACTCAGATGTGATATGCCGAATTGGCGGCGAAGAATTTATGATTTTAATGATGAACACTAAAATATTTCATGCAGAGGAAATAGTTAATCGTATATTAAAAATATTAGAAACAATCCAATGGAACTTTGATGATGTTACCATTTCTTTTAGTGCAGGGATTGAAGAAGTCAATGAACAAAATAGAGATGACGATTCCAATGTACATATAAAAAGAGCAGATCAGTTGCTGTATAAGGCTAAGAGGTTAGGAAAAGGCAGAGTAGAAATCGCATAACAAAAAAGCCGAACAAATAATTTAAAAATAAGTAGAATATTCTACTTATTTTTAAAATTCCATACATAATTCTACAAAAAATTTCAAAAAAATCATATATTCTACAAAAATTTGGTAAAAAAATTCATTTTTTCACTTTAATTAATTGACAGCAGTCCAAAACAAATAATATAATATAGGGGAGGTAAGGTTGGTATTTTAAAACATGAAAGGGTTGTGTTAATGGATACTAGGGAAAGGATTATTGAGCATGCATTTTCTCAATTTTTGTGCAAGGGGTATACATCTGTAGAAATTAACCCAATATTGAATGATTTAAATATCACTAACAATGATTTTAAAGACTATTTCAAAAATAAAGAAGAGCTTTTAAAAGCAGTTGCAGAAAGATATTTTCTTACTCAGCTGGATACGATGAAAAAAATTACAGAGTGTGCACAAAACTTCGAAGATTTCATTGAAGGCATAAAGCATTTAGTGGATGAACATGTAGATGTTTTTTATGATGAAGAAAATAAGTGTAGTTCAAATTATTCTATGGTTGATGCTATGAAAATACTTCCAGAAGCTAAAAAAGATATATCAGATTTTTATATCAACACTATTAGAAATGTAAAGATGCTTATAGAAAGATGTGTAGAAAAAGGCGAGATTAAAAAAGACACAGAATCGTCGCTGCTGTCTTTGCAGCTGTTTACACAATTGGAAGGTGCCTATCTAATCAAGTCACTCAATAATAAAAAGTTACATAAACAAGAAATATTTGATGCATTTGATAAAATATATAACAGTGTCAAATATGCAAGTTAATATATAAATGAAGAAGATTGGATGATTAAAAAGAGTTTGAGCGATATTAAGCTCTTTTTTTATGGTTAAAAAAGAAAAAAATCGGTTTGAAATATTATCCATAATTTTTAGTGTTTTAGGTGTTTATGGCGCAAGAAAATTATTAAAGATTAATATGAAAGGGGAAAAGGAAAATGACTAAAATAATTGTGCTTTCAGTGGTTTTAGGAATAGGAGTCGGTTATTTCCTTACCCCAGACTTTGTTTTAGGATATACCGGTTATGTTATTAATATTGGATTATGCCTGATGCTGTTTTTTGTTGGACTGGATCTGGGCAGTGCCCATTCTGGTTCCGTTTTTGGTCAGCCTTTAAAAAATGAATCAATACCTGTTTTAAAATATTCTGACAATTCTGTGATATTAACGTCTTCAAGCGCTTTTTCTGCAATATGTGTAATCGTTATAATACATTCAAAAATCTCAGGATATTCTGCTTGTATATCTGCCCATACCATGACCATAAAATGCATAATATCTTGAGTAAACCATTGTTTTTTCAACGATTTTCAATCCCTTCAAGATAGTTAAAAATATATTTTGAATATCATATTATATTATGCATCAGAAGCGTAAGAGGTTATTAAGGTCTATTAAAGAAAAAATTGTAGGCTTTATTCAATTCGATTTAACTTGACAAATCTAATATTTGCATGATAATCTTTAAAAAAAATTTAATATATGATGACTCCGAGCTTGTACTCCTAAGGTATGTTTTGCTGTATTGCTATGGAAGAAAGCCGATAGGGTTTATGTGGAAACAGATAAGCCTTCCGTTTGAAAAGGAGAGAAAAAAGCAACGTAATTTTTGTATGTGAAACTGACTCCTTTTTCAGAGTCAGTTTTTTTGTATTAAAGTACATCATAGCATGTACAGGTCCCCGTGCCTGTCCAAGTTAATATATAAAACAATTAAATACAATCTCCGACTTTACATTCCTAAGGGACTATTGCTGTAGTGTTATGGAAGTAAAGCGATAAGGTTTGTTTAGAAATGAATAAGCCCCCCACTTTGAAAAGGAGAAGATGATATAACGTACAGCTCTGTATTTTGCTGTGCGTTAAAATGGGTCTGATTCTTTTTAAGGAATCAGATTTTTTATTGCCCTCTCTAACATTGGAAAGGTCAGGTGAGAAAGCGTTGGTCTGTCGTAACATCTAACCTTTCCTGTGTTATTGATTTTAAAGATACCACATAATTACATAACAATTGAAATGCATAAATATGCGTGCAGGAGGAAAAGAAATGGAAATGGTAGCAGTTGAAAAAGCAGTTGGAATGGTATTATGCCATGACATGACCCAGATTATTCCAGGAAAGTTCAAAGGATGCGCTTTTAAAAAAGGTCACGTGATTCAATATGAAGATATCCCTAGGTTATTGGATATGGGGAAAGAGCATATTTATGCTTGGGATTTGCAAAGAGGTTATGTCCATGAAGATGATGCTGCTCATAGAATTGCCGGCCTAGCCTCAGGCAAAGGAACTCTTTTAACGGAAGCGAAAGAAGGAAAAGTTGAAATTAAAGCAGCCATTGATGGTCTGCTTAAAATAAATGAACAAGCCCTTTATAAAATCAATGAATTAGAACAAATCGCTTTATCCACCATACATGGAAATAGAGCAGTGGTTAAAGAAAAAAAAATTGCAGGGACTCGCATTATCCCCTTGGTAATTCAAGAAGAATCTTTATCGAAAATAGACGATATATGTAAAAAATATGGACCTATCATAGAAATAGAACCTTTTGAAAGCTATAAAGTTGGAATGATTACAACAGGCAGTGAAGTATATAGCGGAAGAATAAAAGACAAGTTCGGACCAGTGGTTAAAGAAAAGTTCCATCATTTAGGAAGCCAGGTCATTGAACAAATCTTTGTACCGGATTCAATAAACGAAATTGTCAAAGCCATTCATCTATTAATAGAAAAAAGTGCTGAAATGATTGCCGTTACCGGTGGCATGTCTGTAGACCCGGATGACTTAACACCTTCTGGCATAAAAGCAGCTGGCGGCGTAGTGGAAACCTATGGGGCACCGGTGCTGCCGGGAGCGATGTTTATGCTGGCGCATATCGGTAATATTCCGGTGGTAGGACTGCCGGGATGTGTCATGTATCACAAAGCCAGTATATTTGATTTAGTGGTGCCTAGAATTTTGGCTGGAGAGGCCGTTACAAGAAAAGAGATATCTAAGATGGCTTATGGCGGCATGTGTTTGGGGTGCACAGATTGCAGATATCCTGATTGCAGCTTTGGTGCTTAGGTCATTAATTCTAATTGGTAATTAGTAAGATAAACAAGTTATAGAAGGGAGAAGATAACAGCTTTTAACTTAATAAGCATCTTCATAGAAGGGGGAAGATAAAAGCAGCTCTTAACTTGTTGCAGAATAATTAAAATGAACGGTATTGATTGGCTAGTTATGATGACTCAAAAAATCAAATATATTTTGAGGAGATAAAATTATGAAATTTACAAAAATGACACTTAATATCAACGGCGTCGACAGGATGTTTATTTGTGATCCGGAAAATGATAAATTATCAGATGTATTACGCAGGATTGGACTGACCGGTGTAAAGGTTGGATGTGGCACCGGCGTATGCGGGTCTTGTTCAGTTATCTTAAACGGTAAAGTCATTCGTTCTTGTACAAAAAAAATAAAAACAGTTGAAGAATATAGTACAGTTACCACAGTCGAAGGCATCGGTACGCCCCAGCATCTTCATCCGCTGCAAGTGGCGTGGATGCACTATGGAGCAGGTCAATGCGGGTTCTGTGTGCCCGGGTTTATCGTTTCATCCTATGCATTGCTTGAAGAAAATAATAATCCTACCAGAGAAGAAGTCCGTGATTGGTTTCAAAAACATCGTAATGTGTGCCGATGTACAGGCTACAAACAGATCGTAGATGCTGTCATGGCGGCTGCAAAGGTTGTTCGTGGAGAATGCAGCATGGAAGACATTATGATTCAACTTCCAAAAGACAAAGCATACTATGGTAAATCTCTTGTTCGTCCTTCAGCCCTTGGAAAGGTAACAGGATTAACGGATTACGGTGATGATTTAGAAATGAAGATGCCTTCCGGTACACTTCATGTAGCACTTGCACAGCCTAGGATAGCGCATCACGCTAAAATTAAAAAGATAGATTTTTCGGAAGCGGAAAAAATGCCGGGCGTCCATAAAATTATTACCCACAAAGATGTTACAGGGACGAACCGCTTAAATATGTTTCAGTTTATACCACGTTGTACGGCTTTAGAGCCTACCCATGTTTTACTCGTTGAGGACAAGATTTTTAACTATGGCGATGTTGTTGCCATGGTTGCAGCAGATACTAAGGAAAATGCCAGGGCAGCTGCGGCTAAGGTAAAAGTAGAAATTGAACAGCTTCCTGAGTACCTCAACTATCTGGATGCTGTTGTCCCTGATGCCATACGTGTTCATGACGATACACCGAATATTTTTGCATTACAGCCTGTCATAAAGGGCGAAGAAGACATTGAGAAATTAATGGACGAAGCGGAATATGTTGTTGAAGGAAGCTTCTACTCACAAAGAGAGCCCCATATGAGTATCGAAGGGGATACGATCCAGGCTTATTGGGGTGAAGATGGTATGCTGACCGTTCACTGTAAAGCTATGACAATATACTTCAATGCCAGTGAGATTGCTGAAGCTACCGGTATTCCTATTGAAAAAATAAGGGTTATAGAAAATCCAACAGGCGGCAGCTTTGGATGGGGAACTTCATCTCCCAGCTATTCCCTGGCTGCTATAGCAGCAGTTGCCTGTGATCGACCCATTGCACTTTCATTTTCCTACCAAGAATTCATGGCATTTAGTGGAAAACGTGCACCATCTCATTCAAACGGCAGACTTGCATGTGACAAAAATGGTAAGATCATCGCTGCCGAATTTGATTGCGGTTTAGATCACGGTGCTTATGAAGAGTTGGGCGATGATCTGACGACAAGAATTGCCAGATTCACATATTTCCCATATTTTGTACCAAACGTGGCGGGTTTGGCAAGAGTAGCGAATACCAATCATGCTTTTGGCTGCGCTTATCGTGGTTACGGGTCACCTCAGGCGTATACGCATTCTGAATCCATGATGGACATGATGGCAGAAGAAATTGGAATGGATCCATTTGAAATACGTTACATAAACGTTGCACAACCAGGCGACTTGAATCTTAATCGACGCTCCTTCAGGGATTATCCCATGACTGAAATGATGGATAAACTGCGCCCCATTTACGAAAGGGCAGTTGCGGATGCAAAAGCAAAGGATACACCGGAGAAAAGAAGGGGTGTTGGAATCGCATGGGGTGGTTACAATGTTACAGAAGGAACTGCCGATCAGTGTACCATTGCTCTTGAGCTCAATCCCGATAATACTTTCACTAAATATGATACTTGGCAGGATCAGGGTCAAGGCGGAGATGTAGGATCACTTCAAGTAACACTGCAGGCATTAAAGCCACTTGGCGTAACTCCGGACCAAATCAAATTGGTTCAGAACGATAATAAATTCTGTCCAGATAGTGGGAGCACCGCCAGCAGCAGGTCCCACTATATGAATGGAAAGGCAAGTATTATCGCAGCCGAAAAGCTGATGACAGCCATGCAGAAAGCAGATGGTACTTATCGAACATACGATGAAATGGTTGCAGAGAACATTCCCACTAAGTACGAAGGACAGTATGCAAATCCTACAGATCCTACGCTCAGCGATTTAAATCCTAATACGGGAGAAGGAGAACCTACACCTGCATACACCTATGCATTGTTTTTGGCAGAGGTTGAAGTCAATACGGCTACGGGTGAAACCACAGTCCTAAAATACGCTTGTGTTGCAGATGTGGGAACTATTGGCGACTTCGCATCGGTTGAAGGTCAGGCTTATGGTGGGATTTCTCACAGCATTGGCTTTGCCCTTAAGGAGAACTATGATGATGTCAAAAAACATAACAATATCTATGGTGCAGGTGTGCCATATATTAAAGATATACCGGATGACATACAGATGATCTACAACATTACACCTCGTGATAATGGTCCTTGGGGATCATCGGGAGCATCTGAAGCCTTTCAGTCCGGCGGCCATATGGCAGTTATCAATGCCATTAACAATGCATGCGGGGTACGTATTTACGAATTGCCTGCATACCCTGAAAAGGTTAAAGAAGGCATTGATATCCTTGCTAAAGGCGGAAAAATTGAACCGCCTAAAAAGTACTTCCTTGGTTCCGACCTATATGATGAGCTAGAAAACATCAAGGCAAATCCACTATAAAAACAAGCATAAAAATGGTTATATAAGATTGACTTAGGCTGTGGTAATTTCCACAGCCTTCATACAAAAAAGGAGCTTGTGGAATATCTTATGGAAAAGTATAAAAGTCAATTTAAGAATTGCCTGCAAAAAGAAGAAGCTTTCTGTACGGCGGTATGCCCATTTCATTTAGACGTCAGGCAATTTACAGAAAAGATGGGTCGGGGAAATTATAACTCAGCCTTCAGAGCATATCGTGATGCCGTTGGTTTTCCGGGAATCGTTGCTGCTTTATGTCATGCACCTTGTCAAAATGTATGTCCCCGTAATAAAACGGACAGCTCAATAGAGCTGAACCTACTTGAGAAGGCCTGCCTTTCATATGCAACAAAATTAGATCCCAATGATTATAATCTGTCCATTAAAAATAAAAAAATAGCCGTTATCGGTGGAGGAATCAGTGGACTGGCTTGTACTTTAAGACTTAGTGCAAAGAAATATTCATTAAGTGTCTATGAAAGATCTGACAAAATCGGAGGCCATCTTTGGGATATACTAACAGAAGAAGTGTTTATGCACGATATTGAGCAGCAGTTTAAGTTTGAAAATTATACGCTGCATTTAAATAAGGAAGTCAACAGCCTGGAAGAACTTCAAGACTATGATGTTATTTATGTAGCTACCGGAAAAGGTGGACATGATTATGGGTTGTTGAATGATACACTGCCAAAACTGTTGAATGAGAAAACCGCTGTTTTTCTCGGAGGATCCATCTTGGGAAAGGATACCATAGAAGCTATTGCTGACGGGTTGAATAATGCGGCGGCTATAGAAAGGTATTTGAGAACAGGGGTTGTACTGCCCTATGAAGACAGCCGCTCAACAAAGATGGAACTGGATCCTGCAAAGTTGATGTATTCAAAACCTGTTATTCCTGAAAACCATGAAGCCTACAGTAAAGAAGAAGCAGAGGCTGAGTCCAATCGCTGCTTGCGATGTCAATGTGACGCTTGCCGAAATTATTCGGACTTAATCGAATTCTATAATAAATGGCCTATAAGGGTCAAAGATGAAGTAATGGCTACAATCTTGCCTGGAGAGGCGGATCTCAAGGCTACAATCGCAAAAAGGCTGATCAATTCCAATATGATGGATGGTATTTTTAAGGCAACTTGTCCCATGGGGATTGATTTGGACGGCATGATTATGGAGAGCAGGCGAAGCCTTCACAGGCAGGGAAAACAACCTTGGGCATTTCATGATTTTTGGTTGAGAGACATGGACGCTGCCAATAGTGAAAGAGCAGCAATTGCAAAAGCACCAAAGGGCTTTTCGAAAAGTCGTTATGCTTTTTTCCCCGGATGTCAACTTGGCGCTTCAGACCCTCAATATGTGCTTAAGACTTACGAATATCTTTTGAAATATGATCCCAGTACCGCTTTAATCCTTCACTGCTGTGGAGCACCTGCCCAGTGGGCGGGGGATGAGGAAAAGCATAAAAGGGTTATTGAGAAAATAAGAAATCATTGGAGAGATTTGGGATCACCTAAGATTGTTTTGGCTTGTCCAACTTGTAAACAAAAATTTGATGAATTCTTACCGGATTTACCGGTTCTATTTATTTATGACATCATTACTGAGTTTGGAATCACAGCGGAAAAAAATGCAGATGAGCAAATTTACTCAATTTTTGACCCCTGCAGCAGCCGTTATGAGCCACAGCTTCGCAGTCATATAAAATTGCTTTCGGAACAATCCGGATATAGAAATGAACCGGTGTATGAGGATTATCCAAGGTGCTGCAGTTTTGGAGGGCAGGTCTCCATTGCTAATCCTGAATTTGCAGAAACAGTTGTAAAAAAAAGAATGGATAAAAGTAACAATCCGTATATCACTTATTGCATTAACTGCAGGGATATTTTTGCTTCGGAAGGGAAGTCTGTTCTTCATATTCTGGATATTTTGTTTGGTGTACAAGATCATGATTCCAAACCTGCCACAGTAACAGAACGTCATGAAAACAGATTCTATTTAAAAAATGCTTTATTAAAAAAATACTGGGGAGATGAGCTGAAGTTGGAGAATCAATCCATAGAGGATGAAATCAAGTTGATGATGTCACCTGAAATCAGAGCAAAACTTGATTCAGAGCGCATCTTAGAAAGCGATATCAAAGAAGTCATCCTACACTGCAATAAAACAAAAAAAAGAATTCGCCACATGGAGACCGGTCATTATTCCGGATATAAAAAAATTGGAAATGTGACATATTGGGTAGAATATCGTCCTAAAGAAAATGGATTTGAACTTGTAAATGCTTATTCTCATAGAATGGAAATTGATTTGGAGGTGGTTTGGAATGGAAAAAGAACAGATGTTGATGTGTGATAAATGTCAAGCTGAACTCAAGAAAATGAATGCCCATTTCAGCTATCTAAATCATTCATTCCAGGCTCAAGTATTACGATGTGTGGCATGTGGACAGGTCTTCATTCCTGAGGATTTTGTTGAAAGCAGAATAAAGAAAGTGGAATTTACATTAGAAGATAAATAAACAGCTTTAGTATCAAATTTAAAATAAAATAAGCAGATTTGTTTCAAATTTGATACTTTTTATCTAGTTCTTAGGATGGTAATGGCAATAAAATATTGAAATTACAACATATTATGAATTGGCATATATTTTGCTTTGTTTAGACTTGTATGATATGAAAAATATATTCAAATTATACATTATAAATATTTAGAGCAAATTTTTTATAGCCATATCACTCCGAGCTTGTTTTTCCTGTGGTCAGGAATACTTAAAAACTATGGAAGCAAGACGTTAGGGTTTATTTGGAAACGAATAGGCCTCCCGCTTGGAAAGGAGAAGTATATACAGCTTTAGTTTTGTTGTGTAAAAACTGATTCTTTTTAAGGATCAGTTTTTTTGCATATGATACCGATTTAAAGGGTGGAGGATTTAATAATGGAAGACTATGTTGATAAATTATTTGAGTACAGACTGAAGGGATATTGCTGTTCTCAGATTTTGCTGCAGCTGGGCCTTGATGAGAAAGGATCTGAAAATCCTGATTTAATAAATGCCATGAAAGGATTGTGCGGCGGTTTATATAGTGGTCTGCTGTGCGGAGCATTATCAGGAGGGGCATGTTTGCTCTCTTTTTTTGAACCTGATAAAGCCTCAGAGGAGATGATACCCTTATTGGTGGAATGGTTTGAAGAAAATTTTGAGTTTTGCGACTGCAAAGATATCCTGGGAAACGACCCTCTGAGTAAAGTGGAAAAATGCCCTGTTATCGTCAGTAAGACATATGAAAAAGTAATTGAGCTGCTGGAAGACTATGCTTGAAAACGGT
The DNA here is from genome assembly GCA_028279945.1 of Clostridia bacterium. Lineage (GTDB taxonomy): Bacteria > Bacillota > Clostridia > Peptostreptococcales > JAAYPU01 > JAKSCF01. The sequence continues at coordinate 12,224 of JANQMT010000006.1, forward strand.
TGGATAATGTAATCGTTAAAATTGCCTGCTGTGCATCCGCCTAAAGATAATCTATTCATGCTGTTTGAACAACAATAAGCTTTATTGGCTTTTGTTGTTTTAAATAATTTTTAAGTAATTTATAATGGAGGCTGTTTATGAAATTAAGGAAAATGACACTTAACATTAATGGTGCTGACCGTATGTTCATATGTGATCCCCAAAAGGATACTTTGGCTGCCGTACTGCGCCGACTGGGGTTGACCGGTACAAAAATTGGATGCGGGACAGGTGTATGCGGTGCCTGCTCTGTCATTCTGGACGGGAAAGTGATTCGTTCCTGTACAAAAAAAATAAGAACGGTCAAAGAGTTTAGCTCAGTGTTGACCATTGAAGGTATCGGCACGGTTTTAAATCCACATCCTCTTCAATATGCGTGGGTTCATCTTGGGGCTGTACAGTGTGGATTCTGCGTACCTGGATTTGTGGTATCTGCGTATGCGCTTTTGCAGGAAAATCCAAAACCTACTCGAGAAGATGTCCGTGATTGGTTCCAAAAGCATAGAAATGTTTGCCGATGTACAGGCTACAAACAGATCGTAGATGCTGTTATGGAAGCTGCTGCTATCATGCGCGGTGAAAAAACTCTAGCCGACATTACTTACGATTATACCAAAGATGTTGGTAACTACTATGGCAAACCCATTGTTCGCCCAAATGCTATGGCTAAGGCCTGTGGTGTGTGTGACTACGGTGATGACATAGAATTAAAAATGCCAGCGGAGACTCTAAAAGTTGCTCTTGTAATGCCTAGAATTACGAACCACGCTAGAATAATCAACATTGATTACAGCGAAGCTGAAAAAATGCCGGGGGTAGTAAAAGTCATCACTGCAAAAGACATAGAAAGTGCCAACCGTCTTATGGCATATCAATTTTCACCTAGAACCGTCGTATATGATCAGGTGCATAAGTTGTTACAAGATGAAAAGATTATTAGCTGGGGGAACGTTGTAGCTATGGTAGCTGCTGACACAAAAGAACATGCCCATGCAGCTGCTGAAAAAGTTAAGGTTGAAATTGAGCAGCTTCCGGAATATATGAATTATCTGGATGCCGTTATGCCGGATACCATGAGAATTCATCCGTCTATGGATAACATTTACAGTATGCAGCCTTTGCGTAAAGGTGAAGCGGATCAGGTTCCCGAATTAATCGATGATGCGACGTACTCTGTAGAAGGAAGTTTCTATTCTACCAGAGAACCTCATTTATCCATCGAAGGGGATACGGTTCAGGCTTACTATGATGAAGATGGTCTATTGACCGTTCAATGTAAGGCCATGACGTGTTACTTTGACCGGGATGATATTGCAGAAGCAGTAGGACTACCTGCAGAACAGATTCGTGTGGTAGAAAATCCAACGGGAGGCTCTTTCGGATGGGCGATGAATGCCAGCTCCTATGCATTGGCAGCCATTGCATGTAAGGTAACCGGAATGCCGGTTGCATTGTCTATGGATTATGCTCAGTTTATGGCATTCAGCGGCAAACGCTCACCATCTTTCATAAATGGAAGATTAGCCTGTGACCAAGATGGTAAAATCATTGCCGGTGAATTTGATGCAGGCTTAGATCATGGGGCTTATCCGGAGCTTGGAGATGACAAGCTTACTAAAATCCTTCGTTTTATGTTCTTCCCATACTACATACCAAATGCACTGGGATTAACCAGAGTTGCTATTACCAACCATGCTTACGGTACTGCTTACAGAGGATACGGTGCCCCTCAGGCCTATACTTGCGGAGAGGCACTTGTGGATATGCTGGCAGAAAAAATGGGAATAGATCCATTTGAATTCAGATATAGAAACATTGCAAGACAGGGTGAGACAAACCTGAACCAACGTTCTTTCCTTCAATACCCTATGGAAGAAATGATGGATATCATGAAGCCTTACTATGATGAGGCAGTTAAGAAAGCTAAAGCTGGGGATACCAAAGAAGTTCGTCGAGGCGTCGGTCTCGCATGGGGTGGCTACAACGTTGGCCTTGGCGGCGTAGATGAAGCTAGTGTGGCCCTGGAATTAGCGCCTAATAATAAGTTTATCAAATATGATACATGGCAGGATCAAGGTCAGGGAGGCGATCAAGGGTCTTTGATCTGTACGCTGGAGGCTATGAAACCTTACTTCCCTAATGTGACACCGGATGATATCAAGCTGATACAAGCCGACACCAAAGTTTGTCCAAATACCGGTGAATCTGCTGGGTCAAGATCTCACTTTGCCAATGGTAAAGCCAGTATTATAGCCGCTGAAAGCCTTGCCAACGCCATGCGCAAGGAAGATGGCACTTATCGTACCTATGATGAGATGGTGGCGGAAGACATTCCTACAAGATATGAAGGGAACTGGACGGCAGCAGAGGAGTGGGGCGACGAGTTTGATTTCTTAGATCCTAACGATGGTTCAGGAAATCCAACTTATGCTTATACCTATGCACTCTTTTTGGCAGAGGTTGAAGTAGAAGCTGCTACCGGAAAGACAACTGTTATTGGAATGACTTGCGTAGACTGGGTTGGAAAGATTGGAAATATCCAGGCTGTAGATGGTCAAGCATATGGCGGCATTTCACATGCCATCGGTTTCGCTCTCAGCGAAAACTATGAGGATGTTAAGAAAGATACAAATATGTACACTGCCGGAGTACCATATATCAAAGATATTCCGGATGATATCAAAGTCATTCACTTGGATGGATTTGACGAAAGAGGTCCATTCGGTTCTTCCGGAGCTTCAGAGGCATTTCAGTCATCCGATCACGTTGCGGTTATCAATGCCATCAATAACGCTTGCGGTGTCAGAATCTACGAGCTGCCGGCTTCCCCTGAAAAAGTTAAGGCCGGCATAGATACCCTGGCTGCCGGTGGTAAGATTGAGCCTCCGAAGAAGTATTTCTTAGGGTCAGATTTTTATGATGAATTGGAAAAAATAAAAGCCAATCCAATGAGCTGGTAATCTAAGTGCACAGCAGTCTAAGTTGAGCCTTATTGGTTAAGCTTTAGATGGAATTTCAAATACCCAAAGGGTGAAATTCCATCTGAAGCCATAAATCATTTAAATCCATGGTAAAACAATTTGCAGATTAAATAATAGGGAGAGTCCTATGGAAAAATATTTCAAACAATTTGAGAATTGCAGACAGAAGGAAAAACCCTTCTGTACGGATGCCTGTCCTTTTCACGTTGATGTATTGGACTTTCAGGAAAAAATTAAAAGAAAAAGTTATAATGCAGCATACAGAACATTTAGAAATGCCGTAGGATTTCCTGACATCGTTGCAGCATTATGCCCGGAATACTGTGCATCAAAATGCGCCAGAAAAGACCTGGATCAATCTGTACAGCTGAATCTTTTGGAAAAAACATGTGTGGCTAAGGCTGCAAAGAAAGACCCTACGGACTATAATGTGCCTGCTAAAAAAAGAAAAGTCGGAATCATAGGAGCAGGGATAAGCGGACTTGCTTGTGCTTTGCGTTTGTGTTCCAAAAAATATAGCGTAACGATTTTTGAAAAAACCGGACGTATAGGCGGCCAACTTTGGGATTTACTCCCCTCAGAAATATTTCTTGAAGATATTGAAAGACAATTTAAATTTGAAGAATATACTTTGCATTTGAATGCAGAGATTAATAGCATAGAAGCATTAAAAAATCAAGGGTTTAATGCCATTTACGTTGCCACTGGAAAAAATGGTTTTGATTTTGGAGCATTGAATCGAGAAAGGGATCATTGTTATGTTTCAGAAGGTACCGCTGTATTTGCCGGAGGAAGTTTAATAGGATATGATCCTATGTATGCTTTGGCAGATGGGCTCAATATGGCGTGGGCTATTGAAGTTTATATTCAAACAGGTAAGCTTGAATATCCTAAAGGAAGAAAGTCAAGCCAGGTTGTTGTCAATGAAGATAAACTTCAAAAAACAGAAGCTGTAATGCCTACGGATAATGGACGCTTTACGGACGAAGAAGTAGTGGCTGAAGCCCATCGGTGCATAAGGTGTCAATGTGATGCCTGCAAAGCCTATTGTGATCTGTGTGATTACTTTAATAAGCGGCCTTTACAGATGAGAGATGAGATTATGACGACGGTTATGTCATCTGAATCCATGATTCACAAGACACCGGCTATCCGCCTTATCAATTCCTGTACCCAGTGTCAACTCTTTGAAGAAGCCTGCCCTGGGGATATTGAACTGGGAGATATGATCATGGAAGCCAGAAAAAGGCTGCACAAACAAAATAAAATGCCGGGTGCTTACCATCAATTCTGGTTGAGAGATATGGCATTTGCTAACAGTGAATTTGCTGCTGTTAAGAAGACGGCACCGGGACAGGAAAAATGTACCTATGCTTTTTTCCCCGGATGTCATTTAGGAGCTGCGGATCCAAGGTATGTTTTTGAGCCTTACCGATGGCTTCTGTCAAAGCATCCACAAACAGGTCTACTGCTCCGTTGTTGCAGTGTTCCTGCCGACTGGGCGGGGAATGAAGAACTGCATAACCTAGAAATAGAAGGTCTTCGCAAAGATTGGGAAGGCTTGGGCAAGCCGGTGCTCATCATGGCATGTCCCACCTGCAGTAGACATTTTGCTGAATTTCTTCCCGAAATTAAAACCGTATTTCTCTATGAAGTGTTAGAGCAGTGGGGTTTTGATTTTGAATTCAGTAAGCAGAAACAAGTTTATTCTGTATTTGATCCATGCTCTGCAAGGCATATTCAACCACTTCAGCAGGCAGTCAGAAAACTGGCTGAAAAGACAGGCGTTATTTTAGAGGAGCTTCCCAATAGCCATAAGAATGGATGCTGCGGCTATGGCGGTCATGGCGCCATAGCCAATCCTGACTTTAAAGAGTATGTGGTAAAAAAACGCAGTGAACTCAGCGAAAATCCGTACATTGCTTACTGCATTAACTGCTGTGACATCTTTAAAGAAGAAGGAAAGTCTGTCTTGCATATCCTGGATCTGCTTTTTAATATCCATACACAAGAGTCCAAATTGCCTGATGTAACAGAACGTCGTAATAACAGGGTCAGGCTCAAAGAAATGCTGCTCTCAGAGATGTGGGGTGAGAACATGGAAAATAAGCCTGAGAAGTGTCAATTGGAAATCATTATATGGCCTGAAGTTAAGGAAAAAATGAATCAACTTAAACTGCTTTTGGAAGATGTCTGTCACGTATTAGAATTTAGTCTGACATCCAATCGCAGAACATTCAATCCCGAGAAAGGGACCTATCTATGTTACCGGGAATTAGGCTGTATTACCTGTTGGGTGGAATACCGTTTGGCGGGAGATGCCTTTGAAATCATCAATGTGTATACCCATAGAATGAAGATAGAATTGGAGGCCGTTTGGAATGGAAGAAAAACAGACGCTGATCTGCGATAAATGTAAGGTAGAAATGACGGATAAAGAAGTACAGTTCAGCTATTTAAATAAATCCTTTCGCCATAAGGTAAAGCGCTGTCCCAAATGCGGTCAGGTGTGTATCTCTGAGGAGCTTGTCAATAGTCGAATGAGTCAAGCAGAAAAAATGTTGGAAGATAAATAGGAGTTATAAATGAGAGTATTAGATAAAACACAGAGCATATGTCCTGTATGTCATAAATCCGTTGAAGCTGAATATATAGAAGAAGGCGGCAAAGTTTTTATGAGAAAAAACTGCTCAGAACATGGCACATATGAGTCTGATATAGCCTGCTCTGTAGAAGACTATACAACTTGGACCGCTCATCCAATGATCCATGTGCCTCCAAGAAAGGCTATAACTGAGGGTATGGACGACCAATGCCCATTGCATTGTGGTATCTGTGACAACCATTTGCAGACAGCATGCTGCGTTCTCATAGATGTTACAGATAGGTGTAACCAGCATTGTCCATACTGCTTTGCAAAAGCGGAAGAAGACGCTGCTTCAGAACCGAGCCTTGATGAAATCAAAAATAAGTATAATCTATTGTTGGAACTGGGTGAAGATGAGCGGCCCTATAATATCCACCTTTCAGGTGGGGAACCGACGGTTCGGGACGATTTACCTGAAATAATAAAGATGGGACGTGAAAAGGGTTTTGAATATATCCAAATTAATACAAATGGACGAAGGCTTGCCTATGACGACCAATATGCAATGATACTTAAAAGGGCGGGTGCTTCTGTTATTTATCTGCAGTTTGATGGTACCAATGACAGAATTTACGAAGCATTAAGAGGTGAAGGGCTTTTTGAAATCAAGAAAAAAGCGATAGAGAACTGCAAAAAAGCAAGAATTCCCGTTGTACTTGTGCCTACTATCGTTAAAAATGAAAATTTATATAACATTGGTTCAATGATGGCATTTTTGTTGGAAAATCTATCTGTCGTAAAGGGTATCCACTTTCAGCCAGCCAGTTTTTTTGGCAGATACCCTGAAAAAGTATGTTCAGACGGCGGAAAATGGACGGACTTTGAAAATAGAGTGACACTATTTGATATCATGCATGAGGTAGAAAAGCAGACCAAGGGTAAATTCAAATACGAGGATTTTGCAGCCGGTACTATAGGACATCCTTTGTGCAGCTTTCACGGAACCTATAGAAAACAAAAAGACGGAACCGTGAAGAACCTTGTCAGCCATGAGGCAAAAGCATCGGCAAGCTGTTGTAATGCTGCTTCACCCGTTGATATAATGAAGAAAAACAGGGATTATGTATTAAACAAATGGAACCTGCAGCAAGAATATGATGATACCTGCTGCGAGACCCGGTCTATTGAAGAACACAGTGCTGTAAGCTGTTGTGAGCCAGAGATGATGACCTTTGATCAGTTTATTGCTGAAATGAAAAATAGTATGTTTACTGTGTCAGGAATGGCCTTTCAGGATATAAGCAATCTGGATGCTCAAAGGCTTAAAAGATGCAGGGTTCAAGTTTTATCCCCTGATAACAGACTCATACCGTTTTGTGCGTATAATAGTTTGTACAGAAAATAACGCTTTTTTGATTGAAACATAAATGATTGACTTGCTGTAAGGAGAGATAAGAATGAGCAATTTAAAACCGGAAGAATTTAGAATAACTGATCAAGCTTTGGGTATATGGACCCTCAAAAAAGGAGCAGAAGTTCTTGACATAGGCTGCGGACAAGGAGAAACTGTAGAGTATCTTGAAAAAGAATATGGATACAAGGCTCGTGGTATTGACCTTTCAAAAGCAATGATAAAAAGAGGATTAGCCAGAAATCCAAAACTAAACATCCGATACGGAGATGGTGAATTCCTAGATGGATTTCTTTCCTATTCATTTGACGGTGTTATGATGGAAAATGTACTTTCCCTTATTGGATTACCGGATGAGGCCCTTCATGAGGCATACTGTGTTCTTAAAAAAGGGGGCAAATTGTTTATCGGTGATTTATTTATAAAGGACCCTGATACTGAGCTTTTGAAGGCAGTGGAAATAGAAGCCCAAAAACAACAAAGCATGCCTCATCCCGAAGATGGATGCGGGTCAGAGCATAGCGAAGAAGAATGCGGATTCGGTGAGCATACGGAAGAATGTGAAGAGTGCTCCGACTGTGATGACTGTTCTGATTGTGGGGGCTGCGGCGAAGGCGAATCTGAAAGTGAGCGTGCAGAAGAGCATCGATATAGAGCAGTAAATTTTAGAAGCAATGGCAGATTTCTAATGACGCCTCTACTAAAACAGCTTAAAGAAATAGGATACACCAATATAGCATGGGAAGACTGTTCTGTAGAGCTTGATGATGTTACTGTAAAGAGGATAAGAGCGGGTACTTCAGAAGGACGCTTATGTAAGGAAACGCTTAATCCACCAATTGATAAGTATAAGACTGGATATTTTATGTTGACAGCGAAGAAACCACTATAGGCGTACCTTCATCACAATAGTTTACTATAATTCTTAATTTGTAAACCATTTACTGGATACCCTAAATTATAAATGTGAAACTTAAGACTTTTGGTTAGGAGAAAAAGCTTTGGACAAAATTAAATGTTATGAAAATCCACTATTTGAAAACTTCACTGGGGATACGATTCGACCTGGAGGATTTGAGCTTACTAGAACAGCTATCCATTTTTGTCAGTTTGATCAGGGTGCTTCTCTGTTAGATATTGGATGCGGAAAGGGCGCAACCGTAGAATATATAGAAAAACAATATCATTATCTTGCTGTCGGAATAGATGCATCTGAAAAATTAATCCATGAAGGCTTAAAGAGAAACCCCAGCTTAAACCTATTAGTTGGGAATAGTGAAAAGCTTCCTTTGAATGAAGCAACAATGAATGGGGTCATAGCTGAATGCAGTTTTTCTCTTATGAAAGATAAAAAAGCTGTATTAAATGAGATTAAAAGAGTATTAAAACCAAATGGCAAATTTATTATCAGTGATATGTATTTTAGGAATAATGAAGCTAAGGAATTTTCACAAGATATTCTAATTGAAACTTGTATTTTAAATGCTTTCGTAGTCAAAGAATTGAAGGAATTTCTTATTAAAAATGGGTTTAAAGTAATCCTATTTGAAGACTACACCCACCGTTTGCAAGAATTAATGGCTGAAATCATTATGGAGTATGGATCTCTAAATTATTTCTGGGAGAAGATTACTGACAAATCCGTAGATTGTGATAAAATGAGTTGCTCCATGGGGGATGTAAAACTGGGATATTTTCTATGTATCGCAGAATTAGTAAGTTGATGTGGTAATATAGCAATATATAGAGTACTACTTGCCAGATCATATGGAGGTGGTTGGATTGATTGAGAAAACACCGCTTGAAGATTGGATTAGAAAAAGAATTGGATTAAAATCAGATATCCTAAGTAGGGAGCAATTAGAGACATATCAGTTTAATACATGGTTAGAGAATATAGCTTATGTAAAAAATAATGGTTTATTTTATAAGAATCTACTCTCTCATGTAGAACCTGATAATGTTCAATCCCTTAAGGATATTCAAAAGATTCCTTTTACGACCTCAGAGGATGTAAAAAAACATAATGCAAGAATGGTATGTGTGTCACAAAAAGAGATTAATAGAATTGTAACATTAGATACATCCGGCACCACCGATTCACCTAAGAGAATTTACTTTACGGTAGAAGATCAAGCATTAACTACAGATTTTTTCCACATTGGCATGTCCACTTTTACAAGTCCGGGAGAAAAAGTACTCGTATTGCTTCCCGGGGCCAGGCCGGGCAGCATTGGGGATTTATTGCAAACCGCTTTAAAAAGAATGAATGTAGAAGCCAAGGTGTATGGTGTAGTAGATGAGGGAGAAAGGGTAGAGCAAATTATATTAAATGAAGAGATTAATGGTATTGTCGGCATACCTCAGCAGGTATTTGCATTGTCGAAATTGGCCAATTCCAAAAAAATAAAAGACCAAGGTCAATTAAAAAATATTTTGTTGAGTACAGATTATGTCTCACATGCGGTTGTAAAAAAGATAAAAGAAAACTGGGGCTGTGAAGTATATGACCATTATGGCATGACCGAGATGGGACTTGGCGGAGGTGTGTTTTGCAAAGCCTTAAACGGGTATCATTTAAGAGAAGCGGACATGATATTTGAAATCATTGACGTTGAGACAGGCTTACCTGTTGAAGACGGAGAATGGGGAGAAGTTGTTTTTACTACCCTTACCAGAAAAGCGATGCCATTGATTAGATATAAAACAGGGGATATAAGTCGTTTTATAAAAAAACCTTGTTCATGCGGTACGGTTCTTAAAACCATGGATAAGGTTCAATACAGGTTAGCTTCCGCAGCCGTATTAAGGGATGGGTATACCCTTACCATGTCAGCGTTAGAAGAAATATTATTTGATATAGATGGTACGATTGATTTTGATGCAACCCTCACATTAGAAGATGGCATAGATTGTTTGAATATATATGTACAAATGGCCTGCAGTGAAAAGGGACATAGCATATTATCAGCAATTGAAAATTCTCAAATAGGAAGCTTTATTTCATCAGGGAAACTGAAAATCAATATTCAACAACAGGAGCATAAAGAATTGGACATTAAAGCTATTAAAAAGCGAAAGATTATAGATAAAAGAGTCTAACCCAAATTATACCGTAGGAGGGATAACGTGAAAAGTATATGTCAAGCAGTATATGGCTTGATGCAAGACGGTGAAAACGTTGTATTAGCATCTGTTCTAACCCAGTCTGGATCCACACCCCGAGGAACTGATGCAAAGATGATCATTCAAAAAGACCAATCTATCTTTGGGACCATAGGTGGGGGAGCACTTGAAGCTTACGTACAAAAAGAGGCGGTTAAGGTTTTTAAACAAAAGGAATCTTGCATTGCACACTTTAAATTAAATTCTAAAGACGTAGCTAATTTAGGAATGGTTTGTGGCGGTGAAACCACAGTGTATTTGCAATACATGGATGCTTCGGATATGAAAAATTCTGAGTGGCTAGAAGACGTCTTACGGGCGTATAAAGAAAACAATAAAGCATGGTCCGTAACAGTTATTAGAAAAGAGCAAGCAGAGGGTCAATATATATTTAGGGAAAATGAGATATTTACAGATGACGAAAAAAGCGAAGTTTACCAACTGGTAAAAGGGTATTTGGATTACGATACACATTATATCCATAGCGAAGATGATTGTATATTTGTCGAACCTTTAAGTAAGGTCTCTAGGGCTTATGTATTTGGAGGCGGGCATATTGGGTATGAAGTCGTACCTTTATTGAGCAAGGTAGGATTTCATACCGTTATCATTGATGACCGTGAGGAATTTGCAAATACGACACGATTTGAAACAGCAGACCAAGTGATTAAAATAGAATCCTTTGAAACCTTTGATTACAACTCGTTAAACATGAATGAGGATGCATACATTATTATTGTTACGAGAGGTCACCTTTATGATCAAGAGGTATTAGAAGAAGCACTCAAAATCAATGCACCTTATATAGGCATGATAGGAAGTAAAAGAAAAATACATACAATCTATGAGAATCTTCTTAATAAAGGTGTTTGTAAAGAAAAATTAGAGAAGGTATTCGCACCCATTGGTTTGGATATCAAGGCGGAGACTCCCGAAGAAATTGCAATAAGTATTACAGCGGAGGTTATTAAAGTAAGGGCTGGGAAAAATGGCTAAAAAAATTGCAGGTATCATTCTAGCGGGAGGATATTCTTCCAGAATGGGTGAATTAAAGGCACTTTTACCATTTAGAACAGATTTAATTATTATCAAACAGATTAAAAGCATGAATCAAGCCGGTATTGAGGATGTATATGTTGTTGTTGGATATAAGGCAAAAGAAATAAAATTTGCATTAAAAGGATGGGATGTAAAGGTTTTGTTTAATGAACATTACTCTGAGGGCATGCTTTCATCCATAAAAACAGGTGTAAAAGCGGTGTCGCAAGAAGACTATGACGGGTTTTGTCTTCTTCCGGTAGATTATCCTTTGCTGCAAGCCTATACATTTGAATGGTTAATGGATAAGTTTAATGAGGATACTGCTAAAATTGTATACCCGTCATTTGATTATAAAAAAGGTCACCCACCTCTTATTTCTACAGAATTGAATGATGCTATTTTAAATTACTCAGGAGACCAAGGGTTAAAAGGATTATTAAAAGAATACGAAGAATTTGCTGCATATGTGTCTATAGGGGATGAGAGTATTTTAATAGATGTAGATACAAAGGAAGATTATAAAAAAGCCCTTGAATATGCTCAAAAAAAATACCCTAACTATAAAACGTGTGAATTACTATATGAAAAATACAAAATAGATACACTGCTCAAGAATCATTGCTTGAAAGTGGGAGAGACAGCAAAAAATATTGCCATACTCCTTAAAGAAAAAAATAGCAAACTAGATATAGACCCCGGATTACTTTACTTCTGTGGTTTATTACACGATTTAAAAAAAGGGACACCTGAGCATGCACACGAGGCATCTAAAATAATGATCAAAATGGGATATTACCAGATGGCTAATATTATCAATAACCATATGAATTTAGATTCGGCTTACTTGAATCATATATGCAATGAATCGATTCTATACTATGCAGACAAAATCGTAAAAGAAGATCAGTTTATAGAACCTCAACAGAGAATGGAAAGTGTGGAAAGCAGCAATGCTATAAAGCGCCTTATAGATGCAGTCATCATTCAAGAAAATATCAATAAGGTATTGGAACACAATATCATAGAATTGTTAAGAAAAATGGAAAAGAGACATTAAGATGAAAGAAAGATATATATTCCTGCTGAGGCATTGTCAAACACAGTTATCCGATAAAAAAAGGCTTATCGGTCAATATGATGTACCCTTAAGCCAGGAGGGTATCGCATTAAGTCATCGCATTGGGGAAATTTTAAAAAAGAATCAGTTTCACCATGTGCTTTGCAGTGATTTGAAAAGGTCTAAAAAAACTGCCGAAATTATAGCTTCTTATATCAACCACAAGCCACAGCCCCTAAAAGAATTAAATGAAATTAGTTTAGGCCGGTGGGATGGTATGTATATTGACGATATTAGAAACAAATATCCCATAGAATATGACCAACGAGGAAAAGATTTACTCAACTATAAGATATCCGGAGGAGAAAACTTTATAGAATTACAGGAAAGAGCAAAAACTATATTTAAAGAAATACAAAAAAAAGAAGGAAATATTCTCATTGTCGGGCATTCAGGCTTTAATAGAGCCTTGCTCTGTGAACTGTTGAAAATACCAATTAATCGCCTATTGACGATCAAGCAAAACTACGGATGTTGTAATATTGTAGTTGAAAAAAATAAGGGATATTATATTAAATTAATAAACGGAAATTTGAGTATATAGTTTACGTAAAAAGTTATAAGCATATCAATCAAAAATTACGATATAATCTATTGACAAAAATATTTATGTGAAATACAATTCAATTAAGTAATGACTTATTCTGAATAAAAAAAGAGTATATAAGTTAGAACATTCTTTTTTTAAAAGAGGGTAGTAGGAATATAAGTTTACAAAAGTTAAAGTTCCTGGTAGCGTAATGCAGGAAAAAAATTTATGCTCCAGGAACTGTTTTTTACTCAACTGTTGATAATGATATTCAATATCAATATAATGGAGGGGTATATAAATCAGGCTTAACTGTTATTCCTTTGGGATTCGATAAAGACAAATTTGACCTAAATGTAATTTGAGGCAATTTATGGGATAAAACAAAGATTGCTTGAGAAAGGAAAAGTAAAATGATAAATTTTTTAATTCATACACCCATTAATACCAGAGGATTCCTTATAGATTATATTAAGAGCAATTTAGGGAATTTAGAAAAAGAGATTGGGGATATCATTTCTGTCCATACACCCAGTCATGACCATTCAAAAAGCTGGTTGTTAGAGAGCATAAGTGATGACAGACTTCCTGATATAATGCTGAGTCATTCCAGTGATTTTGCAGTGCTGGAAAATAGCAAGTTAAAGGAGCTGTTTTCAGAAACAGCCGGTGAATATGCTGATGTGAATCCGGTTATGAATGAATACCGTGTTTTTGAGGACCCTGACCGATTGTTTTATCCGTTATTTATTGTTCCTTTGGTCATGTTTTATAACAAGAAATATGTTATTAAAGAGGAATTAACACATTCATGGAAAGATTTGCTTAATGATAAATGGAATGTGGTTTTTCCGGATAAGCATACACCCATAAGCAAGGTGGTTATGGCGTATTTAAAGAGGAACTATAGAGATAAGTATGATACGTTAAAACAAAAGATAGTATTTGGAAAATCCCCGGTAGAGGTTATTCATGCCGTAGCTGCAGGGCGATACCATATTGGAATATCTAATCTATCTTTTTCTTTAATGGCAAAGCAAAAAGGTCTTGAAATTAATCCCACTGTGGAGGGGGCAATACTCCTTCCGCAAGTATTGGTATTCAAAAAGAACAGTAACCCAAAGCTTACCAAAATTGCGGACTTGTTGATCAAGAAGGAGTTTCAGCGTTATTTGGGAGAACAGGGGTTTTGGCCGGTCTATGATACTGCTCAAATAGATATATTACCTGACGGAGAGTGGAAAAAGGATTGGAAAGGCTGGAAGAGATTTTTAGAAGAGCTTCAAGAACTGGAAGCTCATTCACAAAATCATTCAGACCATCAATAAATACAAATGCTTTTATGATTTCATTCTGATGTTGACAAATGCAATTAAGCAGAATATAATTTAATTAACATGACACTTAATCAAAATATTGCTTTGTGCTATCTTATAATATAAATAGTCATGACTGTTATGTTGATAAGGAGGGGAATGGTGATGAGTGAAAACAACCAAACGTGTATGCACCCTGAATTAAGACCTGAGGATGGAAAATGCAGTGAAGAGCAAATTCAGAAATGTCACGGCAATAAAAATGAGCACCCATGTGATTCGGAAGAAGAATAGAATAATAAACTAAAACAAGCAGCTACCTTTTGCTTTAATCAATAGGTAACTGCTTGTTTTTTTATATAATATCAATGCATTGTACAAAATCTTGAACACTTTTGTACATATTTAAGATAGAGTATTTAATCAAAAAAAAGGGAAATGTGTATTTTTCAAGGTATTTTATTTAAAATTTTTTGTTAAATTTTTGGCATACCCTTTGCAACTCTAATTTTTAAAGGTATTATATAGGTGGTATACACATACCGCCATATTATGCAAAGATAAATCAATCAAGGTGGATGTTAATATAGGAGGAAAGATAGCATATGATCAATAATATAGCAAAATTCAAAGGAAGTAATGAATATGTGGTAACAGACCAGCTCATGCATTCTGTTAATGTAGCCATAGCATTACAAAAACCATTACTGATAAAAGGTGAACCGGGAACAGGAAAAACCATGCTGGCAAAAGCCATATCAGATTCCCTTGATAAAGAACTTATCATATGGAATATCAAATCTACCACAAAAGCCCAAGATGGCCTTTACGTATACGATACGGTACAAAGACTGTACGACAGTCAATTTGAAACAGAAAATGTTGCAGACATTAAGCAATATATCAAGTTAGGAAAGCTTGGAGAAGCCTTTACGTCTGAAAAACAAGTCGTATTGTTAATTGATGAAATTGACAAAGCTGATTTAGAATTCCCAAATGATCTGCTTTGGGAATTGGATAAAATGGAATTCTATATTCCCGAAACCAAAGAACTTATTGGAGCAAAGGAAAGACCTATCGTTATCATTACTTCAAATGCAGAAAAGGAGTTGCCGGATGCATTCCTAAGACGCTGTATCTTTCATTATATAGAATTTCCGGATGAAGTAAAAATGGAAGAAATCGTAAGGGTACACTATCCGGATATTCAAAGCAAGCTGCTCAATCAAGCTATGGAAACCTTCTACTGGATAAGAGGGCTGAAAGAAATACAAAAGAAACCCAGTACATCAGAGCTTTTAGATTGGCTGCAGGCTTTAGTTGTGGGAGGCATTAGAATAGAACAAATCAAAAAAGAGATTCCTTTTATAGGGGTATTGCTTAAGAAAAATCAAGATATCGATGCTATGTTCGATATCAAAGATAAAGGTTATACCATGAAAAGATGGGGATAAATCAATGTTTACGACTTTTTTTTATTTGTTAAGAGATAAAGGCCTGGATGTATCCTTAAATGAATGGCTTTCACTGATTCAGGCTCTTGATCAAGGGTTGTGCGGTTCTAGTCTGCTGGATTTTTACCATCTTTGCAGAAGCATCTTAGTTAAAAGCGAAGCGGACTATGACAAATTTGATCTGGCCTTTGCTCAATACTTTGAAGGCATTCATACACCGGAAGACTTACCGGATCAGGTATGGAAATGGCTGGATAAAGAGATTAAAAAAGTAGACCACCTTGAAGCTCAAGATATGGAGTTCCAAAAACATAGCTTAGAAGAACTCCAGGAGATGTTGAAACAGCGTCTCTGTGAGCAAAAAGAAGAACATAATGGAGGCAATTACTGGATAGGAACAGGAGGAACCTCTGTATTGGGTCATTCCGGATATAACCCGGCAGGCATTAGAATAGGCGGAGAATCACAACATAAATCTGCGGTTCAAGTTGCAGGCGAAAGAAAGTTTAAAGATTTTAGAGAAGATACAACACTGGAAATTCGCCATTTTCAAATGGCCTTTCGAAAACTAAGACAGTTCTCAAGCCGTTTAGATGGGCCTAAGACGGAGCTGGATTTAGATGAAAGCATTAAAGAAACCTGTGACAATGCAGGGCATTTAAAATTGGTTTGGGATAGACCAAGACAAAATACCGTAAAGTTATTGTTGTTGTTCGATTCGGACGGTTCTATGATGCCTTATATGAATCTTTGTAACCGCTTGTTTCAAGCAGTCAACAAATCCAACCATTTCAACGATTTAAAAGTTTTTTATTTTCATAACTGTATTTATGAGCATCTCTATACGGACCCTTATTGCACAAGGGGCAGATGGATAGATACGGAATGGGTTTTTAATAACTTAGGCAGCGACTATAAAGTGATTCTTATCGGGGATGCTGCAATGGCACCTTCTGAGCTAATGAGCAGAGGCGGCAATGCATACGTAGGATTATTCAATGATGTTCCCGGAATAGAATGGCTTAAAAGAATCCGAGATCGTTATAAGCACAGCGTATGGTACAATCCCATCCCAGAATATGATTGGCCTTATGCCTATGGAAATTTTACCATAGAAGAAGTAGGAGATATATTCCCAATGTATGACCTGACATTAAGCGGATTAGAAGCAGGGATTAAGAAACTGCTTGTACGTAAATAAATTTAAAGATTTAAGATATTAAATTGAAGGAAGGTTATGCTAAAGCAAAATCTTCTTTCAATTTTGTAGGGTTGGGTCCCCGTGCCCAACCAAATCCCAATGGCCTCACATACAATGAGAGAGCGACCACAGAGAGTACTCCTACATTTATATACATATATCAAGTAATGGAATACTTCTCCATCTTCCTCTTCAAAGTAAACCTACTAATCCCTAAAATTGCAGATGCCTTTGTCTGATTCCAATCCATCTTCTCTAAAGCCTCCAAAATATATTGTCTTTCTATACACTGCATTTTATCCTCTAACGACAGCTGATCACATTCTGAAACATTTTGATTTAAATTTTCTTGTACAGCCACCATACGTAACTTATAATTTTGAATCTCAATAGGCAAATGATGGGTCTTAATATGATCATCATCAATTAAGATCACAATTCTTTCAATGACATTTCTTAATTCCCTAATATTACCCGGCCAATTATAATTTAACAACTTGAATTTTACCTCTGAATCATAACCTATAATTTTCTTTTTGAATTTTTTATTAAACCTATCTAAAAAATACTGTGTGATCAGTAATATATCAGTGCCTCTTTCACGTAGAGGAGGCAGGTCAATAGGAACGACATTGATGCGATAATATAGGTCTTCTCTGAACTCCTTATTTTTTACCGCTTCTTCTAAATTTTTATTGGTAGCTGCAATGATTCGAATGTCAACTTGAATATCTTCTAATCCACCAATTCTTCTAAACTTTCTTTCCTCTAGGAAACGAAGTAATTTCGTTTGAATATCCAATGGCAGTTCACCCAATTCATCTAAAAAAACGGTACCCCCATCAGCTATTTCAAAAAGTCCTTTCTTTTGAGAAACAGCACCGGTGAAAGCATTTCTTTCAAATCCAAACAACTCACTTTCTACCAAGTGATGCGGTATGGCACTGCAATTAATTCTGACCATGGGTGATGACTTGCGAGGGCTGTTATTATGCAGTGCTTCAGCAATCAATTCTTTTCCGGTACCCGTTTCACCTCTAATGAGAATGGTAACATCATCATTTTGGGATAGGGGTTTGATTTTCTTTAAGATTGTATTCATCTTTTCACAATGACCAATAAGATTTTCTCCTGAATGCTGCTTTTCTTTTTCTAATAAATAAATCTTATTTTTCAGCTTAAAATTCTCAAAAGCTCTAGCAATAACAATCCTAATTTGCTCTAATTCAAAAGGCTTGTTGATGTAATCATAAGCCCCTTTCTTTATGGCTAAAACAGCACTTTGGATATCGCTGTAAGCGGTCATAACAATGACTTCTATTTCTTTATCCAGCTTTTTGATATCATCAATCAAATCAATACCATTTTCATCCCCCAGCTTCATATCTGTCAAGACAATATGGGGGTTAAAATTTTGTACTAAGCGCAATGCTTCAGTACCTGATTCAGCGGTACAGACATGGTAGCCAAAGTCACTTAACCCTGCATCCAGTGATTTGCATATCATTTTTTCATCGTCAATAACTAAAACTCTAACCTTCATGGTGCTCCTCCGTATAGATGGGAAAAAGAATTCTCAACTTTGTTCCAACATCTTTAATGCTTTCTATCTCTATTTTTCCATTATTTTCTTCAATTAAACTGGATACGACAGACAGCCCTAAGCCTGTACCCTTTGATTTTGTTGTGAAGAATGGATCAAATACTTTTTCGACAATTTCAGGCTCAATACCAATACCATTATCTGTAAAAGCAGTGGATACAAACGGAACATTGTCCAGTACGGTATATTTCATTTCAATATCAAGCCTGCCGTTTTCCATCATGGCATCGGTGGCATTAGTGATGATATTAATAAATATTTGCTCGACTTGATCTTTGTCTACCAATACAAAGAAAGGGGTATCAGCAGCCTTCATTTTCACACTTATTTTTTTCTGATGCATCCCTTTATGAGTTAAATCCAAAGCTTTTTTTAAGATATCCATGATGCTGGTCACTTCATAATTGGTTTGTTTTGGTTTAGAAAAATCCAAAAGCTCAGTAATGAGATGGTTGATTCTATCGATTTCATATGTGATACCATTGACTAACCCAATACTAGAGGTATCCTTACTGGTATTCATCCGATTTTTGATTACCTGAATACTTGTTTTGATCCCTGTGAGAGGATTACGTATCTCGTGGGCTAGTCCTGCGGCAAAGTTGCCCACAGAGGCCAGACGATCCACTCTTACGATATTATTTTCCAAGGTCTTTCTTCTGGTAATATCATTAAAACTGCATATGGCACCTTTAATCTGGTGATCCGTTTTTAATAAGGAAGTACTGACATCCAAGTAAATGGTTTTGCCGCCATTTGAAGCCAGCTTTATAGCAATAACAGTATTGATATTTTTATCTTCTTTTATGGTTTGAAGTATTTGGTCATTTAGCGGCTTATAAATATCATCATAGTTATAGTATTCAAATATCTTTTTGTCGGTATGATTAACAGAGACAACGCCGGCATTTTTATCAGTGGTCATAATACCTATATAAACATTTTCTAATATGTCTTCATTAAACTTTTTCATGTAAATGAGCTCGTCTGTACTGGCATTTAACTGGTCAATCATACGATTAAACGCGTTGGCCAATACACCTATTTCATCACTTCTATTAATCTTAATCTTTTCTAGATTGTTAATTTCAATGGTTTCACAAACTTCAGCAAACTTTTTAATAGGCTTAGAAATACTGTGCGCAATAAAAACAATCGCCTGCATGGCGATAACCAAAAAGATAATGGCCATAAGCAGAATGTATTTTTGTATATCCAGCAATTCATCTAAGAAATAAGTTTTATCAATGCCCAGAATAATAGTCCAACCCCACGGCTCATATGAATCAAAATAGAAGGTCATATGATCATTTTCAAGAGTTTGAAGATTGGCATCAATTTTAGGTATTAAGCTTTCATCATCCTCATTAAAATGATTCATGATAAAAGTTTCATTTTCAATTACAGCCATATTTTCTTTATTGACCTTGTTAAAATATTGAATAGCCTTCTCTTTGCCTTCATCTATCGTCATATATTTATTTCCAATATCCTCATCAACCATTTCTATATAAGTCATGATTTCTGTAAAGGAAGCTTTTAAGTTTTTGGTTTTATGGTTCATAAGAAGTTGATAGCCGTTTAAATAGGATACAATTCCAAGGATGGTTATAGGCAGTATGGTCAATATCATAAACGGGATTAATATTTTGTTTTCAATATCCAACTTCATCTTGCATCACCTAGTCTTTTATATGTGTGTGAACTTATGACATAAAACAATATAAATGCAACAATCAAACTGGGGAATACAGGATGAATCAAAGATTTATTAAAGGGACTGTTTATGTCAATAAAATAAAATATGAATAAGGCGATTATACCGCCAATAGACGATAATACAGCCCCTTCTTTTGTAGCCTTTTTCCAATACAATCCTCCGTAAAGAGGAAACAAGAAAGATACTGCGAAAACACTCCAAACATAGCTGCCATAAATCAATAAAGTTTCCGGTGGATTAATGGACATCAACAACGAAATGGTCCCTGATATGAATATAATCACTCTGTTTAAGTTCAGGAATCCATCATCATTCATATCTTTATTAAAAATATTTTTATAAATATCATAGCTAAAGCTGCTGGCCAATATCAATAATTGAGAATTAGCTGTAGAGATAGCTGCAGCCATAATACTGATAAAAATAAAACCACTTACTTTGGAGTATATCCGACTGTCAATAATGTACGGTAGTACTTGGTCAACGGAATGAATAGAGCTGATGGAAGGTTCTAAAACTCTTGAACCGATACCAATAATGATTAACCCTAGATACAACAGGCCTAAAGCAAAGGCTGAAATGCATATCATCTGTATACCTGTTTTTTTACTTTTAGCAGATGATATACGAATAATATACTGAGGGTTTGCAGCAGTACCTAAACCCCATGCAAGGCTGGTTGTCATAATCATTAATGGACTAAACAGATGATTAGCAGAGGGGTCTAAGAGTGCACCTTTTGTAATAGAGGGCTGAAATTTGGGCAAAGATTCTATAACAGCAGCCCGTTCGTGCATCAAAGTAATGCTCCCAATATCCTTAACAATATATACAGCGGTAATCAAAATACCGATTGCTACCAGCATAAAGTTAAGCTCATCTGTTTTGGAAACAGAAAACAACCCGCCAAAGCTTGTATAGACCACAAATAAGTATATTAAAAAAATAGCAATGCTGTAATCAATATCTAATAGCTCAGATACCACAATGCCAAAGCCTTTAATTTGAATAATAATATACAAGATGTAACATATAAAAATCGTCAAACCGGTTAAAGCTTGATAGTATTTGCTGTCATAGCGTAATCTAAAATATTCCGGAATGGTGACAATATCATAGGATTTGATTTTATAAGCGATAAAGACTAAGCAAGAGGCACCTAATAACCATCCAACCACAGAGTATAAGATTGTCGAATAACCAAAAGCATAAACAGAACCGGTTACGCTTTGCATGGATACCGCACTAAACCATGTAACCGTAAAAGTACAAACACTGGGCAAAAGACCAAGGCTGTTACCCGCAACGCAGAAATCTTTAATGTTGTTGGTTTTTTTCATGCCGTTTTTACCTAGCAATAAAAGAATGATGGTGTAAAAAGTAAAGTACAGCATATAAATGATGACTCTATTCATTGTCTTTCTCCTTTTTGTTTAATATTAGGGCTATAATGGTAGGAAGACAAACGGCAAAAACAAACAAACCACCCACTATGATGAAAGTATCCAAAGGAAGTCCCATAATTAAGATTTCTTCTTTCATAAACACCGTTCCTTATTTTTATAAAATCAAACAGTAGGGGCGTATCGCACACACCCGAAATTAATAAATATAATACCATTTCAATACTACTCCAATATTCTACATTTTCAAAGCATTTCCTTTAATTTTTTTCAAATAAAGGTTGAAAAATGAAGCTTTTGAGCGATTTTGAACAGTTGTATCAAAATCGCACACTTTAACTGTTCGATATTGCACCAAATAAAAAACCAATCAACAAAAACATAATAAAATCAATGCTTTAGTATTGGTCTAAACTGGTATTATTATTGCAAATAGAAATTGCAAGTATCAAAAAGAACACTCATTGTGGCAAACAATGGTGCTCTAATTCAAATTTCCGTTACATTTCCAAGGGCTTCTTAACTTGATTAGGAAGCCATCTTTTTGCTGGAACAACTCGCATACGCCTCAAACATATTATGCACTCCTATCCCAAAATAGTTTTCGAGGCACTGTTAGACTAAACTCCAATTTCTCTCTAAAAATAGCAAAAAAAAAGAAAATATCTGGCAAATACTTGTTTATTTTATTATATCCATATAGTATAATTGAAAGGAAATACAAATTCGAGGCGTTCTATATAAAGGGGGATGTACAAGCATGAAAAGAAGAATGTCAATTATTCTAGTCGCAATGCTGATTATGTCTATGATACCTAGTTTTGCATTTGCGGTAGATTTACAAGATGAAGCTGATCGATTGGAAAAAGTATTTGCTAAATTAACAGATGAGGAAAAAGCATATCTATCCAGTGCTAAAGCAAAAATATATGATTTAGCACAGGATGCTGAAAATGATGTTTGGGACGATGTATTTGAAAAGGTTCCTGTAACAAATGAAGCTTTCAAAGATGTATTTGGTAGTCCAGAGGAAGCTGAAGAATTTGTCAGAGATTTCATTTCAGAATTTACAATGATATACTTTACAGGTTCGGATGACTTAGCAAAGGAGTTAGAAGATTTTATAAAAAAACACAAAGAAAAGTTTACTGATATATTCAAAAGTGATGGTGAGGATCTTTTACGTGATTTGCATGAATTAATGTTAGGTGCTTTGGATGACCCCGATGAGTATATAGACTATTCCGATATGCTTCTATTATCTAATGCTAAAACAACTTCAGATTTAATTGAAGAAGTCAAAATGCTTTTAAAAGAAGCTGTAAGTGAAAAAGCAGAAGTAAAGGGCAATATTAAAGAGCAATTGGCTTCCGTAGGTTGGGAAGCTGGAAAAATCGTTGAAGCAGTATTTATCCTACTTGAAGCTGCTGATCCAGATTTAGATGCAAGTTTAGCATTAGCCAATGCTTTTGTCAGAAGCAATGGGGAACTGGTATCTGGTAATACAAAACCAAAAGTAGGACAAGAAACATCATATACTGTAAGTTTTTTTGAAATAGAAACCGATTATGTAAAATTCGCACTTGCCGATTCAAGTGAAGGTGAAGGCAGCTTTTCGGGAGATAAATTTACACCTTCTAAAGAAGGTGAAGCAACAGTCTATGTTTATAGAAGAGGAGTAGATCCTGAAAATGAAGCTTTAAATTATATATTTAAGTTCGATATTAGTATTAAGAGCGATGATGACGATGATGGTGGCGGTTCAGGAGGAGGGTCACCTCCAGAAGAAAAGCCTCCAGCCTCAGATACTGTAAAAGAAGTTGGTAGCGATAGTATTGAAACTGAAGTTAAAAAAGTAGATGGTCAGAACGTAGCTGAAGTTTCAGTGGATGATGATGCTATTAAAAATGTAGTTGAAGAAAGTGAAGAAGGAACAACGGTTGTTATTAATGTTGATGCAGATGCAGATGTTGTTCAAGCTGGATTTGGCGGAGATATGATTTCTTTGATGGAGAAGAATGATATTTCCATATCTATTAAGACAGAAACAGCTTCCTATAGCGTACCGGCAAAAGACTTGAATATTAGTGCGTTAGCCAAAGAATTGGGAGAAAATGTAGAGGTTTCTGATGTACAAATCTCTATAGTCATTGGCCAACCTACTGCTGAAGAAATCAAAGTCGTTGAAGATCAAGCTGTTAAGGCTGGGGTTCAGTTAGTTATACCGCCAATTGAATTCAACGTGGTATGTACGGATGGAGAAAACAGTGTAAAAGTAAGCAAATTTAATAGATTTGTGGAAAGAAGCATAAAAGTTCCCGAAGGTGTTGATCCAAAAACAATCACAACTGCTGTTGTTCAGGATAAAAAAGGCAATTTGACCCCTGTTCCAACTGAAGTAGTGAAAATAGATGGTGCATACTATGTCAGAATCAAGAGTATGACAAACAGTGTGTATACAGTAATCAATAATATTAAAAAGTTTGCAGATGTTGCCAATCATTGGGCTAAAGATGATGTAAACGATATGGGATCAAGATTAATCATCAATGGTGTATCGGATACAACTTTTGAGCCTGACAGAGATATCACCAGAGCAGAGTTTATGACAATTGTTGTAAGAGCACTTGGAATCATGAGAAGCGGCGAAGGTGTAGATGCATTTGATGATGTAAAAGCAGATGATTGGTATTATGATGCAGTATCTATTGCTAAAGATTATGGTTTAACCAATGGAAACGGCGATGGTACATTTGCTCCAAATAGTAAAATAACAAGAGAAGAAGCTATGGCTATAATCGCACGAGCTATGAAAATGGCAGGAATGGATACAGCTGTAAATGCAAGCGAAATCAGTACAGTGCTAAGTACATTTGTTGACAATGGTAATGTATCTGAATGGGCAAAAGAATCTGTTTCAGCATGTGTTAAAAACGGTATTGTAGGCGGTTATGCCGGAAAAATATCTGCTAAAAACAATATTACAAGAGCAGAATGCGCTGCTATCGTAAAACGAATGCTGTTTAAAGCGGATTTGATAGATTAATAATATTATAAATGTTGAAAAATGTTGAAAAAAAAGGAAAGATTCCAATAGGAAATCTTTCCTTTTCTAATTGTATAATACATATTATTGTGCTAAAATGAGTGGTATAGGTGTGTTTCAAGGAGGATTTTATGAAGAAAATTATAATATCTTTGGTTTTAGTAATGTTTTTTGTCAATTTTTCGTATGCGTCAAGCTATCAGGATATATATGATTCTATGAAAGATGATTATCCTGAACTTGTTAACAGAATGTTAGAATATGGAGTAACTGAAAAAGAGATATTTAACTTTCTAGATGATTTGAGTGATGAAGTCGATAACGCCTCAGATCTTACAGAAGAAAATTTTAATTCTATTATGTATAAGGCTGTAAAGGAACTATTGTATGTGATCGAAGATGGAAAGTTTATTGTAAAAGATAAGCATGAAAATTTTGCTTATATGTTGCTTGATGAATTTGGTTTAGAAATATCACAAGCCTTAGAAACCAAAACTCTTGAAGGAGATCTTAAAGGTTTGAATGAATCTGTAAGATCAGTTCTTTTAGACCAAGAAAATAGTGATGGCGGAGCAGGTGGAGGAGGCGCAGTATCAGAAGAACCAGATGAAATAATTCTAGATGAAATAATAATGGATATGGATACTTTAAATATTCCTGTCAAGACCCTTTCAGATGGTCAAATACAAATAACTATTTCTCAAAATGATATTTTAAAAAATATTAACAAAGAACTAAATGATGTTAGTGACAAAGGAGGAACTGTATCTGATAGTTTATGTGGCATATTAGATTTAAGATTAGATAAAGACGAAAAATCTTATAAAGTTCAACTACCTCCTCTAACAGAAATTTTTAATAAAGTAGATAATTTATCTATACTTACTGACTTAGGCGGTATAACAGTTGAAAAAGACTTTCTTACTGAGGAACAATCAAATAGTAATCTCAATTTTATAATATCTCAAGATATTAACGTATTTGATGTTCAATTGGCAGATGAAAGTCAAGAAATCAACTCATTTTCAAAGCCTGTAATTTTATCATTACCTTACAAATTATTGCAAGATCAGAATAAAGAATATGTGACAGCTGTATATATTGACGATAATGGGAATGAGATACCTATGGGAGGTATCTATAACGACGGAAATATTAGATTCTATACAAGCCATTTTTCAAAATATAAAGTAGTTTATGATTTAAAGTCATTTACAGATACATCAGAGATTGATTGGGCTAAAGATAAAATAGCAGCCCTTGCTTCCAAAGGAATCATCAATGGAAGAAGAGAAAGTATATTTGATCCTAATGCCTACATCACAAGAGCAGAATTTACAGCACTTGCAGTAAGGGCTATGAAGCTGCAAGGAGATAAAGCAATCAATCAATTTCCGGATGTCAGTTTAGATGTATGGTATGCAGACAGTGTGGCAGCTGCTTATCAAAATGGCATTATAAAAGGAAGAACTGTTACTACTTTTGACCCTAACGGTAAAGTGACCATTGAAGAAGCATTGGTCATATTAGCAAGGATTATGAATACAAAAGGCTACCCCAAAGTAGATTATTCTGAATTAGAGCAGACTATGGATGAAGACAATATATCTGAATGGACTAAATCCGAAATAGGAACAGCTCTAAACAGTAACCTACATAAAGATATACCGGTAATCGATCTTGTACTAAATCAATATGCAACTCGTGCACAAGTAGCCAGTGTTATATATGAATTTTATAATAAAATTCTGGGAGAGAATTAGTTTTGAAGATTATAAAAAAAGTTTTAATCGTAATCTTAGCATTAGCTTTACTATTGTTTTTAGCGTATAAAATATGGGTTGCCAATGATGAAGACAATCAAATATATATTGAGGAGACGAGAGAAGAATTAGAAAACTTTGAAAAGGACCTCATGGAGAATATTGAAGCAGATAAGACAGATGAAAAGAAAAACGATGAACCAATTGCAGAAACCGATAATACAAAGGAAGATAATGATGAACAAATCGTAGAAACAAATAATACAAATGAAGTTGAAAATGATGAACCAGATGAAGAGATAGACAGCAATATAGAAAATAAAGAACAAGCTGAAGAAGAAACTGAGAGTAAAAAAGAACTCTCAGAAATACAAAATATATATGATGATGCTCTCAGTAATCTAGAAATAAAAGCAAATCAATTATTAGAAGACCTAATTTCACAAGCAAAAACAGAATATTCCAACCTTTCTTCGGAAGAAAAGGAATCTTGTGCAGTATTGTCAAAAATGGCATCCGATTACTTAAATAGATCAAAAGAGCTGGAGAACCAAATCGATGAAATATTTTATAACCTTTTATCTAAGATGGAGGATGAATTAATTGCTAATGACTTAGATAAAAGCATTATAAAACAATATGAAGACGATTATGGTGCAAGAAAAAAAGCTAGAAGAAGAGAGCTTATGGAAAAAGCTTTAGCAGCACAAGAATAACTATAACTCAGTTGTAAGTTCAGGGGGACAATATGCAAATGAAAGTTAAGGTTTTATCATTATTAGGATTAGATGTGTTTTTATTGCATCTATCCTATTTTTTGGCTTTTTTATTAAGATTTGATGGTCAAATACCTATGGACTATTATCAAAACTATAAAGAAATTATGGTGGTGTTAATAGCCATTAAAGTAATCACCTTTTTCTTTTTTAAGCTCTATAAGAGCCTTTGGCGTTATGCCAGCATTGAAGAGCTTCTTAATATCTGCATATCAGTAGTTCTTTCTAATTTGGTGATTATTGCCACAATTAAATTGGTACATTCTAGCTATTTACCAAGAAGTATATATCTAATCAGCATCTTATTAGACCTTATTTTTATTGGAGGTGTTCGCTTTACTTATAGAGCATTACGAAGATATAAAATTAAGGATATTCTATTAAAGAATACTGCTAAAAAAAATGTCCTTGTGGTTGGTGGTGGTTCAGCCGGTGCCACTGTTGTAAAAGAACTTCGAATACATAATGAGTTAAACTTAAAAGTTATAGGAATCATAGATGATAATACTTATAAACACGGTCAAAGAATTAATGGTGTAAAAATACTAGGGAATCGTTTCCAGATAGCTAAAATAGTAGAAAAATATAGAGTGAATGAAATTATAATAGCTATACCCTCAGCTCCCCAAAATACTATTCGAGAAATTGTGGATGAATGCAAATCGACAAAGGTAAAGGTTAAAATTCTCCCTGGTGTTTACGAACTTATAGATGAAAAGGTCACCGTTAACCAAATCAGGCCGGTTAAAATAGAGGACTTATTAGGAAGGGAAACAATACAATTAGACAATCACGCAATTGATGAGTATATAGAAGGAAAATCTGTCCTTGTGACAGGTGGCGGTGGGTCCATAGGCTCTGAACTTTGCAGGCAAATAGCAAAATACAACCCTAGAGAACTAGTTATTTTAGACATCTATGAAAACAATGCCTATGAACTCCAAAATGAATTAAACCGAACTTACAATAAACTTGGCTCAGATAACCAACTTAATTTAAAAGTGATGATTGCTTCGGTAAGAGATATTGATAGGGTTGATCAAATCGTCTCTACTGTGAGGCCAAATATTATTTTCCATGCAGCAGCACACAAACATGTCCCTCTTATGGAAGATAACCCTTGTGAAGCTGTGAAAAACAATGTTTTGGGCACGAATAATATGGCTAAGGTTTCACACAAGCATGGGGTGGAAAAATTTGTATTAATA
Organism: Clostridia bacterium; assembly: GCA_028279945.1. GTDB lineage: Bacteria > Bacillota > Clostridia > Peptostreptococcales > JAAYPU01 > JAKSCF01. The sequence continues at coordinate 40,584 of JANQMT010000006.1, forward strand.
TCTACAGATAAGGCAGTCAATCCAACAAATGTGATGGGTGCTACAAAGAGAATGTGCGAAATGATCGTTCAATCCTTTGATACAGAAAGTAAAACAGAATTTTCAATTGTTAGATTTGGAAATGTTTTAGGCAGTAATGGTAGTGTTATACCTTTGCTTAAAAAACAAATAGAAGAAGGTGGCCCTGTAACTGTTACTCACGCGGAAATCACTCGATACTTCATGACCATTCCAGAAGCAGTCCGGCTAGTACTCCAAGCAGCGACTATGGCCTGCGGTGGCGAAATCTTTGTCTTAGATATGGGTAAGCCGGTGAAAATTATGGATTTAGCGAAAGATTTGATCAAATTATCAGGGTTTCAACCAGGTAAAGATATCCAAATCGAAGTAACAGGTCTTAGGCCAGGAGAGAAACTCTATGAGGAGCTATTATTAGATGAAGAGGGGATCCAAAAAACCTTACATGAAAAAATTTACATAGGGTCACCACTATCGGTAGATTTTGATTCTATCCAAAATAGTATCAACTTGTTTAAGACTATTACAAAGAATCAGAACTCAGAAGCAGTCATAGATGAGCTTAAGAGAGTAGTTACAACTTATAAATGTGATAAAGAAATTAATGATCTTTACATATATCGTAAATCTAAAGGAAGTAAACAAGAAGGAGCTTATAAGAAGACTGGTGAGAGTGTTGTTGAGAGGAAGTTGGAGGAAGTTGTGGTTTAGCTGCTAAGCAGTAGTTGAGTAATAGTTAAATTATTGTTGAGCATTAGTTCAACAATAATTTAATTATGGTTACCCAATTGTAACTTTTAGGTTAGAGTATGCTTAGAAATGATATTCTAAATATAAGTAATTCTAATCTTTTAAGATATTGGAGTTAAATTAAGTACTTGATGTTGAAGTTTAATATATTGCATAAGTGAGGTATAAAGATGAATTATTTAGTTGTTGTAGCACATCCAGATGATGAGGTTTTAGGTGCAGGTGCCACTATGTATAAATTAGCTCAGGAAGGCTATACCGTGAATGTATGTATAATATCTGGAGAAGTGAAAGCTAGAAATCATAGGCCGGAAACAGAAAAACTTCATGAGGATGTCAATAACTCATTAAGCCTATTAGGCGTTAAAAGAGTCATTAAAGGGGAATTCCCAAATATCGAATTTAATACAGTACCTCATCTCAAATTAGTACAATTCATAGAAAAAGCAATCAAAGAAACTGGATCAGAAGTTGTTTTTACACATCATCCGGCTGATTTAAATAATGATCACTTACATACGTCCCTAGCATGTCAAGCTGCAGTGAGACTTTTTCAACGAAGGCCAGAAGGCAGTCCTTTAAAGGAACTACTCTTTATGGAGGTGCCTTCGGCAACTGAGTGGGCACTTAATAAAGCAATGAATCAGTTTAATCCTAATACATTTATTGAAGTAGGAGAAGAAGCTGTAGATAAGAAGATAGAAGCTTTATCAATGTATAGAGGAGTAATGAGACCATATCCACATCCAAGAAGTAATAAAGCTTTAAAAGGTCTTGCAGCATATAGAGGTGGACAAGCTGGTATGGTTTATGCTGAAAGTTTTGAAAGTGTATTTAGAAGAGGGTTTTAATTAAGTAGGTGAAGTAATTGAGCAGGTCTATAGACCTTTTTAATTTAAATAGAGAGGACCCATAAACATGAAGAAGAAAATTGCATTCACAACTTGTGTCCAGCTGGGTTTAAGTTGTATTGAAGAAATATATAGAATTGGCAGCAAACTAGAGCTTCTCATCACATTGAAAGATGAAAAGGCTAAGAATAAGTCAGGAAGAATTTATCTTGATAAAATTGCAGAAAGAGATAATATACCTCTACTTAAAATTAATAACATCAACGATCCAGAAGTTAGTGAAGCTCTAAGGAAGCATGAGATTGATTGGCTTTTCATTATTGGTTGGTCACAAATTGCAAAGAAAGAAGTTCTTGAGACACCTAAGAATGGTTGCATAGGAATGCATCCAACACTTCTACCTGTTGGTAGAGGAAGAGCAGCTATTCCTTGGGCTATTATCAAAGGATTTGATGAGACTGGTGTTACCATGTTCAAGCTTGCTGAAGGCGTAGATACTGGTGAAATTATCGGCCAAGGTGTTATTGCAGTTAATAAGAACACTACAGCGGCAGATCTTTATAAGAAGGTTGATGAGATGCATGTTGAGTTGATCTCAAAATATTGGGATGACATTGTGAATGATCGAGTAGCTCTTATAAAGCAAGATGAGTCTAAAGCTACAGAGTGGCCAGCAAGAAAACCAGAAGATGGCGAGCTTTTAAATTTAATGACCATGGATGAAGCAGATAAACTGGTTAGAGCTGTCACACGTCCATATCCAGGAGTTTTTTATAATGATGACAATAAGACCATTAGAATCTGGTCAGCGAAGACTGATAAAAATGAAGGTGAAATAAAACTAAGCGATGGGTATTTAACACCACTCGATTATGATATAGAGGGATAGTATGCAGAAGGCAATTAAAAGGTTAATAGATATCACTCTTTCTTTAATAGTACTAATAGTATTTTTGCCTGTATGGGTTACTGTTGTAATTCTCATTAAAGTAACTTCAAAAGGACCTATTTTCTTTTTGCAAAATAGACCTGGGCAGCACAAGAAGATCTTTAAAGTATATAAGTTTAGAACAATGAAGCCAGGTTCAGAGAAGATGGTTAAGGGTCAAGAAGTTTTGAAGGATGATAACCGAATTACATCCATAGGTAAGTTCTTAAGGAGAAGTAAAATTGATGAGATCCCGCAGATTCTAAATGTACTCAAAGGAGAAATGAGTCTTGTTGGCCCAAGACCAGAGAGAATAGCTTCTCTTGAAGAATATGATGATGAGGTTTCAAAAAGACTCAACATGAAGCCAGGTATGACTGGACTTGCCCAGGTGAGTGGTAATATTTATCTGGATCTTCAGGATAGGTATAAGTTTGATGTTTTTTATGTGGAACATTACAGTTTATGGCTAGATATAAAGATTATCTTTAGAACAGTTGGTGTAGTATTGTTTGGTGAAGACAGATATGTAGACAATTGTTTAGTTGAATTAAATTCTGCTCAGAGAGGTACATCAATATGAAAAGAATTCTAATAACTGGAGTAGGAAGTTACATAGGTACTTCATTTGAGAATTGGCTTTGCCAGTGGCCTGAGAAGTATAAAGTGGAGACTATTATTGTACGTGGTGATGAGTGGAAAAATGGAGACTTTGGCACATATGACTCTATTTTTCATGTTGCAGGTATAGCTCATGTGGATGCCAAAGCTGAAATGGAAGAGGTCTATTATCAAGTAAATAGAGATCTAACAATAGAGGTGGCAAAGAAAGCTAAAGCTGATGGTGTTAAACAGTTTATTTTTATGAGCAGTATTATTGTCTACGGTGATAGTAGTGAGATAGGAAAGAAAAGAGTTATTACAAAAGACACTGTACCTACGCCAGCGAATTTCTATGGAAATAGTAAGCTTACTGCTGAGCAGGGAATTATCCCTTTAGAATCTGAAAAATTCAAAGTTGCTATATTGAGACCGCCAATGATTTATGGTAAAGGATCAAGAGGGAATTATCCTAAATTGGCTAAATTGGCTCAAGAGATTCCTGTTTTCCCGGATATTGAAAATGAACGCAGTATGCTTCATGTTGACAATCTGTGCGAATTTGTTCGTTTGGCAATTGATAATGAAGACTCAGGAATATTTTTCCCTCAGAATAAAGAGTTTGTGAGAACCAGTGAAATGGTTTATTTGATAGGTGAAGTTTATGGCAAAAATATTAAACTCACCAAACTATTTAATCCTACAATAAGAGTTTTAGCAAGGAAGATAGGATTAATAAATAAGGTATTTGGTAATTTGGTTTATGAGAAGTCTATGAGTGACTACGATAAGGCGAATTATCGAATAAGATCATTTGAAGAATCTATAGAGTTGACGGAGAAATAATTAGGAAGGGTGGATAAAAGCTTGAAAAAACACATATTAGTAATCGCGCAATATTTCTACCCTGAGCAGTTCCGTATCAATGATATATGTACTGAGTGGGTGAAGAGAGGATACAAAGTAACGGTAGTTACGGGCATTCCAAACTACCCTCAAGGCAAATATTATGATGGGTATGGGCTCTTCAAGAAAAGAAAAGAAACCTATAATGGTATGGATATCATAAGAATCCCTCTCATTCCAAGAGGAAACAATACAATTATGTTAGCTCTTAATTATTTGTCATTTGTTGTGTCAGGGTTCTTTTGGAAGGCATTTACAAAGATTAAAGCTGATTATGTATTTATATTTGAAGTGTCACCAATGACACAAGCACTTCCTGGTGTTTGGTATGCAAAGAAGAGGAAGATTCCATGTTACCTATATGTTCAAGACCTATGGCCAGAGAATGTTAAAATTATTACTGGAATAACAAATAAGAGTTTTATCGGTACTATTGGTAAAATGGTGGATTACATATATAGGGGATGTACTATGATATTTACAACGTCAGAGAGTTATATTCAGTCTATACATGACCGAGGTGTTCCGCTTAACAAAATTGAGTACTGGCCACAGTACGCCGAAGATTTCTATGTCCATCTTGAAGAATATGATATTGATGAGATATCAAAGGATAATTCATTCAATGTTATTTTTGCAGGTAATATTGGGTTTTCTCAGGGATTAGATGTTTTACCTGAAGCAGCTGAGATTATACAAACAAGATTTGACAAAAAGATAAGATTCAACATCGTTGGAGATGGCAGATATAAAAATGAACTTGTAAACAAAGTAAATTCAAAAGGGTTAAATGACATGTTTAATTTTATTCCAAACCAACCGGCAACTAGAATACCGGAGTTTATGGCTGCTAGTGATGTTGCCTTTCTTAGTTTGACGGATAGCCCCTTATTTGCAATGACTATACCGGCTAAGCTTCAATCTTATATGGCTTGTGGAATTCCAAACATTGCATCTGCAACTGGTGAAACAGCAAAGATTATCAAGGAATCTAATTCGGGTTTATGTGGGAGACCAGGGAATGCAGAAGAGCTTGCTGATAACATAATTAATCTAGCGAGCAAGTCAAAAGAAGAGCTTATGCAATTAGGGGATAATGCTCGGAAGTATTATGAAGAAAACTTTAATAAACAAGCCCTATTAAATAGAATGGATCTTCATTTTGGACATAGAGCAGCATTGGAGGATAAATAATGTTTAAGGACAAAACTTTGTTAATAACAGGTGGAACCGGATCTTTTGGAAATGCAGTTATGAAAAAATTTCTAGATACAGATATTAAAGAAATCCGGATTTTTTCTCGTGATGAGAAGAAACAGGATGATATGAGAAAACTCTATAAGAACGATAAATTAAAGTTTTATATAGGAGATGTTAGGGATCTTTCTAGTATTAAAAACGCAATGTATGGAGTAGATTATATCTTTCATGCGGCTGCTCTTAAGCAAGTACCATCTTGCGAGTTTTTTCCATTAGAGGCAGTAAAGACGAATGTATTAGGAACTGATAATGTCCTTACTGGGGCAATTGAGATGGGCGTTAAAAAAGTTATTTGTCTTTCTACAGATAAAGCTGCTTATCCGATTAACGCTATGGGAATATCCAAAGCTATGATGGAAAAAGTGTTTGTTGCAAAAGCAAAGACTATAGATCCTGAAAGAACACTTATCTGCGGTACAAGATATGGCAACGTGATGGTATCTAGAGGGTCTGTAGTACCTTTGTTTATTGAGCAAATAAAAAGAGGACAACCTTTGACGGTAACAGACCCAAATATGACAAGATTTCTTATGAGTTTAGAAGAAGCTGTTGAACTTGTTGTGTTTGCATTTAAAAATGCAGAAGCCGGAGATATTATGGTGCAAAAATCGCCTGCATCTACTATTGGTGATTTGGCTCAAGCAGTTAAGGAATTGTTTAATGCAGAGAATGAAATCAAGATTATTGGCACACGTCACGGAGAGAAACGATATGAGACCCTTCTTACTAAAGAAGAATACGTAGTAGCAGAAGATATGAGCGGGTTCTTTAGAGTGCCAGCAGATAATAGAGAACTTAACTATGATAAATATTTTATAGAAGGAGATTATAAACTATCTTCTGAGGACGAGTATAACTCTGATAATACAGAAAGACTTAATATAGAACAGATAAAAGAAAAACTGATATCACTTGACTATGTCAGAAAGAAGTTGATAGATATGGCTGTTATTGATGAAGTGGCTGCTACTACTGACGTGACTAAATAAGTAAAAAGTGGAAAGGCTGAAATAAATAATGAAGATACTTGTTACAGGAGCGAAGGGTTTCGTAGGTAGAAACCTTATAGCTGAACTCAAAAACAAAGGACTTAAAGATATATATGAATTTGATATAGATACAGATAAAGCCTTACTAGACAGATATACAAAAGAATGTCAGTTTGTATTTCATCTTGCTGGTGTAAATCGACCTACAAATGAGAAAGAGTTTATGGAAGGAAATTTTGGTTTCACTTCAGAGCTGATAACTTTACTTAAAAAGCATAATAATAAGACATCTGTGCTTATAACATCTTCTATTCAAGCAGAACTAAATAACAGTTATGGTAAAAGTAAAAAGGCAGGAGAAGATTTATTATTTAATTATAGTAAAGAAACTGGTGCAAAGGTTTACATCTATAGATTACCTAATTTATTTGGTAAATGGAGTAGACCAAATTACAATACTGTTGTAGCAACATTTTGTTACAATATAGCAAGAAATTTAGATATACAAATTAATAATCCTGATGCAGATTTATGTCTTTGCTATATAGATGATGTAATAAAAGAATTTATAAATGCATTAGAAGGAAACCCAACAAAAAAAGAGAATTACTGTATAGTTCCTAAATCTTATTATATAAAACTTGGGGAATTAGCAGAGAAAATAAAAAGCTTTAAAGATAACAGAAAAGACTTAAGTATTTCAGATATGAAGAATGAAATCACTAAGAAGCTGTATAGTACATATTTAAGTTTCTTACCAGAAGATGACTTTGCATATGATCTTAAAATGAATGTAGATCATAGAGGATCTTTTACAGAATTTATTAGAACAATTGAAAGAGGTCAAGTATCTATAAATATATCAAAGCCAGGAATTACAAAAGGTAATCACTGGCATCATACAAAAAATGAAAAGTTCTTGGTGGTTAGTGGAGAAGGACTTATTAGATTTAGGAGAATAGATAAAAATGAAATAATTGAGTATAGAGTAAGTGGAGATAAATTACAAGTAGTTGACATACCTACCGGATATACCCACTCCATAGTTAATGTTGGAGAAAAAGATCTTGTAACGGTTATATGGGCTAATGAAATATTTAACCCTAAAGAGCCAGATACTTTTTATATGGAGGTTGTTGAGAATGACAAGATTAAAAGTTATGACTATTATAGGTACTCGTCCTGAAATTATAAGATTATCAGCTGTTATTAATAAACTAGACTTATCAGAAGCAGTTGAGCATGTTCTTGTACATACAGGCCAAAATTACGATTATGAGTTAAATGAAGTGTTTTTTAAAGATTTTAATTTAAGAAAACCAGATTATTTTCTTAATGCTGCCACTAGAAAAGCAGTAGAGACAATAGGTAATATTCTTATTAACATAGACCCTATTTTGGAAAAAGTAAAACCAGATGCTTTCTTGGTACTTGGAGATACTAATAGTTGCCTATGCGCTATAGCAGCTAAGAGAAGGCATATACCTATATTCCACATGGAAGCAGGTAACAGATGTTTTGATCAACGAGTACCTGAAGAAACTAATAGAAAAATTGTAGATCACATTGCAGATATTAATTTAACTTATAGTGATATAGCTAGAGAGTATCTATTAAGAGAAGGTCTTCCGGCAGATCAAGTAATAAAAACAGGTAGTCCAATGTTTGAGGTTCTATATTCCAGTAAAGATGATATTAAAAAATCAGATGTGCTTAAAAGATTAGATTTAATAGAAGAACAATATTTTGTAGTATCAGCTCATAGAGAAGAGAACATTAATTCAGAAGTGAACTTTTTAGATTTAGTCGAGAGTTTAAATGCAATAGCTGAAAAATACAAAATTCCTGTAATAATGAGTACACATCCTAGGACTAGAAAAATGATTGAAGATAAAGGAGTAGAATTTAATCCACTTATACAAACTATGAAACCACTTGGATTTAATGATTATGTAAAACTTCAAATAAAAGCTAAAGCTGTACTTAGTGACAGTGGCACAATTAGTGAAGAATCATCTATTCTTGGATTTAAAGCACTTAATATCAGACAAGCACATGAAAGACCTGAAGCGATGGAAGAAGCATCAGTTATGATGGTAGGGCTTAAGAAAGAAAGAATCCTTCAGGGGCTTGAAGTGTTAGAAACTCAAGAGAAAAATACATTAAGATTGGTAGCAGATTATAGTATGCTAAATGTATCTGATAAAGTGCTGAGGATTATTTTATCTTATACAGATTATGTAAATAGAGTGGTTTGGGGGAAATAGCAATTGAACGTATTGTTTATACAAGGAAATAAATTTAAATATAATAATACAATTTATGAATTAGACGATATGTTTAGTGCTCACTTATTTGAAGAATGCAATGAGATAGCTGAACAATACGATGCTGAAATATGGGTTGTTAATGAAGTGTTTTTAAATCGAGTGCTACCATATAAAGCAATAGAACTCTTTTTATCTGGATTTGATATAAAAATCATTAAGCTTGAAAATCCTGATCATAGACTAGTACCACTGATTTTAGATTTCGCAGAGAATAAAAGAATTACAGTAAAAGGAACCCCTTATTTTTATAAGATGAAAAATGTGTTAGGTGGTCAAATTAATTTAATGCTATCATCGATTTATTTGATTTTTAAAATGATAAAAATCCCTCATACATCAGAAACCAGTTCTAACAAAGAAAAAATATCTTTAATACGAACTCCTGCATCTAAGAAAAAGCTTGCTTTTTTAAATGACATTGATTTTAGATATGAAGGTTTTAATGATAAGAATTCTGTTTATAATTGTTTCAGCAAAAGTAAAAGAGTATATTGGGTTGCAAAATCCTGGATAACTTCTTACAAAGAAATGAAAAAGTATAGTAATTATATACAAAATATCATTGGGTCTTATAGCTCAGCCAATGCTTATAAATATTATGGTAAAAGAGTTGTACATACTGTTTTATACTCAATAATTATTGGTAAATTTTTTGCTAATAATGTAGGTAAGAAATTCTACACAGGAAATAACTTAGACCGATTTGCTTTAATAGAAGAAAAAACTGCAAGAAAATATAATATTGTTACTGTTTGTATACCACATGGGTTAGAGTACGGATTTAAATTTCCACATTGTTTCATTGGAGACGAGTTTTATACAACTAGTTTTAATGCTTCAGTGCATCTTAATAAATTATATAATACGACGAAGTTTATTTACAGTCAGGACATAGCTTCAAATATGTTCTCAGTGAATTGTGAAAATAAGAAAAGTGTGAGAAATATTATATTTTTTACAGAACCGAGAGAAGTTGAAGTAAATTTCAAAATTATAGAAGAATTAATTCCTCTACTCAACTCTAAGAAGCTCCAATTGTTTATTAAGCTACATCCAAAAGACAAGAAATTGGATTATGAAAAGTATTCAGAAGATATAAAGTTTATTGATTACTTTAATGCATCCGTAACAGAGAATATATGCATTTCAAGGAAATCTACAACTTTATTAGAAGCTGTCTACAACAATTCAGATGCTGCTGCGATTTTGATAAACAAGAAGGATAAAGTAATATTTAATACCTTCCCGTCTTTACAAGACAAAAGAATAAGAGCATTCAATTCGGTGGATAAATTATATGAATGGATTTTAGAAAAGACAAAAATAAATTAGGAGGTTTTGACAAATGAAAATTATAGGAGTAATCCCGGCACGTTATAAATCAAGTAGATTTGAAGGAAAGCCGTTAGCAGAAATAAGTGGTAAGCCAATGATCTGGTGGGTCTATCAACTAGCTATTAAAGTTAAAGAATTTGAAGCTGTTTACGTCGCTACTGAAGATGATAGGATAAAAATTGCTTGTGAAGAACTTGGGATCAATGTAATAATGACCTCTGATGTGCATAAAACAGGAACTGATCGTATAGGTGAAGTTGCTAAAAAGGTTAAGGCAGATTTATATGTAAACATTCAGGGAGATGAACCGATGATCGAGCCTGAAACAATTGTTGAAGCAATTAAACCATTTTATGAAAACAAGGAACTTCAGGTTTCTAATTTAATGACAGTTATCAAGGATCCTGTTGACGTAGTGAATTTTACAGTGCCAAAAGTGATAACGAATAAAGATGGCATTGGGATTTACCTTACAAGAAGTGCTGCGCCATATCCCAAAGGAAGTATCGATTATTCTTATTATAAGCAAGTATGCGTATATGGCTTTACTCCTAAGGCATTAGAGTTTTATTGTAGTAATCCTAGAGGGAAAGTAGAAAGCATTGAAGATATTGAAATATTGAGGTTTATCGAAAGTGGCTATAAAGTTCAATTTATAGAAGTTGATTCAGACACTGTAGCTGTTGACACTCCTAATGATTTAGAAAAAGTAAGAAAAATAATGAAAGAAATCAAAGGAGATGGTGCTAATGAATAAAATTAATGTCCTTGACTGTACTTTGCGTGATGGTGGATACATTAACCAATGGCAGTTTGGTGAAAACAATATAAAAAAGATTATAAGTAGTCTCATTGATTCAAAAATAGATATTGTAGAATGTGGATTCTTAACAGAAAAAAAAGAACGGAATCAAGATTCATCATTGTTTGATAGTATTGAAAGAGTCGCACAATATCTTCCGGTTCATAGAAAAGATAGTATGACAGTGGGTATGATTAATTTTGGAGAGTACGAAGTTGAGAATTTACCTCAAAATGATGGAACATCAATAGATGGAATAAGAGTAGCATTTCATAAAAAAGACCTTGATGAAGCCTTAAAGATGTGTCAAATAATAATTAATAAAGGCTATAAGCTATTCATGCAACCCATGGTATCAGTATCTTATACAGATGAAGAGTTCATTAACTTAATTAATTGGTCTAATGAGTTAAACCCGTATGCATTTTATATTGTAGATAGTTTTGGAGTAATGAAAAGAAAAGATTTAATGAGATTATATTATTTAGTAGATCATAACCTTTCAAATGATATTTTTGTTGGTTACCATTCTCATAATAATATTCAAATGGCATACTCGAATGCGCAGGCACTAGTTGATCTTAAAACGAAAAGAAAGCTCATCATTGACTCAAGTGTTTTTGGCATGGGGCGTGGTGCTGGGAATTTGAATACAGAGCTATTTATAGAATATCTTAATGAATTGAATGGTAGCAAGTATAAAATTAAACCCTTGTTAAAGATTATTGATCAAGTTTTAAATCCTATTTATGCGAGTAACTTCTGGGGATATTCATTACCTCACTATGTATCTGCTATGAATAACTGTCATCCTAACTATGCTTCTTATTTAGATGATAAGAGCACTTTAACTGTTGAGAACATTAATGAAATTCTTGAAGGGCTTGAAGAATCTACGAGAAACAATTTTGACAAAGATTATATTGAAAAACTTTATGTTCAATATCAGAATAGAGTAATTGCTGATGATAAAGCTAAAAAACAGCTTGAATCTCGTCTCAAGAATAAAACTGTTGTCATTATTGCACCAGGAAGTAGTATCAATGAAGAAAAAGAAAAAATTTCTGATATTATATCTTGTGAAAATTACCATACAATTGCAATAAACTTCAAGCCAGAAATGTTTGATTGTGATTATGTTTTTGTTAGTAATTTGAGACGTTATGAAGATTTCAAAAATAGTCGTAACTTAAAATTGATAAAAACATCAAATATTAAAAATGGAAATGTTGAAGGGATTGTAGTTAACTATTCGGATTTACTGAATGATGTTGAAGCTGTTGAAGATAATGCTGGTATGATGCTAATAAAACTCTTAATAGATATTGGAGTAGAGAAAATTAAATTGGCTGGACTGGATGGTTATTCGCATGATATCTATGATAACTTTGCTAAAAAAGATTTGGCTTTCATTAAGAGCTCTTCCGTCATGGACGCTATGAATTCAGGCATGGAAAAGATATTGAATAGATTTGCAGAATTAATTGACATTGAGTTTATAACAACACCAAGATTTGTTAAGTTAGGAGGCTCTCAATGAAAGTAGTTACTTTAGGTGAAATACTGTTAAGATTAGCTCCGCAAGGATACAAGAAACTCTTTCAGAATGATGTTTTTGAAACCTCTTTTTGCGGTGCAGAGGCGAATGTTGCAGTATCATTAGCCAATTATGGGATAGATTCATGTTTTGTTACAAAAGTTCCAGATAATGAAGTAGGACAAGCTGCAATTAATTCTCTTAGATATTTCGGAGTGGATACTTCAAAAGTGATTAAGAGTGGAGAGCGTTTAGGTTTATATTATCTAGAAAAAGGTGCGAGTCAAAGACCTTCTAAGGTTCTCTATGATAGAGCTTTTTCAGCAATAGCTAATTCAAATGTTGAAGATTATAATTGGGATCATATATTTGATGGTGCAAAATGGTTTCACTTTACAGGTATAAATCCAGCATTAAGTGAAGAAATGTCAAAGATATCTTTAGAAGCATGTAAGGCTGCTAAGGAAAAAGGCATTACGATAAGTTGTGATATTAACTACAGAAGCAAGTTATGGACAAAAGATGAGGCAAGAGAAACAATGACAAAACTCATGAAGTATGTAGACGCTTGTATTGGAAATGAAGAGGATGCAGAGAATGTTTTCGGAATAAAAGCGGAAAATACCGATGTTTTAAGTGGCGATATAGATCATAAAAGTTATGATAAGGTTGCTAAGAAGATTAGTGATGCATTTGGTTGCAAATATGTTGCTATGTCCTTAAGATCAAGCTTAACAGCATCTACGAATAAATGGGCAGGTATGCTCTATTCAAAGGACGATGATAAGTATTTTCTTTCAAAAGAATACCTGATTGATATAGTAGATAGAGTTGGTAGTGGTGATAGTTTTGCTGCTGGGATAATTTTCTCATTGGCTAATAAAATAGAAGGACAAGATACAATTGATTTTGCAGTTGCTGCTAGTTGCTTGAAACATACTCAAGAGGGCGACTATAATCGGGTAAACGTTGAGGATGTATTGGCACTAGTAAATGGTGATAGTTCTGGAAGAGTAAAAAGATAAAAATGAGTTGAGGAGTTATAGATATGAAAATTGTTCATGTTTGTCTGGCGGGTATCGGTGTCAATGATGGCTGGACTTATCAAGAAAACTTACTAACAAAATATCATAAAAAGCTGGGTCATGATGTTACAATAGTAACTTCTCAATGGGTAAGAAATCAAAAAGGTGGCGTGAAAATAGATAATCGTAGTGATTATTATGATGATAATGGATGTAAGGTGTTAAGGTTAGAAATAAAGAATAATCGCAAACAATCATTTAGGTTTAAGAGGTATCGAGACGTATACAAGACTATGACAGAAGAATCTCCAGATGTTTTATTTATTCATAATATCCAATTTATGGACATTTATGAAATTATAAAGTACCTTAAAGTGAACTCTAAGATAAAAGTATATGTAGATAGTCATACGGACTTTTCGAACAGTGCATCAAATTGGATTTCTAAAAATGTACTTCATAGAGTAATTTGGAGATTTTGTGCTAAAAGCATAGAGCCTTATACTAGAAAATTTTACGGCGTTCTACCAGCAAGAGTGGATTTTTTGAAAAATGTGTATAGAATTCCATCAGAAAAAACGGAACTTCTGGTTATGGGGGCAGATGATGAAAGAGTTAGTACAGCTTTAGATGATAAGGTAAATTTGAGAATAAGAAATAAGTTTAATATTGATATAGATGATTTTTTGATTGTAACAGGTGGTAAGATAGATTTGGCAAAAAGGCAAACAATTCTTTTAATGGAAGCAGTTAAAAAAATTGATAATCCAAAAGTGAAATTACTAGTATTTGGGTCAGTTGTTGATGAATTAAAAGATCAAGTCACACAAATGTGTGATGGCGAAAAAATCCAGTATATAGGTTGGGCAAACGAAGAACAAAGTTATGAATATTTTGCTTCGTCAGATTTGGTGATATTCCCAGGGAGGCATTCTGTATACTGGGAGTTAGTGGCAGGACTTGGGAAGCCTATGGTAGTCAAATTTTGGAATGGTACCACGCATATTGATGTAGGAGGAAATTGTGAATTCCTTTATGAAGATACAGTAGAAGAACTTATTCAGAAAATTAATTTATTAATAAAAGATAATAAAAAGTTCGAAAATATGAAACATAACGCAAAAAATAAGGCATCAGTAATATTTTTATATAAAAATATTGCACTTCACAGTATTAATTATGAACCTAAAATAGATAACAAATAAACGATGTTCATTTAATGAGGCTGTTCGAAAATTGAAATATAATATCTGAGATTATACTTAGTGTTTTGTAATACTTTTATAAAAATATTAAATCGCAAATTGCAATAAAGCAGTAAAATTTTGTAGTAAAGAAAAAATGCTTATCCACCATAGATGAAAACATTTAAGGTTTTATATTTTTCTAAATTAAACCCATGCTATATAATATATAATTCAAGCTAAGATTTAACAAGAAATTTTTTACAACAGTTAGTGTAGCACTTTATTTTCTATTTACACAGAATAATTTAAAATGAATGTACAGGGATAGGTTAGAAAAATGAATAGTTGTATATGTTGAAAAAATTTTATTAGAAAGAAGTAGGTGATAAAATGGAAGACACATTTATTATAGTATTTGACACCATAACACTAATTATTTCATTAGTTCTTCTTATAAAATCATATATGAGGATGACTCGAACAAAAAAAACGGTTTATTTAGTACATTTTGTTTTCTTTGCTATATATGTTTTTCCAATTGCGTTAGATATTTTTTATGATTACCCTAACTATGGAGCGAATCGAGCTTACTATGGTTTTTATATCTCACATAAAGACTCATACGTAAGATTAGTTTATGATGTTATTATAATTATTAGTCAATTAATTATTCTTTATATAGGTAATAGAAAACCAAAACTGAAAAAAAACAGAAATTCTGATACGACAGATAATAAAGAAATCTTAATCACTAAATTTGATTCACCCATAACAAATATAGTGCTGTTTTTCCTTGGCTCTTTTACAGTATTATCAGTATTATTGTCCCCGCTACCAAAGCAAATGCTGTATATAATATCATGGAGAGAGACCGGTTTAGTAATTCTATCAGAGCAAATGAAGGTTTATTATTATTTTGTAGAGCGTTTTGCATTTATTAGTCTGGTTTCAGCAGTAATTTTTATCTTAGCAAATAAACATAAGCATAGATTGTTAAAAATATTAACGGTATTATTTATGATGATGACTATTTGTGTACAATCCAAACGCGCAATTGTAGTTGTATTATTTTTTGTAATACTAAGTTTTATTGTATTTAATAAAAAAGGTATAAATACAAAAAAATTTACAATTATTTTAGGCTTAATGGCACTTGTAACATTATATTATAGTATGTTTATTCTTATAAGCAATAGGGGTTATACCATAGGTAGTGATGGAAGATTATATACATTGTTAAGGATAGATTTTTTTCGCGATGATAGATTGAGGATGGTTATATATTCTTTACTCTATCCCGCTAATATGAATATAATTGAATATCCATTTCAAAGTTTTATTAACCAAATTGGTGCTTTATTCCCTTTAGAATACTTAGGATTACAGGTAACAGGATACAATTCTTTTTTTACATCTGCATTAAGAGGTATTCCATTTACGAAAAGTGTAAATTCAATGACAACATCTTTTTTTGATGAAAGTTTAGCTAATTTTGGATTTTTGGGGTTTTGGATAGCACCTTCAATTTATGGGAAGATATGTCATGTTGCTGATGAATATACGAGCTTAATCAGACCGCTCGTTGTTTCAACTTTACTTTTTATGCTTATGTTACCTTTGAACTATATATTTTGGTTTATTCAAACTTGTATTATTATTTTATTTATCGAAAAACGAATTAGAAGAATTAATGATTAGTATAATGTAAACCTAAAATAAAAAAAAAGTATGAAAGATGATCTGAAAATGATTGCTTGAGATATGAAGAGTATATCTGATGAGAATAACAATAATGATTAGATTGAAAAATACAACATAATTTATTGTTATAATTATTTAGTAGTAAATGCTTTATAGTAATAAAATGACAATGACATATTCCTTTGCTTTAAATCAAAACGTTTTTATTAATTTAAAATATGATTTAGAACTTTTACACAAAAAATCAAGTCAAGGGGGAGATATTGATGAAAATAACAATAGCTGGAACAGGATATGTTGGTTTGTCCAATGCAATACTATTAGCACAGCACAATGAGGTAATTTCAGTAGACCTCGTTAAAGAAAAAGTTGATATGATTAATAATAAAAAAGCTCCAATTGTTGACTCGGAAATCGAAGAGTATCTTGCTACTAAAGATCTTAATTTAAGAGCAACTACTGATAATAACGAGGCCTATAAAGAGGCTGACTATGTAATTATTTCAACTCCAACAAACTATGACCCAGAGAAGAACTGCTTTAATACAAGAACAGTTGAAGCTGTAATCGCAAATGTTCTTTCAATAAATCCAGAAGCAGTAATGATTATAAAGTCTACAGTGCCAGTAGGATATACAGAATCAATCAAAAAAAAGCTTGATACTAAGAATGTCATCTTTTCGCCAGAGTTCTTGAGAGAAGGAAAAGCACTATATGACAATCTTTATCCTTCTAGAATTGTAGTTGGTGAGAAATCGGAGAGGGCAATAGTGTTCGCTGAACTGCTTGCTCAAGGAGCTATCAAAGAAAATATTGACATTCTTTACACGGGTGCTTCTGAAGCAGAAGCCATCAAACTTTTTGCTAATACTTATTTTGCAATGAGAGTTGCGTTTTTCAATGAACTAGGTTCTTACTCAGAAGTAAGGGGCTTGGATTCAAAACAAATCATTGAAGGTGTAGGACTGGATCTGCGTATAGGTACTCACTATAATAACCCTTCATTTGGTTATGGCGGATACTGCTTGCCAAAGGATACAAAGCAATTATTAGCAAATTACTAGGATGTCCCTCAAAACAATGACAGCTATAGTTGATGCTAACAGAACAAGAAAAGATCATGTGGCTGATATGATAATTAAGAGACAACCAAAGATTGTAGGAATCTACAGACTCACAATGAAGATGGACTCTGATAACTTCCGTCAGTCTGCGATTCAAGGTGTAATGAAGCGTATTAAAGCCAAAGGTATTGATGTTATAGTAGTGAACAGACTATCGAATGAAATAAAAGATGTAGTTGACAAGGTCTATACAAGAGATTTATTTAGTAGATATTAAGTTGATAAATTAGAGGCAAAATAATTGAATATTGTTTAATGCTTATTTCTCTGTAATTAAATTGTAAATATTTACAACAATAACATTTCATATAAACAAATAAAAAGTATTTTTATTATCCTAACAGCACCGCTTACTATTTAAGCTTAAAAATAATGTGAACGCGAAAAGAGGAGTTGCTTTATGAACATATGTTATTTATTAGCTGGTTTTTCTGGCACTGGAGGTATAGGTAGAGTTACATCGATTTTAGTAAATGAGTTACAAAAAAATTCGAATTATAAAATTTTTACTTTGTGTTACGCTAAAACTAAAAAAGAAGATGTTTATGAGCTGAAATCTAATATTACTAAAGAATATCTTCTAGAAAAAAAAGTTAGCATGCTAAAAAGTTTATTGAAGGGCTCTTTTATCAAATCAAGACAATATTTAGTCAATAATGAAATTGATATTTTAATTGCTTGTGGTACTATTTATTATCTAATTGCAGTAATTAGTACTATAGGATTAAAAACTAAAGTTATCTGTTGGGAACATTCAAATGTTCAAAATAATAATGATCATGCTTTTCAAGCATATACCAGAAAATTTGGTGCTATTAGGTCGAACCTTATTGTAACTTTGACAAAGCATGATAAGGCTAGTTTTATTAATGAATATGGAGTTACTAAGGTTAAACAGGTTTATAATCCCATAGATAATGCTATTCTTGATAGTATTAGTGATTATTGTTTAGAATCTAAAAAAATTATTAGTGTTGGTAGGCTTTCATATCCGAAGAACTTTGAGAATTTAATTGAGGTTGCTCAAATTATATTTAAGAAGCATCCAGATTGGGAATGGCATATCTATGGTGAAGGGGAACTAAAAGATGATCTGCAATATAAAATAAATCAATATAATATTCAAAATAATTTGTTTTTAAAAGGTAAAGTATATAATTTGTATGAATTGTATAATGAGTATTCTTTTTTAGTAATGACATCAAGATATGAAGGGTTTCCGATGACTCTTCTTGAAGGATTAGCGAACGGATTGCCATTAATAAGCTATGATGTATTAACGGGACCTAATGAAATTATAACTAATAATGAGAATGGATTTTTGATTTCTCCTTTTGATATTGAGGAAATGGCCAATAAAATTTTAGAGTTGATTAGCAATGCAGAGCTTAGATTAAAAATTTCAAATAATAATGCTGAAAAGTCTAAAGAATATAGCTTGGACAGTATTGTAAAACAATGGGAGCATATATTTGAGGAAATGGTAAATTCCTAACTATTAGTGGAAAACTGACTTAATTAGTTCGAGAGGAGAACATTAATGGATAAAATTGCAATTTTTAATTCAACTGGTGTGAAGCAGAATAAAGGTGGGCCAAGCGGATATCTGTTCAATCTTAGTTCTGGCTTAAACCAAATAGGATCAAGCTTAAAAATTTTTACATTGGATGAAGAGAGTAAGCCAATGAGAATACCGAAAGTAAACTTTAAGACATCTAATAATCAAATATTAAATGAGATGAGAAACATTTTGTACTTTTTTAAAAGAGGATTTATTTGTAAAAAAAATATTGATCTTTCAATACATGAATACTCAGTTATTCATACGCATAGTTGTGAGGATGTTTTTTATTTAAGAAAATTTGTAAATTATAAAGGGAAAATAATTCTTACTTCACATAGACCAGAACCCTTATATAAAGAAATAATTGAGGGTCTGAAAGTTAAGCATAAAACTAAATGGAAATACAGCATATTAAAAATTGCATTAATGAAAATTGAAAAGCTTGGGTATAGAGAGAGCGATGGTTATATTTTTCCAAGTACAGCAGCGATGGAAATATACAGTGAATTTCCTGGTTTTATTGACGCTTCTGAAAATAAACCAACAGAATTTGTCTTTACAGGGACAGTAAAAAAAGAACCAGATATTAGCAGAGCTGAATATAGATACAAATTAGGAATAAGTGAGAAAAATAAAGTAGTGTGTTTTATTGGAAGGCATAATGCAATAAAAGGATATGATTTATTGACATCTCTTTCAGACCGCCTTAAAGCGGAAGATATACACGTTGTTTGCGCAGGGCCTAACAATATGCTGGCATCTCCTGAAAATTCACATTGGATTGAATTAGGCTTTATAAGTGACCCATTTAACTTAATTAATGCTGCGGATATAGTCGTAATACCAAATAGGAATACTTATTTTGATTTAATAATCGTCGAAATTTTATCTCAAGGCCGAATAGTAATCACATCAGATACAGGTGGAAATTTAGACATCGCAAAATGTACGAGAGGATTAATACTTTTTAAAAGCGGTGATAAAGAATCTTTATATGACACTATTAAAAGTACATTTAAGCTATCTGATGTTAATTTAGATTCTCTATCACAGGGAAATATGGATTTTTATGATAGTTATTGTTCTGTAGATAAATTTGCTAATAATTATATAAATGCGGTAAGAGTGTTAGTAAAAAAAATATTGAACAACAAAGGATAAATATTGTGATTACAAAACAAAAATCAATTAAAAAAAATTTTATGTATAGTTCAGTTCTCAAAGTATTAAATATAATTTTTCCATTAATTACGTTCCCTTATGTGGCAAGAATATTATCGCCTACAGGTATTGGAAAGATTGATTTTTCTTTATCTATTGTTCAGTATTTTGTATTAATTGCTCAAGTAGGAATTCCTACATATGCTATAAGAGAGTGCTCAAGAGTAAGGGATGATAAGGCTAAACTAACTCAAACTGTTCAAGAAATTTTACTAATTAATTTTTTTACAATGATTTTTTCTTATATAATATTTTTTACTACGGTTTTCAATGTTGAAACTTTGAGTTCATATAAAACGTTATTGATAATAACAAGTATTAATATTCTGTCAACAAGTATAGGAGTAGAATGGTTTTATCAGTCTATTGAAGAATACAAATATATTACTATTCGTAGCTTGTTAGTGAAATTGGTCTCATTATTTTTAATATTTGCATTCATAAGGCATGAAAACGATTTTATCATATATGGAGCAATAGTAGTTTTATCAAATTCACTTGGATATGTATATAATTTTTTTCATATTCAAGAACATATAAAGATTTTTACAAAGCAAGATAATTATAATTTTAAGAGGCATATAAAGCCTGTGATTATTCTGTTTGCGATGAGCATTTCTGTTAGTGTGTACATTAATTTAGATAAAGTAATGTTAGGACTGATATGTGGAGATTCTTCTGTAGGATTGTATTCAGCTGCGAATAAGTTGGTAAAAATAATATTGACGCTTGTTACTTCTCTTGGTGTCGTTCTTTTTCCAAGGATGTCGTATTATATTGAAAGTAATGAAGTCCTTCAAGTACAAAAATTAATAAGTAATGCATTAAACTTCATTATTATGATATCGCTTCCTGCAACGGTAGGTATTATAATGCTTGCTACTCCAACTATTCAGATATTTGCTGGCTATGAATATATTGAAGCAATTACAACAATAAGAATTATTAGTCCAATAATTATTGCCATCGCTTTAAGTAATTTAATTGGTATACAAATATTAGTCTCACATGGGAAAGAGAAAATTACATTAGTATCAACTATATTAGGTGCGGTTATTAATTTATCCCTAAATTTGATTTTAATTCCAATTCTAAAGCAAAATGGTGCAGCTATTGGAACACTTGTAGCTGAAACATCTGTTATGACTTTTCAATTGTTTTATGCATATTCATACATTAAAGGAAATATAAAATTAAAGAATATTGCATCTTATTTTTTTGGAAGCTCGCTTATTATTATCGTAATACTAACTTTAAATTTACTTGTATCTAATATGATTATTTTTACTAGCTTATCAGTGATTCTGTCAGTAGTCGTCTACTTTGGGTTTCTGTATTTTATAAGAAATGAACTTGTGTATGAAATGTCAAAAAAAGCACTAATGAAATTAAAAAGAAAAAGCAAGAACTAATCAAAGAGAGGAGAACTAAATGACTAAAAAGTATGATTATCTTATTGTTGGGGCAGGTTTATTCGGAGCAACATTTGCTTTTGAAGCAAAAAAGAGAGGTAAAAAGTGCCTAGTTATTGATCGTCGTAATCATATAGGTGGAAATGTTTATTGTGAGAATATCGAAGGAATCAATGTACATAAGTATGGGGCGCATATCTTCCACACGAGCTATAAACAAATTTGGGAGTATGTTAACCAATTTACTGAGTTTAACAGATATACAAACTCTCCAATTGCCAATTATAACGGAGAAATTTACAATCTCCCATTCAATATGAATACATTTAATAAACTTTGGGGAGTAGTAACACCAGAAGAGGCTAGAAAGAAAATAGAGGAGCAAAAGAAAGATTCGGGCATAGAAGAGCCTAAGAATTTAGAAGAACAAGCAATTTCACTTGTAGGTACTGATATTTATGAAAAATTAATCAAGTATTATACTGAGAAACAATGGGGAAGAAAAGCAATTGATCTTCCTGCATTTATAATCAAACGATTACCAGTTAGATTTACTTATAACAATAATTATTTTAATGATAAATATCAAGGAATTCCTGAAGGTGGATATAATGTTATTGTTGAAAAAATGCTTGAAGGTATAGACGTTCTGTTAAACAAAGATTATTTTTCAGATAAAGAAAACCTTGATAATTTAGCAGGCAAAGTGGTTTTTACAGGAATGATTGACGAATACTTTAACCACAAGTATGGACGCTTAGAATATAGAAGTTTGGTATTTGAAAATGAAATCCTAGATATTGAAAATTATCAAGGGAATGCAGTTGTAAACTATACCGACGATAAAACACCTTATACAAGGATTATTGAACATAAACATTTTGAATTTGGGACACAACCTAAAACAGTTATAACTAAAGAATATCCGGTAGAATGGAAACCTGGCGATGAACCATACTACCCTGTAAATGATGAAAAGAACTCAATGCTATATCAAAAGTATAAAGAGTTGGCGGATCAAATAGATATTGTTATTTTCGGTGGCAGGCTAGCTGAATATAAGTACTATGATATGCATCATATTATCTATCATGCTCTTGAAACAGTCAAAGGAGAATTTGATAAGACCAGGGGGACGGTTCTTTCGGTTGACTAATAATGATATGAATGATAAGATAAAAACAAAATATATTTAAGTGGGAGATGGTAAAATTGAGTGGAAAAGGTCAAGGGCATATGGTTTTGAAATTAAGATGAAAAAATAGTTATTAACAACAAAAAATATTGCTACCTATGAACATTAGGGTAGCTATTAACAATGTTGTTCAATTTATAGATTATCATAAAATTCATTTAAAAATTCTTTAGGAGTAATTGCTTTAACTGATGAGTGTGTAAAGTCTTTTTTATTCCGTGTAATAATATAATCAACTTTTGCACGTTTTGCACAAACACAGATGAGTTCATCTTCAAAGTCAATGACACCTGAATGAAAGGCTTCTTTAATATCCAATGCGGTAACATCAATAATATCAACTAGTTTTTGGAGGATTTCTATAATAGAATATAGTCTTTGTTTATCCTTTATATATTTGTTTAAAACGTAGTAAATATCAGTTATGGAATTAGCAGTAATGAATCCTTTGAGGTGGTTTGTCTCGACCAGACGCAAAACTTTTGAAGAATGTTGTACAAAAGGTTCACGATTTTGAAAAACGTCTAAGATGACATTATTATCAATGATCGCTTTCATCTTCTAGTAATCGCTCCTTTCGTGCATCTTCAATTGTATAATCATCATTAGGTATTACGCCAATAAGTTGACTTACTAAACTCATTTCTTTTTCTTTTGGAATGCTTAGTTTGGCAACAGGGATACCATTGCGAGTGATGATAATTTCTTCTTTATTTACAATAGAGAGATACTTACCTAAATTTTGTTTTAATTCTGTAGCTGTAATTTGTAACATGAAAACACCTCCTATAAAAGATTATGTACAATCTTTACTATATTATACTATATATTGTGCGATTTGTACACGCCAAAGGGACGGTTCTTTTAAATATATTTAAGTTGGGAGATGGAGATCGACCGATCAAAGGTATAACGATGGTTGAACAATGGTGTAAGCATGGTTGAGCGATAGCTTAACAATGGTAGAACAATAGTAAAGGTGTAGTAACAAGTAACAGTCTTGTGGAAGATAGTTGGATAGAGGATAGAGTGGATGAATAATTGAATTATCAATTATCATTAAACAAAAGCCCAAAACCCAAAATATGTGTATTTTTCCTATCTGCTAGCCAACTATCTACTACCAAACTATCTCCCCAAAAAGGTGATTAGAATGCCAAGAACAGCTAGAAAAAAAAGTGAAAGTGGAATATATCATATAATATTAAGAGGTATTAATAAACAGACCATATTTGAAGATGAAGAAGATTCGATAAAGTTCTTAGAGACGTTAGTAACATATAAAGAAATAAGTGGATATAAGATATATGCATATTGTTTGATGGGGAACCATATTCATTTGCTTCTTAAGGAAGAGAATGAAGATTTGGGAATTGTTATGAGGCGAATAGGTGCAAGTTATGTATATTGGTATAATTTAAAGTATGGACGTTGTGGACACTTGTTTCAAGATAGATATAAGAGTGAACCGGTTGAAGATGAGAACTATTTTTTGACAGTGCTTAGATATATACATCAGAATCCTTTGAAGACTGGGGTTGTTAAAGACATTGCTTCTTATACATGGAGTAGTTATTGTGAGTATGTGGAAACAACCAGTGGGGACAGTTCTTATGGTTGCCAAAAGCAGCAACTACAAAAACCGTCCCCACTGGTTTGCCAAAAACCGCTCCTACTGGTTTGTGATGTTGGCTATGCTTTAGGGCTGTTTGAAGAGGATAGAGAAAAAGGGATGGATAGTTTTAAGAGGTTTCATGAAGTTGAAAGTGATGACAAATGTTTGGATATAGATGATAAAAAGAGAATTACAGATAAAGAAGCCATAGAGATCGTTAAAAGAATATGTCATATAACTCATTGTACAGATATTAAAGGATTCAAAAAGGATAAGAGAGATAGATGTTTGAAAGCTTTGAAAAAAGAAGGCCTTTCAATGAGGCAAATTGCTAGAGTTACGGGGATAAGCAGGGGAACTATAATGAAAGTTTAATAACGATGGTTTAACAATTGTGTAGCGATGGTTGAGCAATAGTTTAACAATTGTTTAGCTATGGTTTGGCAACTGTTTAACTATTGTTCAAAAGGAGGTACAATTAACATGAACATACTAGTAACCGGAGGGACAGGTTATATAGGCTCACATACATGTGTGGCTTTGCTTGAAGCAGGGCATACGGTTATTGTTGCGGATAATCTTTGTAACAGTAAGGCTGAGACTATTGATAGGGTAAAGCAAATAACCAATAAAGAAGTCTTATTTCATAAGATCGATGTGACAGATGAGTTAGCTGTAGATGAAGTGTTTTGTGAGCATAAATTGGATGGTGTTATTCATTTTGCAGGGTTAAAAGCTGTAGGTGAATCTGTAGAAAAACCAATTGCTTATTATTATAACAATTTAGTAAGTACCATGACTCTTTCAAAAGTATGTCAGAAATATGGTGTGAACAAATTTGTATTTAGTTCTTCTGCAACTGTGTATGGAGATAATACTGCACCATTTGTTGAGACCATGGCGCTTTTGCCTACTACAAATCCTTATGGTGAAACAAAAGCGATGAGTGAGAGGATTCTCATGGATGTTGTAAAAGCAAATCCTGATTTTTCTGTGTCACTCCTTCGGTATTTTAATCCGGTAGGCGCACATGAAAGCGGACTAATTGGAGAAGCACCTAACGGTATTCCAAACAATCTTATGCCTTACGTGACACAAGTAGCAAAAGGTAAGCTGGCGATGTTACGAGTTTTTGGAAATGATTATCCAACTGTAGATGGGACAGGTGTAAGGGATTATATTCATGTAATGGATTTGGCAGAAGGACATGTTGCTGCATTGAATCATTTAACAAAGGGAGTACATATCTATAACCTTGGTACAGGTCAAGGTACCTCAGTATTACAGCTAGTACAAGCTTTTGAAGAAGCAAATGATATTGAAGTACCTTATCAAATCGTAAACCGAAGAGCTGGAGATATAGCAGAATGCTATGCTGATGCAAGTAAAGCTGAAAAGGAATTGGGTTGGACAGCTAAAAGAGGGATAGTGGATATGTGTCGGGATGCTTGGAAATTTGAGGAGTAATAGCGCTGCTATAGTTGGGTAGCAGATAGTTGGATAGAGGATAGGTGGACGAAGAATTGAGTGTTTTTCCTATCTACTACCTAACTATCCACTATCTAACTAAACAGGAGGTAGATGACTTGGAAGTACGGAAAGTAATGATTGCTATTTTATATTGGATCGCAGTTCTCCTTTGGCTTATTTTCATATATACTCTGTCTGATCAGCCGGCGGTACAGTCTAGTGAACTTAGTAAGAAGATTACAGAAGTTATTGTTAAGACCGTTGAACGAATAATTCCTCAAAATTATGGAGATGATTCTAATATTAATTTAGTGGAAGAATTTCATCATCTTGTAAGAAAAAATGCACATTTTTTTATTTATCTTGTGCTTGGGATATTGACGATAGGTGCCATAAGATGGAGCGGTGTCTTAGGCCTTAAAGCTTTTGTTTTAACTTTAAGTATTTGTGTTCTTTATGCTATAAGCGATGAAATTCACCAGCTATTTGTACCTGGACGAAGTGCGGAGGTAATGGATGTTTTCATTGATAGTGCCGGTGCGATTGTTGGGATAGGAATGTATAGAGGAATAGCTTTTTTGTTAGATAAAAGATTATGTAGAAGATAGTTAGATATATCTAGAAGATAGTTAGATAGAGGATAGGATTAATTGCTAACTAACGATCTATCTATTGATTAAATAATGGAAATTGTTTATAATGAAGTAGTTGTATTTTGTATTATATAGGGAGGTTATCATGGAATATGAAGAAATAGATTTGCGGCAATTATTGGATATAATAAGGAAAAGATTCGTTCTGATTGTTTTAATTGTTTTAATATCGGTTATAACAGCTTCTATATTAAGTTTTTTTGTATTGGACAAAGAGTATGAAGCTTCTACTTCATTGATAATAGGGAACTCAAAAGATTATCGCAGTGAAAACTCCCTTGAGTACAGTGAAGTCTTAATGTATCAGAAGCTGATAAAGACCTTTGGTGAGATCGCAAAGAGTAGAATGGTCTCAGAAGAAGTCATCGATACTTTGAAATTAAATTATTCTGTGTCAAACCTTCAGAACAGGATATCGATACAACCTGTGGGAGATACCCAAATGATAAATATTAAAGTGAGGGACAATGATCCTAAGCTTGCTGCTTCTATAGCAAACCAGCTTGCTCGTATGTTTAAAAATAAAGTTGGAGCGATTATGAAGGTGGATAATATTGAAGTGATCGATACAGCAAGAGTTCCTGTAGCACCTGTTAAACCAAAACCACTTTTAAATATTGCCATTACATTCATACTATCTCTGATGATTGGAATTGGGTTATGTTTCTTGTTGGAGTTTTTAGATCAAACAGTTAAAACACCTAGTGATGTAGAAAAATATTTAGAGTTGCCGGTAATCGGTGCGATACCTGATACCACACATGTAAATTAGGGGAGTAGAGCATGAATCGAGATGAATTAATTTTAAACAAAGGTTCTAAATCGGTAGTTGCAGAGGCCTATAGGGTTCTAAGAACCAATATAATGTATGCAAGTATTGACAAAAAGATAAAGACCATTGCGGTTACAAGTTCGGGCCCGGCAGAAGGAAAAAGCAGCACGGTAGCTAATTTTGCTATTGCTTTAGCCCATGCGGGAAGCCGTGTATTGATCATTGATTCAGACCTGAGAAAACCAAGAATTCATAAAATATTTGGAATTTCAAATCGTGTAGGGCTTACAAATATAGTTGTAGAAGATTTGGATTGGAAGGAAAACGTACATACGTTAGAAGAACTTCCTGAGCTAAGTATTATTCCCAGCGGGCCTATTCCGCCTAACCCATCCGAGCTATGCGGATCTGCCAAGATGAAAAATTTTATCAACAGTATTAAGGAAGAATTTGATTATGTCATAATAGATACGCCGCCTTCAGGTGTTGTAACGGATGGTACGCTGGTTGCGTCTTATGTGGATGGTACGATATTAGTAGTCGCTTCTGGGAATGTAGAGATTGAAGCTGTGAAGAGGACGAAAAATTTATTAAATAATGTCAATGCAAATATTCTAGGAGTAGTTTTAAATAAGATTCCTGTTAATGATAGTGGATATTATAAATATTATTATTATAGTTATTATCATGATGATGAAAAGGGTAAGAAGAAGAGAAAGAAAAGGACAAAAGCAATATGATCGATATTCATTGCCATGTACTGTTTGAAGCAGATGATGGCGCTCAAGATATTGAAACTTCAATAGAAATGTGCAAAATTGCTCATGATGACGGCGTAAAGGCGATTATTGCTACGCCGCATTTTATTATTGGGGAAAATAATGAGGAAAATGTACTTGAAAAAGTGAATCAATTAAACGAAATCCTAGAGGAAAAAGAAATAGATATCAAGATTTTTCCTGGGAATGAGATATTTATGGGCTTTCATATTGAAGACAATCTGTCACTAGGAGAATGCTATAGTTTGAACAACTCTAGGTATGCTTTAGTGGAGTTTCCCATGATGGAAGTGCCCAAGTTTTCTTCAGATACATTATATGAACTGCAGATAAAAGGTTATGTTCCGGTTATAGCCCATCCTGAGCGCAACAGAACGCTTCAGGAGAAGTTTGAGCTCCTGTATGAATTTGTAGCTACCGGTTGTTTGGTTCAGATGAACAGCTCGAGTATTACCGGCATACATGGAGATATTGTAAAGAAAACGGCGTTAACTTTTCTCAGGCACAATCTGGTGCATTTTGTTGCATCGGATGCACATTCGGCTGGTAGGAGAAGTCCTTTGCTGTCACCTTCTAGAAGTATTGTTGAAGAGATGCTTGGTACAGAGTGGGCAAATGATCTTTATTATAATAATCCCAATAAAGTCATTAGAAATGAGTATATAACTATTAAAGAGCCTATGCCCATGAAGAAAAAACGGATGTTTCAGAGATTGTTTAGTTACGTCAAATAGAAATTTTAACATAAGTTGAATAGTATTTTCGATTTTTTTGTCAAAAAAAGTCTTTTTTTTCTAGTAATTTTATTATATAATTTTGTTTAAAGGGGGCTTGCATATGAAAGAGTACACTTTAAATTTTAGATCTGCTATAAGAAAGATTAGATTTGGGAACAATAATGAGGTTAGTAATAAGCTTACACCTAAGGAAAGGCAAGCGTTAACCATTACTTATATCGTGACAATGATGCCCGTTCTGATTATTTTAGTTACTCTTGTACTTAATTAAAGTTAAAGGCAGAATTTATTAATTTGAAAAATACATAAAGGTGTAGGCTGTCACAGTCATATACCAATTATGATGATAAGATAGATTTTAAACAATACCAAATTAAAAAGCAAAAGGCATTTGTTCCTTTTGCTTTTTTACGTCAAATATTAAATAGATAATACGCTCCACTCAGGGTCTTGGAGACATTGTGTCAGAGGTTCACCCATGAGTTGGACATCAATACCCAGAGCTTTTATTTTATCCACTAACCCATATCTTTCTGCACATCTTTGGCAGGCATAGACTTGAACATTTTCAGCTTGGATTTCTTTTATAAGTGCTTGGACTTCAGGATCTTTGCATAACAATTGGTTGGAAGGTCCCCAAGTGACTAATTTGCATTCTTTCCACCAGTTGTTTTGGTTTGATTTGAGTGTATACATTAAAATCATATTTAAAGCGGTTTCTTTATTGTCGGAAGTCCATAGGATGAATAATTTATCTTTTTTCATAGACATTTCCTTTCAATTTGTATTAATTATTATTGCAGCTTTCTAAATACGCCTTTTACTAGACCTAGGATCTGAATGTCTTTTACAATGATGGGTTCCATTTCTGAGTTTTCCGGTTGTAGCCGAATATGGTCTGCTTCTTTGTAAAAGGTTTTAACGGTTGCTTCGGCTTCGAAATCTAGAATTGAAGCTACTACGATGTCACCATTTTGTGCAATGTTTTGTTGTTCTACTAATATATAATCTCCGTCAAAAATGCCTGCTTCAATCATGCTGTCGCCTTTTACAGTCAGCATGAAATGATTGCCGCGTCCCATAAAATGAGAAGGAACCGGGAAGTTATCTTCAATATTTTGTTCGGCTAAAATGGGCTGTCCGGCTGCGATTTTTCCTACTACAGGAATTTCTACAACATTGGTGTGCTCTACATTGGCAATGGTATTTGGATTAATGAGCTGCTCTTCTTCCGTGGGATATTGGGCTGAATCCAATATTTCTATAGCTCTTGGTTTTGAAGGGTCTTTTCGTATGTAGCCTTTTTTTTCTAACTGATCAATGTCCTTATGAGCTGTAGAGGTAGATTTAATACCTAAAGAACTGCACATTTCCCTAACGGTTGGGGGATATCCTTTGACCTTGATTGCTTGCTTCATATATTCTAAAATTTTCTGTTCTCGATCAGATAAATCGTATTTCATAGCTTTACCTCCAAATTTTTAGGGGACAGGTTACTATCTTCTATCCGCTATCTTCTATCCAACTAACTATACCTTACTTCATTATATCACAGTATTGGGATAAGTAAACATATGTTCTGTTGATTTTTGAGGGTTCTTGGGTAGGGGATTTGGGAGGTAGAAATTGTCGAATAAAAAAGAAAAAAATAAGAGGATTATTTTGATTTTTACAGAATATAAATTAAATATAAGAGAGGTTTTTGTGATGATAAGAAATAATAATAAATTAACATCTTCTATTAAGATGGATAAAAGAACGCGTGAAATTATTAAAAAAATAATAAAGCTATTGAAGTTGAAAGAGGATCAAGGGGTTGATTCTAAGTTGTTTTATGTGAGTAACACTGAATGTAAGTATTTGAACTAGGTTTGTTGGTTATCAGGTTGGGCACTGGGACCCAACCTTACAATTTGGGATTGTGTTTTTTTACAATTCATGATGATACCATGATCTAAGCTTTAAGAATTGACTTCTAGGTTATGGTTGAATTTATAGCCTACACCTCTGACGGTGAGTATAAATTTTGGGTTGGATGGGTCGGGTTCGATTTTTTTTCTGATGTTGCCGATGTAAACGATAATGGTTCGTGAATCGCCTTCAAGTACATTTTCTTTCCATACTGCTTCGTAGAGCTGTTCCACGCTGTATATTCTTTTGGGGTCTTTTATGAGTAGTGCTAGGATATCGAACTCTTTGGCAGATATAGAAACCAGTTCGTTATTAACGAATACTTCGTGGGTATCCAAATGGACTTCCAATTCACCATATTTAATGACGTTGTCATTATCTTTTTTTTGTTCCACCATACGATTTCTTCTTAAATGTGCCTTGATTCTTGCAACCAATTCAAGGGTTGAAAAAGGCTTTGTTAAATAGTCGTCGCCGCCGGCAGATAAGGCAAGTACTTTGTCAATATCACTGGATTTACAGCTAATAAATAATATGGGACAATCCGATATTTTTCTTATGTTGAGGCATAATTCGATACCATCAATATCCGGAAGCATAACATCTAATACGATGAGTGAAGGATCTTCGATTTTAAGCTTTTGGAGTGCCTCTTCACCATTTGCTGCCCAAGATACCTTGAAGTTTTCTTCAAGGAGATACATTTTAATAATATCTATGATTTCAGGTTCGTCGTCAACGATTAAAATATGTTCTCCAGCCATGTGCCACCTCCGTATCTATTGACTCACAGGTAAGATAATACTAAAAGTTGTCCCTTTATTTAATTGACTTTTGACATGTATTTCTCCAAAATGTTTGTTAATAATTTCTTTGGTAATGGCCAGTCCTAAGCCACTGCCTTTCTTAGTATTACTGCTGCCTTTGTAAAATCTTTCAAATACATGGGGCAAATCTTTTTCATAAATACCCACTCCGGTATCCATCACCTCTATAATAACTTTATCCGATTTACTCAGATGACATTTTAGAGATATATGGCCACCTTCTTTTGTATGTTTAATAGCGTTATAGATTAAATTATAAAACGCTTGGCCTAATCTTTCAACATCTGCGATGATTTCTAACTTTTTTTCAATGATGGCAGGGTCTATATCAACATGAAATATTAATCCGGCATGCTCGATATCATTCGAAAATTTATTTTGAATATCTTCAATGAGCGCTTGAACCGGTACTTGAAAAAATTTGAATTGTATTTGATTGCTTTCAAATTGAGAAAGCTCAAAGAGGTCGTTAATCAGGAGCTCAAGCATATGGGTTTTGCTTTGTATATTGATCAAATATTTATTAGGTGATTCAGCTTTTGGTATCTTATTGTCTAAAATTGCATCGACATAACCACGAATGGTTGTAATAGGTGTCTTTAATTCATGGGATATATTAGATAATAGATCTAGACGCTCTTTTTCTGTTTGTTTGATTTTGTGGTCTATTAATATTTTGTCAGAGATATCTCGAATAATACCTTCTATGCCAAAATGGTTGCCATATTTATCATATATAATAGTAGTATATTCATTGACCCATACATATTGCCCGCTTTTATGCTGATAACGTAAAGTAACAGATTCTTTTGGAGATAGTTTTGGATTTACAGAGAGATCAAAGAACTCTTTGTCTTCCGGATGAACAATATCATCCAACAAGTAAGGGTTGCTGTAGAATTCTTCTTGGGAATATCCTATGATTTTTTCACAGTTTGGACTGACATATTCAAAGTTTGGTTCAGGCGTATATTTACAAAGATAAATGAGATCTTGAGAATTTTCTGTTAGTAATCTAAAAATCTGTTCGTTCTTAATCAAATTGATTCTATTTTTTTGAAGATACGTGAGTATTAAGCATGAGTTTAATGCAATGATTAATAAGATTTCGGTGATATAGCTGGTTGGGGAAATAGAATATTCGGGTTGAAGATAAAAATAATAGGATTTGTGTACCCCCCACAGTAGGAATACAATACCTGTAGCAATCTTTTCATTTCCTTCAAATTCCCAATTTTGAAGAAATATAATACCGGTATATATGGAAATAATACTAAATGAAATAGAAAGGGGAAGGACCGTAATGGCATAAGCAAAGTTAAATAGCAAACAAATAATACCCCAAGCCACATTAAATAATACAATATAGAACCATTTACGGGGAAATTTCCTATTGCTAAAGGCATAAGTGCCGCAGAGCAATAAATAAATGCTGAAGGAATATATCATTTGCTGAGCGATGAGAATATAGGTTAAAGGAATATTTTGATAGACCAAAATATCCATCAAGATACCAATGCCATACAAAACCCAGCTTAATCCCCAATAGCCGATATACTTTTCGTGAGTTTTTCTAAAGATGTACAAGTATATAATGGCAAAAGCAAATACAGAAATATTTAATATTATCAAAGAATACATGATCCAAAACATGACATCAACCCTTGATTTTTAACTTATTATAACATTTAGTATGTCACCTTTGAGAAATATAAATTATTTTTTATTAAATATTGATGCAATTTTGACTTTTCTGTTATAGCTTTATAATAATGAATTGATAAAATTGTCGTAGGGATGTGAAAACAATGAAATGGAAGATCAGCAGCAAGATTATGGTTGCTATCATGATAAGCTCCGCTGCTTTAGCAGCAATCATTGGAAGTATTGCATTGTTTCAAGCCAGCAATGTTATAGAGAAGAGTGCTCTTAACAACTTGCAGGCTATTGCAAAATCTTATGCAAAAGAATTCAGTATTACAACCGTTAAGGTAGAAAGTGTATTGGATTCCTATATAGCATCTATTACTTCAACCATAGATTACCAAGCCCTAAAAGAAGAGAAGGATGAATATGCTTTTAAATTCCAAGAAGAAGAATTATTGCCCTTAACCAAGAAGTTTGCTGAAAATACCGAAGGGATTTTAGGTATTTATCTTGATATTGATCCTGCCATAACCCCTAATTTAAGAGAAGATCAAAGCGTGTATGGGGCATGGTATTTGGACAAATACTTAGACGGCACTATTGTACGAGAGCCTATGGAATTAAAGAAGAATTTTTATCCTAGTAATAAAGAACTGCAATGGTATTATGACCCCATTATGAAAAATTCAGGTGTATGGAGTAAGCCTTATAAAGATATATATACGGACCACTATATGATTTCTTATAACAAGCCTGTTTATATGAAGAATACACTGATTGGCGTTGCCGGTATCGACATTATATTTGAAGATATTATTTCCATGGTGGAATCGGTAACCGTGTTCGAATCAGGGTATGCTTTTTTGTTAAACGAAGATCTGGATTTTATTGTTCATCCGGAAATAGAAATGAGCGTGGATAGAGAATATAAGAATCTATCTGATTTTGAAGGCACAGCATATGCACCTTTGGCCAAAGAAATTTCCAAAAACCATTCAGGTATTGCAGAAATGGGACAGGGCTACAATAAAAAGCTGGCCGGATTTGCTCATATGGACAATGGATACCTGGTGGTTATCGAGGTAAATGCGCTTGAAATATTAGAGGACCTAAATAAGGTAAGAAGTATTATTGACGCTATTATTCTGGTGGGAATTTTGGTTTCCGCTATTGCGGCTTACACCTTAGGAAAGTTTATTTCAAAGCCGGTAGAGCGATTAGGGAAAATGATAAAAAGAATGATGCATTATGATTTCTCTTCAGAAATTGATGATACTCAATTGGTTAATATTCATAGTGACAGCGGAAGAATGATTAAAGAATTATCCAAACTAAGAGAATCAGTGAACCATGCCATTACAAAGATTCGTGATAATTCAAGTAAAATGCATGTTTCGGAAGAAAAAATAGAAAAGTTAATGGAAAATAGTAAAGCGCTTCTAGAAAAAATTGAGCTTTTATACCATATGGAGTCAACACCAAACAGTACCATATCTAAGGATATAGAACAACAAAAAATACTCATTTTGGAAATAGAAACATTGGTTAAAGACATTAAAACACTCAATGAAGAAAATACCAAAATTGCTGATTTGTTTAAGATTGATTAACGAAAGGAGGGTTAGTCGGGTTTAGGTTGTTTCCAAAATTAAATTTTTATAGGAGGTTTTCATATGGACAATTTTGGCATTATAAGTTTATTGCCGGTAATATCTGTTGTTGTTCTCGCATTTGTAACTAAGAGAACATTGGAACCACTGCTTTTAGGTTCTATTGTTGGGTTTGTTATTTTACATGGAGCCGGATTTTTTATGCCGTGGCTGGATGCCGTATATACGGTCATGATGGATGGCACAACGGTATGGATTATCTTAGTATGTGGCTTGTTTGGCAGCCTCGTTGCATTATTAGAAAAATCAGGTGGGGCCCTGGGATTTTCAGATATTGCAACAAAAGCCGCCAAAACAAGAGGTATATCACTTATTATAACATGGATTTTAGGAATCATAATATTTATTGATGATTACTTAAATGCATTAGCAGTAGGAACAGCTATGAGAAAAGTGACAGACGAATACAAAGTACCCAGAGAGATGTTAGCATATGTGGTTAACTCAACTGGGGCTGCTGTTTGTGTATTGATACCATTTTCTACTTGGTCAGCTTTCATGGCGGGTCAGTTAGAAGCAAGCGGAGTAGCTGAAGCCGGTGCCGGAACGGCAGCATATATTTCTACAATTCCTTATATGTTTTATCCTTGGGTAGCAGTATTGATCGTACCATTATTTGCATTAAAAATCTTACCTAGAATTGGACCTATGAAAGCAGCTGAAAAACGTGCAGAAGAAACCGGTCAACTTTTACCAAACAGTATGTTGGATAAAGAAGACGAATTTGCAGCTGCAGAAACAATGGAAAAGAAGCCAAACGCATTGAACTTTATTTTACCTATGGTTATTTTAGCCATTGTAACCGTTGTTACAGAAGACATGCTGCA
Source organism: Clostridia bacterium (assembly GCA_028279945.1). Taxonomy (GTDB): domain Bacteria; phylum Bacillota; class Clostridia; order Peptostreptococcales; family JAAYPU01; genus JAKSCF01. The sequence goes on from JANQMT010000006.1 coordinate 76,227, forward strand.
AGGTGTTATCATTTCAATCGTAACCTGCGGTGTATTATATTTCCCACAAAAGCTTATGGGTCTCAATGAGTTCTGTGACAGTACCCTCAATGGTTTTAAGGATATGGTACAGGTGCTGGGGATTATCGTAGCAGCATTTTTCCTACAACAAGCCAATGATGCTTTAGGACTAACGCCTTTTGTTATTGACAGTGTTCAATCATTTTTAAGCCCAGCATTACTGCCGGCTGTTACTTTTGTGATCATTGCATTCTTAGCTTTTGCTACAGGAAGTTTCTGGGGAATCGCAGCCATTGCGTTTCCAATTATTATTCCTTTGGCACAGTCAATGGATGTTAGTGTATTCTTGGCAAGTGGTGCCATCATTTCTTCAGCAGCATTTGGAAGCCATACCTGTTTCTATGGCGATGCGGTAACACTATCTTGTGCATCCAGCCAGATTCAGAATTTGGATTATGCTAAGACATCTATACCTTTGATTGCAGTACCTAGTGTAATCGGTATCGTATTATTCTTAATAGCTGGATTCATGGCATAATAGTGAAACGATAGTGGGAACAATAGCGAAACGATAGTTAAACGGTAGTGAAACAATAGTGGAACGATCGTTCAACCACTGTTCAACCATTGTTTAACCATTGTTCAACTATAATTTATATTGGAGGTTTAAAATGAATAAAGGAAAAGTCGTAATAGGTATGACTCAGCACGCGTGCGGTGTTGATCGAGAAGCAAATGTAGATAAAGTAGAAAAATTAATCAGAGAAGCAGCAGAAAAAGGTGCTAAAGTCATATGTACGCAAGAGCTTTTTAAAGGACAATACTTTTGCCAAATCATTGATGTTACGAAGTATGATTGGGCAGAGCCTCTTGATGGACCTACCAACAAGAGAATGTCGGCATTAGCAAAAGAGTTAGACGTAGTCATTGTAAGCTGTTACTACGAATATGCCATGGATGGCGTATACTATAACAGTGCGGCAGTATTTGATGCCGATGGTTCTTTGCTTGGAAACTATAGAAAACATCACATTCCTGAAGGACCACAGTATATTGAAAAATACTACTTTACACCTGGAGATTCTCCATATATTGTTTTCAAATCAAAGTACGGTACATTCGGTGTATTGATATGCTGGGATGAGTGGTTCCCAGAGCCGTCAAGAATTTTAGCCCTTAAGGGAGCAGATTTTGTATTCTATCCATCTGCTATCGGTTCAGAGCCGGATAATCCAGACCTAGATACTTCTCAATCTTGGGTAGATGGTGTTAAGGCACATGGTATCCATAACAACATGTATATCTGCGCGGTTAACAGAGTGGGTAGAGAAGATGCAGTGGATGGCAGTGGATTTATGTCATTCTACGGCAGAAGTTTTGTAAGTGATCCTTGGGGAAATGTCATAACAGAAGGCAGCAGAGATAAAGAAGAAGTGATCATTGCAGAATTAGATTTAGATGAGATCAAAAAAGCAAGAGATATTTTACAATTCCATAGAGATAGACGTGTTGACACTTATGAAGAGATCTTAAAGCTTTCTATTACTGAATAATGTATGGATGACTGGCAGGGTTGAATCAACACTGCCAGTTTTACTAGAGGGAGGCAAAACGTTGATGACTGAATTTAAAATTCAAGATCGACTTAAAATGGAATACGATTATGTGATTGAAAATGGGACGGTGATTGATCCCAAGACTGAAAAACGTACCATTGCAAGCGTTGGTATTAACGAGGATAAAATAGGTATTATTACCAGAATGCCTTTAAACACTAAAAATAGAATAGATGCATCGGGCTGTATTGTGTGCCCGGGCTTTATTGACCCACACTGTCATGTAGATGGATATCTATACAATGGACAATGTTATGCCAAAATGGGTGTCACCACAGCTATTACAGGAAATTGTGGGTTTGGGCCTTATCCAATAAAAGATTTTGTTGATAGAATTGGGCAAGAAGGATTTCCTATCAATCATGGTACTCTGATAGGACATTCTTTTGACATGCGAAAGATGGTGGGGCTTGAAGACCCATTTAAAAAAGCCAATCCAAAAGAAATCAATGAGATGGTAGCCATTGCAGAAGAAGCTATGAGCCAAGGGGCATTGGGTATTTCATTAGGATTGGAATATGCGCCTGCTACTACTAGGGAAGAGATATATGCCCTGGCAAAAGCAGCTGCCAAATATGATAAAGTGATGCCGGTACATTCCAGAAGCGACAGCTGGGGATCTGTAAAGGCTTTACGGGAAATCGTTAAGATACAAGAAGATACGGGTGTTCGGGTATTGGTATCTCACTTGACGTATCAGAATGGTATGGGAATGATGAGAGAATCCCTTCCTATTATAGAAAAAGCTTATGAACAAGGCTATGAAATTGCAGTAGACAGCGGCGCTTATGATGCCTTTGCAACTTATATCGGTTCTGAAGTGTTCTGTGAGGGCTGGTTAGAAAAGTACGACTGCATTTATGAAGATGTGCTGGTTTCCAGCGGTCCCTATATTGGCAAAAGGTTAAATGAAGCGTTGTATAAAGAGCTTCTTAAAACAGATCCTAAAACATTATGTACAGCCTTTGTAGGAAAAGAATACGAGGTCATTGAAGCCATGCGGCAGCCTTATACCATGGTATCTACAGATGGCGCAGTAGGCTCTCATCAGCCGGGGACAGGTCACCCACAAGATGCAGGCACTTATCCTAAAGTGTTTGGAAGATTTGTCAGAGAAATGAATGAATTTTCTATGATGGATGCTGTAAAAAAGTGTACTTGGATGCCGGCGAAATTCTTTGGATTAGAAAATAAAGGCTGGATGGGTTCCGGTGCCGATGCAGACATCGTTGTTTTTAATCCTAAGACCATAATAGACCGTGCTGAGTATTCTGGGATAGGGATTCCCGACGCTGAGCCTGAAGGCATCAATTGGGTATTTGTAAATGGCAAACCTGTTATTAAAGACGGAAAATTAGATGAGCAAGCTATGTCCGGTAAAATCATTGCTCAAGAAAACAAAGCTTGGTGGATGTAAATCATAGAATAATATTGGATGTTTACCACCAAAAATAGCATCAATTTTATATTAAAAGGCTGTCTTGAAAAAATGCTGAGACAGCTTTTTATGTATGCGTTTCCAAAATGCTTATGTCTCCTCTAAGATAAGTTTATAACCCATACCTTTAATCGTAATGATTTGGGGGAAATCATGATTAGGGGTTTTAATCTTTTTCCTTAAATTGCTAATATGCACCATTATAGTATTGATATCGGTTTCTAAAATTTGATCTTTCCATATCAATTCAAATATTTCTTCTTTTGAAAAAATTCTCTCAGGGTTTTTTACAAATAGGATAAGGATGCTAAATTCTTTAGGCAAGAGATTAACCAATTGGCCGTTAATAGATACTTTTTTTGTTAGTAAGTTAATGGTTATATTTTGCAATGAGATCATATAATGTGCTTCATTTTTAATGGAGTAATCTCGTGAACGACGAATATTTGATTTGATACGCGCCATTAGTTCTCCGGGTAAAAATGGCTTTGTAATATAATCATCTCCACCAACTGAAAGTCCCACGACTTTATCCAGTTCTTCATTCTTACAGCTTAAAAAAATAATAGGAGAAGTAGTAATTTTTCTTAAATTTAAACAAATTTCAAATCCGTCAATATTGGGTAATAGAACATCTAATAATATTAAATCAATGTGATGATTATTTACAATACTTAATGCATCTTGATTATTTGATGCTGTAAAAATGTTGAATTGCTCATTTTCAAGATAAATCTTTAGAAAAGTAATAATGTCTTCATCATCATCTATTATAAGTATATTTTCGCCTGCCATTATCTTCTTCCTTTCATAATCCATGTATTTGAATATAGCAAACTATTTTTCAATAGGCAAAATAATATATATTTTTGTCCCAACATTTTCTTTGCTAAATGCCCATATTTCACCATTATGTTTTTTTACTATTTCTTTTGAGATACTTAAACCTAAGCCGGTTCCTTCCTTTATTCCAGCTGTTTTTTTTCTATAAAACCTTTCAAATATATTGGGTAAATCGTTTTTAGAGATGCCTATTCCGTTGTCTTTGATAGTAAAAAGTATATAGTCGTTAATAGGGTTGGTGCTGATAGGTTTAGGCAAAATGGTAGGGTTAAAATCTTTGCAGCTAATGGTTATTTTACCGTCATTCGTAATGTTATTGATGGAATTATGGATTAGGTTTCTAAATACTTGTATGATTCTTGTTTTATCAATCCATATATTAGGGCACAAACCATCAGGCGTATTGTATGGTATTAATGTGAATTTAATATTTATATTTTCAACATCAAATTTGAATTCATTATATATTTCAGTCATTAAATCATTAACGTCTATCTTTTTAAAATCAAAAAGTAATTGATCTGCCTCAAGCTTAGACAGTTCAAATAAATCTTCAATGAGAACGTTTAATGTCATTGATTTATCTAAGCAGATTTTAATATAGTCTAGTTGTTCTTTAGGATGGGTTATGATGTTATCCACTATTAAAGATAAATAACCAATTATGGAGGTAATAGGGGTTCTGAGTTCATGAGAAATGTTGGCTAATAGTTGTCTTCTCGAAGTTTCAGATTTAAATACTTTTTCTTCATTTTCTTTTACTTGGGTAATATCACGCAAAATTGCTTCAAAAGAAATCGGCTTATTTTCTTCATCACATATAATGGTTGTATGCTGCTCAATCCATATGATTTTAGAATCTTTCTTAACCATGCGGAATACCAATGATAGATTTGATTCATCTAGATTTTTGATAAAGTTTAAATAAAGATATTTATCATCATCATAAATTATATCATAAAAATGATGATAATCCTTATAGAAAAAATCCTTTGAATAGCCAGTTATTGGGAGCACGGATGGACTTATATATGAAAATGTTTTTTGGGGATAAACATTAAATTTAATGATTAAATCCTGAGAGTGTTCTGCTAATAACCGATAAAGCTGCTCTCGCTTTGCTAACTCAATGTTATTTTGCTGTGTTGAGGTTAAAATGATAGAAATATTCAATATATTGGTTAAAATGATTGAACTGATATAATTCCAAGAAGAAAAAAAGAAATCTGGATTGACAAAAGAATAGTAGCCCTTATGCATGCCCCATATTATAAACATCCAACCTGTAAAATCTTTTATAATGCCCACAATAAATAAGTTGTTTTCAATTTGGTGATTAGGCGCATCATGAACTAGAAAAACGATTCCGGTGAAAATTGAAATGATAGAAACCATGAGGGATACAGGTAAAGATAATAAGTGATGAATGGTGGTTATATCATGTACTCTAAATATAATTAAGATGCTGACGGCTATCAAAATACTGGTCATAACTAATGCTCTGCGCAAAACAGGATAAAAGGAATAATTAAGCAATTGTAATGTCCCCAACAGTAAGAAGGCGCTGCTCATAATGGAACAGGAATACTTGAAAAGCATTGCTTCAAATCCAAAATTATAGGAGAACAAATATCCAAGAGAGTAGATAATCCAGCCAAATCCCCATATGGCAAGGTATCTATGCTTATTTTGAATGTAAATGTAAAAATAGAAAAAAGAATATATTAATGAGATGGATACTAAGGTAATGATGGATTGAGTAAGTGAATTCATTCGTAAAAACCTCCAAAGCTAGTGGCAAAGTGTAATGAATTTAAAACCATTATATATGATTTCTTAAATTATTTAAATTTTTTGAACCATTAAAAAAATTTAAGGTTGCTTAAACTAGATTAAGGTTTACTTTATAGTAGCTTTAATTTTACAGTCTATAATGTAAGAAAATATAAAGAAAGGAGTGAGGCAATGGGTTATGATTTATTACTAAAGAATGGGAATATTATCACAATGGATACGACTTTACCACGGACGGAATGGGTTGGCGTAAAAGATGGCATAATTGCAGCAACCGGAAATTCGGAGCATGTACCGGAAAGCGCTAAAAAAATAATTGACTTAAAAGGAAAAACAGTGCTCCCAGGACTTATTGACAGCCATGTACACGTGATGTTATCCGGATTGTATTTGAATGCAGTCAATTTAGAAAATGCCAAAAGTATTGATGAAATACTCAGGATGATGGAAGAAGCTTGTAAAGGCCAAGAGAATGATACATGGGTTTTCGGTGTGGGACTGCTTGTGCCCAATATTAAAGAAGGCAGGTTTCCTACTAAATGGGAGTTGGACAGGGTTTCCGGTAAACATCCTGTCGCTATTTTTGCGGCTACGCTGCACGGGTGCGGCGTGAACAGCAAAGGATTAGAGTACGCAGATGTCCCATTGGATACGCCGGGTGTAGAGATTGAAAATGGGGAAGTAATAGGGACGTTTTTATCCGATGAGTCTTCTTTTTTAGCAACCGCCAATATTATGGGAAAATTATCGGATGAAGCATTACTGGGGTTTATTCAAGATTGTACAAAACACGCTAGTAGTAAAGGCGTAACGACGATACATGGTTTATATGGACAATTTGTTAAAGGTGATAAGGATTTACACTTATCTTTAACTAATGAAAAATCATTTCCTGTTGATATAGTCACTTTTTATCAAACTTGGAATATTGAAGACGTAAAAAAATTAAACTTACCCAGAATTGGAGGGTGTTTAACTTTGGACGGAGCACTTTTTGAAAATACAATGGCAATGTTTGAGCCATATCTTGATCGACCTGAACTAAGAGGGATACTGTATCATACGGATGAAGAGGTATACCAATTAGCATCTCAGGCTAATTCTGAAGGGATACAATGCGCAATGCATGCTGTTGGAGAACGTGCAATCGATCAGTTGATTTATGCATATGACAGGGTGATAAAAGAACAAGGGGATAAAGGATTGCGGCATAGGATTGAACATTTCTGTCAGCCAACCCCTAGGCATATTGAGATGGCAGCTGAGCTTGGAATTATTTTATCTATGCAGCCGGGATTTACATATTTATGGGATCGATCAGAAGGTGGACCTTTTGAAATGGCAATAGGCAGAGAAAGAGCAGATCAAATGGATCCTTTTAACAAAATAATTGAAAAAGGTTGTATGGTGTGTGGTGGATCAGATTCACCTGTTACGAAAATTGAACCTTTGGTTGACATTGCTGCTTGTGTAAACAATCCTAACCCGGTAAGAAATATTTCATTAACGGATGCAATTAAAATGTTTACTATAAATGGTGCTTATGCAGGACATTTAGAAGAAACAAAAGGAAGTATTGAAGTGAAGAAAGATGCGGATATGGTGGTCATTGATTGTGATCCGTATAATCTTGAGAATAATATTTACGACATGAATGTAGAAATGACAATTAAAGGCGGATCTGTAGTTTATGAAAAGTAGTAGATTTTTTAAAAAAATAAAACACTGAGAGGTGAAATTTTATGAGTAGAAAAAAGCTGTACACGACAGCAGTCATCTATTTTCTGATTGTAATAGGGTTTATTACAATGCCTCCAACGGTCAACCTGATAAATAGAATTGAGCCGTATATTTTAGGTTTTCCTTGTTTTCAATTCTTCATTCTTTTAACGGCAGTTCTCATTGGCGTTGGACTAATGGCATGGTTTAAGCTGGAAGAAAAAATCGACAATAAAGAAAACATGGGAGGTGAACAATAATGAATAAGGCCGTCATTGTAATCGGTATAATAGCGATATATTTCATAATTAATGCATTAATAATAAGAAAATGCCATACTAAACAAGATTCGTTAGAAGAATTTAGTGTAGGCAGTCGGAATTTTGGATGGTTATTATCATGTTTTTCTTATCTTGGAGGTTGGTATGTAGGCTCCATTTATACGGGTTGGTTTGCTGCATCAGCAGGATTAGGGATCTTTGCTCAATATTTGGTCATTTACTCTGTAGCAAGTCTAGTCATTATGTATTTAATGGCACGTCCTGTTTGGATATGGGGAAAAGTATTTGATTTAGAAACACAAGCAGACATGATCGGCCTGAGATATGGGAATAAAAAGTTTAAAGTTTTATTTTCTTTAGCTACGTTTTTATTCTGGTTTCCTTGGCTTATTTTAGAGATGAAAACAATAGGTTATATTGTTGCAGCAGCAACATATCATTCGATCAATTTTAATATTGGCATGATCATTGTCAGTTTATTTGTAGTGATATATAGCTTCTATGGAGGCGCAAGGGCAACTGCAATCGGCAACTTAGTTCAGGGAATCACATTTACAGTTATAGGAACGATTACGGTATATTATTTGATACGAAAAATTTATGGAGGCGTTTTTGCTATCTATCCGGTGCTTCAAGAGCTTAAGCCGGAGCTGTTGACTTTACAAGGCGGATTTGGTGGAAATTATTGGGCTTCGGTTATTATTACCTGCACATTAGGGGCGTTTACTCTGCCGGGTATTTTCAATAGAATTTACATGGCAGATAGTCCAAAAGCAGTAAAAAAATCAGTTTTTATTGCGCCGCTGGCAGGCGTTTTTATTGGATTTTTGACACTGGCATTGGGGTTAGGAGCAGGACTTTTAGAAGGATTTCCTGCTGATGCACAATCAGCGATATTTTGGATGGCTGATCATTACGGGGGACCATTTGTTCTGGCTCTGATTGGAATATTTGCTTTATCGGCTTGCATGTCAACGATTTCTGCTGTTATTAACACGGCATCGGTTTTAATCGCTAAGGATTTGGCATCATCCGTTGTTAAAAATCTTTCTAGAGAAACCATGTTGAAATACGCAAAAGGTTTAACGATTGGAGTAGGTTTGATTTCCCTTTATATTGCCACAATAGACCTTCCTAACCTTATGATGATTGCACTTGTCATGTACGATTGTATTGTTCAAGCATTTATACCTTTATTTGTTGGTTTGTTTTGGAGGAAGAGTAACTTGCCCGGCGCATTTGCAGGCATGTTGATAGGCGTTGTTATTGCACTTTATGGAAACCTGAATCCTCAATCAATTGCATGGACAGGAGGATGGTCTGCAGGAATGGTAGGAATGGGTGTGAATTTCATCGTTCATATTATTTGTGGATTTGCCTTTGGTAAACAAAAACATGTAGATGAAATTTTTAAGGTTGTGAACAATTATAAACAAACTGAGGGATCAAAACTTATTTAGATGACCAAGCATCAATTATATATAAAACTCCATGATAAATATACATGTCATGGAGTTTTTAAGCTCAAAGTTATAGTTATTTTCTTTCTAAATTTAAATCATAAGTCTCTTCTTGTTTGTCCTCTTTTTTGGTTCTGGTATGAATAATAATAGAGGATACGATCCATATAATAGGCCAAATAGCAAGTATGCAAAAGTCAGCAGATGGCATGCCGAATATCATTTCCAATTCTCCTTTTTTAACCTAATCCGAACAATTTTATTATATCTATTATTTTATTATAATATAAAATGGTTGTATTAACTTAGACAATCGTACAACATTAAAGTACATAAATAGACAATAAATCCCTTTTGAATGGTTTCGAATTGAATAAGAAAAGAGCAGGATATTTGCTGGATTTAAATAAGGAGTTGAGAAAATTCGTTGCTGTTGAAATAATTTGAAAAAAAGAAAAGCTCCAAATAGGAGCTTTATTTTGGGTTGCATAGAATTTTTTTTATCTAATCATGTTGTCAACAGAATCCAGAACGTTATCCATGATTTTCATTGCTTCTCTTAACTCTTCTTCGGTTATGATAAGAGGTGGAGAGACAGCAAGCATGTTATTCATTTTATACGTTACAAAGCCTTCTGATTTGAGCATACCAATGATTTTTGCCATTGTACCGTCTGGGTCTTGACCGAAAGGAACCATAGGCTCTTTTGTTTCTTTGTCTTTTACAAGTTCAATCATACTGAATAGGCCAACGTATCTTACATCACCTACGCAGGCATGTTTTTCCTTGATTTCTTCAAGAATTTCACCAAGTACGCCGCTTAATTGATTGACATTATCGAAAATGTTTTCTTCGATATAAGCATCGATGGTGGCGATAGCTGCAGCACATCCCAGTGGATGACCATTGTAAGTAAGGCCGCATCCTAAGATGTTTTCATCAAAATGCTTAGCAATTTTATCACTAACGATAACGCCGCCTAGAGGTGCATATCCGCAAGTAGAACCTTTAGCAAAAGTAATTAGGTCAGGCTTACCATTATAGTTTTCAAATGCAAACATTGTACCTGTTCTTCCAAATCCAGCCATTACTTCGTCAAAAACCATTAGGATACCATACTTGTCACAGATTTCTCTAACGCCTTCATAATATCCTTTAGGAGGTATCAAGACACCGTTACTTCCTACGACTGTTTCAAAGAAGATAGCAGCAACTTTATCAGTACCTTCATAAATGATTTGGTTTTCAAGTATTTCTAAGTAATAAGCTGCAACGTCTGCTTCAGATTCGAATTTAACTTGCTTAGGCGCTCTATATGCATAAGGACCTTCAAATTTAATGAATCCTGGTATTCCCGGCTCAGCATATTGTCTTCTGGCTTCACCGGTTAAGTTTGCTGCGCCGTAAGTCGCACCATGATAGGATCTGTATGCGGAGAAGATTTTATTTCTTCCAGTGTACATTCTTGCCATTTTGATAGCATTTTCATTAGCTTCTGCGCCGGCATTTGTGAAGAATACTTTTGACATATAATCCGGAGCCAATTCAACCAATTTCTTAGCAGCTTCAGAACGAACGTCACATGCATATGAAGGTGCAATGAAAGCAAGTTTTTCTGCTTGATCTTTTATAGCTTGGATAACTTTTTTATGGCCATGTCCAAGGTTCATGTTAACCAATTGAGCAGACATGTCATAGAATCGTTTGCCTTCTTCATTCCAAAGGTAGATACCTTCGGCTTTAGTAATAACTTCTGGTTTTAAACCTGATTGCTTGTTCCAAGAATGCAGGTTGTATTTTAAGTCCATTTCTCTTATTTTAGACATAATTAACATCCTCCAATAATCATTTTTGTAATGAATTGATATAAATTACTTATTGAACTCAACAACTGCTGCTGGGAATAATTCTTCATCTGTAGGTTGAGTAGACTCGATTGGATAAGAAACCCAAGTTGTATTGAGGAGATCTTTCCAAGTTACGTTATGAGATACACTGTTATTACCCCAAGTACCGCAGCCAAGAGTCATTGACATTGGCATACCGTTTGTCCAAGCACCACTGTTAGCCAAGCATTGAGGTTGGTTAACCATGATTCTTGCAGCTTTTATTCTATCTGCTAATTGAAGTACTCTATAGTCATACTTAGTATGGATACCGCAAGAGTGTCCTTGGCCCATAAATTCAAGGATAGCGTCTAGTTTATCAAGAGCATCTTCAAAGTCTGTATATTTGTGAAGTGTTGTGATAACCGATAATTTTTCAGCAGAGAATCTGTGATTTTCGCCGATGCCATCTTCTTCAACTACGATGAATTTTGTTCCTGCCGGAAGGGTTAAACCTGCAACCTCAGCAATTTTTTCAACAGATTGAGCTACGATGTGTCTGTTTAATGTATGTCCGTCCGGCCATACACCATCTCTAAGTTGCGCTTTTTCAGGTGAATCATTAGAAATGAAGTATCCACCTTGCTTTTTCAGTGCTTCAACAAAATCATCATATACTTTTTCATCTATGATTAAGTTGTTTTCTGTAGAACAGCTCGTAGCATGATCAAAAGTTTTAGATCTCATAACCATGTCTGCCACCGTATCTAAGTTTGTAGAACCATCAATGATAACAGAAGCGTTACCGGTTCCAACACCGATAGTAGGTGTTCCGGAGCTGTAAGCAGCTTTAACCATAGGCGTACCGCCGGTTGCAAGTACCATATCGACTTGCTTCATTAATTCACCACTTACTTCAACACTTACATATTCAGGATCGATACCGATTACTAAATCTTCAGGAGCACCATACTTTTTCAAAGTAGCTCTGATAGCATCTCCTGCTACTTTATTTGTATTTTTTGCTTTTGGATGTGGTGCTAAGATGATAGCATTTCTACCTTTGATAGCTGAAATAGCTTTGCAGAAAGGCGTTGCTTCACCATTTGTTACAGGGATTAAAGCACCAACGACGCCTACAGGCTTACCCAGCTTAATAAGACCAAGGGCTTCGTTTCTTTCAATAACGCCTACAGATTTTTCATTTTTCATATCTCTGTAAGTACCTTTGATTTTAGTCATCATTTTACCAAATTTGTGATCAACTAAACCCATACCGGATTCTTCAACTAGCATTTTAGATAAGTCCGTAGCGAATTCTTTTTTTGTACCATTATAAGCAATAGCGGCACACAATTCATCTACCTGCTCTTGTGAAAAATTTTCAGCAATCCCTTGAGCTTTCTTAGCTCTTTCAACTAAAGTTGCTACATATTCAGCAGCGTTCATAGACATGTTAACATCCTCCTTTTATGTGTAGGCGGCTTATACCACCTAATTTAAATTATTGTTATTGAATATGCTAAACCATTAATGCAAAAATTATACCAAAAAGTACAAACTGTGAATTTTAAATGAAATTCAATAAAAATGAACGGTTGGGCATGGACGAGTAGATTCTAAAATGAATCTAAAAAAAGGAGTATACAGGTGATTTTATAGTATATATGGTTTATAATATGTAAAAATTACGTATAATCAACCCAAAAGGCAAAAAAAAGAGTTTGATTCACGGATGAATCAAACGATACTATTTTGCATCTATGCCATAACGCTGCATTTTACGTACGATGGTAGGCTGGCTGACACCAAGGGCTTTAGCGATTTGACGGGTTGTCTTATATTTCTCTGCAGCATTTTTTATAATTTGCTTTTCTGTTTCATCTAATGCCTTCTTTAGATTCATAATAGGAGATAAGGTGATTTCACCACCAGGGCTTCTGGTATTTTCAAATATATAGGAAGGTAAATTATCTGGAAGTATGATGGTTCCTTTTGTGGTGATGATGAGTCTCTCTATAATATTTTCCAATTCTCTGACGTTACCGGGCCAGTGGTATTTAATAAGCATAGCAATGGTATTGGGATCTATTCTTTTTTTCTCATTAAACTTCTTATTATATTTTTGCAGAAAATGTCTTACCATAGGAATGATATCTTCTTGTCTTTCTCTAAGAGGCGGTATATTAATAGGAACAACGTAAAGACGGTAGTATAAATCTTCTCTGAATTTCCCCTCGTTAACCATGGATTGAAGATCTTTATTGGTAGCTGCTATAATTCTAACGTTAACAGAAATGGTATCGACACTTCCAACACGTTGTATTTCTTTGTCTTGAATAACTTGAAGAATTTTGACTTGTAAGTGCAGAGGCAATTCAGCAATTTCATCTAAAAAGATAGTACCGTCTTGAGCCATTTCAAAGAGGCCTTTTTTTCCGTCTTTTCTGGACCCTGTAAAAGCACCGGGTTCATATCCGAACAATTCGGATTCTAATAGATTGTCGGGGATGGCGCCGCAGTTAACTTTAACAAAGGGGTGATTTTTGCGTTTACCGGTTTCGTGAAGGAGCTTAGCCACAACCCCTTTTCCCACACCGGATTCGCCTGTAATCAACACTGTAGAATCAATTTGTGCTAACCTTTTAGCCAATTGTATCACATTATACATGGTAGGGCTGTTGGCAATGATATCACCAAAAAATACTCTCTTCTGGGATTTTAATTCATCCAAAGCCGTTTGCACATCTTCTATTCTATTCTTTAATTGAATAAGCTCTGTAATATCTCTAGACGTACTGATGATTTTTTTAATCTTTTTATTTTCATCAAAGATAGGCGTACCTGTTGTTAACAGTTTCTTTCCTTCTACATTACTATGGAGGATACTAACGGATTTTTTCTTTTCCATGGCAAGTTTAGCAACAGAAGGAGAAAAAATACCCGAGCTTTCTAATTCCTCAACGTTTTTACCTAATATGTCCTCTCTTTTTACATGATACAATTCTTCTGTAGATTTATTAAGCCACAGTGTATTTCCTGCACCATCATCGATAATAATGGCGTCTTGGATATAATCCAGAATGCTCATGAGTTCTTCCATGGAGGTATCGGATATGAATTTATCTATGAATGAGCTTGTCAGCGTCTCGTTTTTTTTCATTAACTACAGTGCCTCCTCACCTAAGCTGCTATTTGTATGAGAACACGCTAAATCATGTATTTTCTCCAGCTAGGCTTTCATAAATTTGCTTACATTGTATCTGAATAATCATTAGTATTCAAGGAAGATAAAAAAATATCCAAAAAAATAAATAAAAATGCTAATGTTACTTTACATCCATGGGTATAATGATATAATTAATGTGTTATACTGCAAAACGATAAGACCAATGGATATCCATTGGTCTTAAAAATGTACTCAATGAGTTAAGATATATAACGCGTTCTAGGAGGATAATGTAATGAAATCAAGTTATGCTTTTGAAAAAAAAGAAAAAAACGATGTAGAGTTTAAGATGGAAATAGGAGCAGAAAAATTTGAAGAAGCTGTAAAAAAGGCTTATCAAAAAACAAAACATAAATATACTGCCGATGGATTCAGAAAAGGAAAGGTTCCTAAAAAAATTCTAGAAATGAAATATGGTGAAGGCATCTTTTATGACGATGCCATTAATATATTGTTCCCCGAAGAATATACAGCTGCCATCGAAGAGTTAGAATTAGATCCTGTGGATAGACCGTCTATAGACTTAGAGCAGATTGGAAAAAACGAAAATTTAATTCTTAAAGTTACCGTAACTGTAAAGCCTGAAATTACTTTAGGGGATTATAAAGGTATAGAAGCAAAAAAAGTTGAGTATAATGTTACAGACGAGGATGTTGATCAAGAGATTCAATCTATGCAGGAAAGAAACTCACGTTTGATTCAAGTTGACAGAGAAGTTAAAGACGGTGACTCGGTAACCATAGATTACGAAGGTTATGTTGGTGACGAACAATTTGAAGGCGGCACAGCTGAAAATCAAGTATTAGTAATTGGATCCGGCAGCTTTGTTCCCGGTTTTGAAGAGCAATTAATTGGACATAAAGCCGGAGATGATGTAGAAGTGAAAGTGACGTTCCCAGAAGAATATCATGAGAATTTAGCGGGAAAAGATGCAGTCTTTAAAGTGACCATCAAAGAAGTTCAAGAAAAAGAGATGCCGGAATTAGATGATGAGTTTGCAAAAGATGTCAGTGAATTTGATACACTCGAAGAACTAAAAAATGATCTTAAGGAAAAACAGGAAAAAACAAAAAAACAAAAAGCTGAAACAGAACAAAAAACTTTAGTTTTAGATAAGGTTCTTGAAACCACTGAAGTAGATGTTCCGGATGTTATGATAGAAGATCAAGTGGATGAAATGATTAGAGAATTTGAATTCCAACTTCAATACCAAGGATTAAATCTTGATTCATATCTAAAATATCTTAACAAAGAAAAAAGTGACTTAAGAGAAGATATGAAAAAAGATGCTGAGAAAAAAGTTAAATCACGTTTGGCATTAGAAGCAGTTTCAAAACAAGAAAATATTGAAGTTTCAGATGAAGATGTCGAAACAGAAATTAAAAGATTTGCTGATGAATATAAAACAGAAGTAGAAGAGTTTAAAAAATCTCTAAAAGCAGAAAACTATGATTACATTAAGAAAGATTTAAAAATCACTAAAACTATGGAATTCCTAGTTAACAATGCCAAGCTTTCATAATTATACATGAGGAGGAATGAATTATGTCGCTTATTCCTATGGTAGTAGAGCAGACTAATAGAGGAGAAAGATCATACGATATCTATTCAAGATTATTAAAAGATAGAGTTATATTTCTTGGTGAGGAAATAAATGATCATACAGCCAGTTTAGTCGTAGCACAGCTTTTATTTTTAGAGTCTGAAGATCCAGACAAGGATATAATGGTATATATTAACAGTCCTGGAGGTTCTGTAACAGCAGGAATGGCTATATATGATACGATGCAGCATATTAAACCGGATGTGTCCACTACTTGTATTGGAATGGCAGCCAGTATGGGTGCTTTTCTGCTTACGGCGGGAGCAAAAGGAAAAAGATTTGCTTTACCCAATTCTGAAATTATGATTCACCAGCCTTTAGGCGGTGCACGCGGGCAAGTTGAGGACATTAGAATCCATACTGAAAGATTATTAAAAATAAGAGAAAGTATTAACTCGATTATAAGCGAAAAAACTGGTCAGCCCATGGAAAAAGTAGCTAAGGATACAGATAGAGATAATTTTATGACTGCTACAGAAGCTGTTGAATATGGTATAATAGATAAAGTTATAGTGCCTAGAAAATAAACTATTGAGGTGAACAGATGTCCAGATTTGATGACAAAAAACAGTTAAAATGCTCTTTTTGCGGGAAATCTCAAGATCAGGTCAAACGGCTGGTTGCTGGACCTAGCGTTTATATTTGCGATGAGTGTATAGAATTGTGTCAAGAAATAATAAGCGAAGAAACAGGGTCAATTAACAACCAATATTCAGAGAAATTACCTAAGCCAAAAGAAATATTTGATATTCTTGAAGAGTATGTAATTGAACAAGATGATGCAAAAAAAGGATTAGCTGTAGCAGTATATAATCACTATAAACGTATTAATAATATCAATAACAAAAGTGATGTAGAGATCCAAAAGAGTAATATTGTCATGATTGGACCTACAGGTTCAGGAAAGACATTATTGGCTCAAACCTTGGCAAAAATATTGAATGTTCCTTTTGCAATAGCCGATGCGACGGCGTTGACAGAAGCAGGATATGTTGGCGAAGATGTAGAGAATATATTACTTAAATTAATTCAAGCAGCAGATTATGATATTGAGCGTGCCCAAAAAGGCATCATATATGTGGATGAAATAGATAAAATAGCAAGAAAAACAGATAATCCTTCTATTACCAGAGATGTTAGTGGAGAAGGTGTTCAGCAAGCGCTGTTGAAGATTTTAGAAGGAACTGTTGCCAGTGTACCGCCACAAGGTGGAAGAAAACATCCACACCAAGAATTTATTCAAATCGATACAACAGATATTTTATTTATCTGTGGAGGCGCATTTGATGGTTTGGAAAAAATTATTCAGAGAAGAATTGGCGAAAAAACCATTGGATTCAACTCAGATTTAAAGAGTTCAAAAATTGAAACCAGTGAATTGATTAGCCAAGTGCAGCCAGAAGACTTGCTTAAATATGGTTTGATTCCAGAATTTATTGGAAGACTTCCGGTTATTATCACACTGTCTGTACTAGGAAAAGAAGCCTTGGTTCGTATATTAAGAGAACCTAAAAATGCCTTGGTTAAGCAATATAAAAAGCTCTTTGAAATGGATGATGTAGAGTTAGAGATAGAAGAAGAAGCTCTGTATGCCATTACTGAAAAAGCTGTTTCTAAAAAAACAGGGGCCAGAGGTTTAAGAAGTATTATTGAAAATGTGATGACAGATATCATGTATGAAATTCCATCACGAAATGATATAAAGAAGTGTATTATAACAAAAGAAACCATTACAAACAATAATATGCCAACTTTGGTATTGGAAGATTCTAAAAAAAGAAGTAAAAATCAAGAATCTGCATCTTGACGGACGGCTTTGCCGCCTTTTTTTTTTAAAAGATGTTGGCAAATAATTGAAAAAATTTTTTAATTCATTATAATACAGTATAAAAGTATATTAAGACAGTGATTACAGCAAAATAAAAGTAGGATTCTTCAGCAAGGAGTGAATATAATGAATACTAATGAAAAGGAAAAAATCATATTGCCCATGATACCCTTAAGAGGGTTATCCGTTTTTCCATATATGGTTTTGCACTTTGACGTAGGAAGAGAAAAATCAATCAACGCGTTGGAAGAAGCTATGATGAATGATCAATTAATATTCCTTTCAGCTCAGGTAAACGCAGAAACAGATATACCAACTAAAGATGATTTTTATAAAGTAGGAACCGTTGCTAAAATAAAACAAATGCTAAAACTTCCTGGTGACGCCATTCGTGTTTTAGTTGAAGGTTTGAGCAGAGGGGTCATTGAGGAGATATTATCCGAAGACCCGCATTTTAAATGTGAAATAATAGAAGTGTATGAAGAAGATTCGGAGATTACAGAGGAACTAGAAGCTTTGATGCGAGCTGTCCTTGCAAAATTTGAGGAATATCTTGCATTAAATTCTAAAATATCCCCTGAGATTTATCCTTCTGTCGCATCAATTGAAGAACCGGGAAGACTAGCTGATATTATTACCTCTCATTTAGATATTAGAACAGAACATAAGCAAGAGATTCTGGAAGCTTTTCATATTGAAGAGCGTTTGGACATTTTGCATAAAATACTGCTGAGAGAAAATGAAGTTCTTAAAATAGAACGAGATATCAATATCAAAGTACGCTCTCAAATTAATAAAGTTCAAAAAGAATACTATCTTAAAGAACAGTTAAGAGCCATCCAAGAAGAATTAGGACAAGACGAAAATACTGAAGAAGAAATTGATGCTTACTTAAAAAAATTAAAGAAATTAAACCTACCTAAAAAGACAAATGAAAAAGTTGAAAAAGAAATCAATAGATTATCCAAGATTCCATCCTCCTCTGCTGAAAGCGGTGTTATTCGTTCCTATGTAGAATGGATATTGGATCTTCCATGGAACAAACAAACCAAGGATAAAATTGATATTAAGTACTCTCAAAAGACTTTGGATGAAGATCACTATGGTTTAGATAAAGTCAAAGAACGTGTTTTAGAATTCTTAGCAGTCAGAAAGTTATCCAATAGCATGAAAGGCCCTATACTTTGTTTAGTCGGGCCTCCGGGAGTGGGAAAAACTTCAATAGCAAAATCCATATCACGTGCCCTAAAGCGTAATTTTGTGCGTATGTCTTTAGGGGGAGTCAGAGATGAAGCCGAGATCCGAGGTCATCGAAGAACTTATATCGGTGCTATTCCGGGAAGAATTATCTCAGCCATCAAAGATGCGGAATCCAATAATCCGGTGTTCTTATTTGATGAAGTGGATAAAATAGGAGCAGATTTTAGAGGAGATCCGGCCTCAGCGCTATTAGAAGTGTTAGATCCCGAACAAAATAAAGAGTTTACAGATCATTACTTAGAAGTACCATTTGATTTATCCAATGTCATGTTTGTCACCACTGCTAACACAACGGATACCATACCAAGACCCTTATTAGATCGTATGGAAGTCATCGAGATTTCAGGCTATACCGAAGAAGAAAAAGTCAACATCGCACAAAAATACCTGGTGCCGAAACAGAAAAAAGAGCATGGATTAAGCGGCAAGAACTTATCACTATCTGAACAAGTCATACGAGATGTGATCAATTACTATACTCGAGAATCCGGTGTTAGAAATCTGGAAAGACAAATTGCTAATATTTGTAGGAAAGCTGCAAAAAAAATCGTTGAAGATAATATAAAAAATGTTCGAGCCAATTCCGGAAATCTAGAAAAATATTTAGGCAAGAAAAAATATCGTTATGACATAATCGAAGCAGGCAATGAAATTGGCGTGACAACCGGACTTGCTTGGACCATTGTAGGCGGGGATACTTTATCTATAGAAACCACTATTATGGAAGGCAGTGGGAAGCTGGTATTGACCGGACAGCTGGGTGATGTCATGCAGGAATCGGCAAAAGCGGGTATCAGCTATATACGATCAAGAGCAAACGAACTGGATATCGATAGTAATTTCTATAAAGATTACGATCTCCATATCCATATTCCCGAAGGTGCTACACCTAAAGATGGGCCTTCCGCAGGCGTTACCATGTGCACATCTGTTATATCTGCTCTATCTAAAATACCGACGGATAAGAATGTGGCTATGACAGGAGAAATAACATTAAGAGGAAAAGTTTTACCGGTTGGAGGTATAAAGGAGAAGGTGCTGGCTGCACATAGAGCCGGTATTAAAAAAGTTCTTTTACCACATGAAAACGAAAAAGACATTGATGATATACCTGAAAATGTAAGAAAAAATCTGGATTTTGTCTTATTAGATAATATGGACGAAGTTTTACAGCATGCTTTGGTTAAGGAGAACGAACGAAATGATCATTAAGACTGCAGAGCTCATTGCAGTAGGCGTTCAACCCAAGCAATACCCTGAGCCGGATCTGCCTGAGATTGCTTTTGCCGGCAGGTCTAATGTGGGCAAGTCTTCTTTAATCAATACATTTTTGGGACGAAAAAGATTGGCAAGAACCAGCTCAAGCCCTGGGAAAACACAGACCATTAATTTTTATCAAATTAACGATGCTTTTAGAATTGTAGATTTACCCGGTTATGGGTATGCCAGAGTTTCTAAGACAGAAAGAGAAAAATGGGGCGTTATGATTGAAAAATATCTCAGCACCAGAGAAAATCTGCTTAAAGTCGTACAATTGGTGGATATAAGGCATGCGCCTTCTACTCAAGACAAACAAATGTATGAATGGCTTAAATATTATCAATTAGATGGTATAGTAGTGGCAACAAAGTCAGATAAAATATCTAAAAACGAAATGCAAAAAAAGCTTTCGGTTATTAGAAAAGATTTACAAATGAATGCATCGGATCATATTCTTCCTATCTCTTCTCTTAAAAGACGGGGTCAGGAAGCGTTGATGAAAGTTATAGAAGAGCTAATAAAAGTAGATTAGAGTTAACTGAAGAAAAAATTAAGTTTAAAAGCCTTGTGATGCAAGGCTTTTTGTAATATCTACATTATGGTTATTTGGATAAACACACGATATAATGAAAGCTTCACTCATTAGGAGTGTATGAAAATGGTCAATATGAATTAAAACTCTTGCACTTTGATTTACGTTGAGAGACATTAGGTATAAAATTTTCATTAAGAAATAAACAAAGGGAGACTAATTTGAAGATCACTAGAGAAAGACGGTCAGTGCCCTAAACCTCTGCTAAGTATTGCAACCCTTTGGTTTTAATTCCGTTGCACTCCATTAAAACTAGTATTTCTCCATTACAAATTATATACCGAACATCT